>JALONJ010000047.1 GCA_025455045.1 Microscillaceae bacterium | reverse complement strand
ACTTTTTGAGCCTTTAAATAAATCATAATTTATTGATTATCAAATAATTACAGAAAAAATCTAAGAGGTAAAAATTTAACAAAGTTCCACGCAGGATGATGACTTGGGGGATTTTGGATTGTTTTTTTAAAAATTTAATTTTTTGTACTTTTTTAATATATTTCAAAATATTCACGTTATTTTAATTCACCACTAAGACCCAATTTATTGATTATTAGTACTTTGCGCCTTTGCGTCTTTGCGCGAAAATAGAATTGTATAGTAGTATTGTTTTTACATTTTTGGGGAGTTAAAAATTAAGACCCTAAAAAATGAATATTTTTAAGAAAAAATGGGAAGTATTATTTTTCATTTTTTGAAAGATGTCGAGAACCTTTTATTTTTTACAATTATCTGATAATCAATACAATTGGTTATATTGCTACCTGTTTTAAAAGTTTGATGATATTGCAAACTACGTGGTGCGTGAAAGCGTAACCCACTTGGCATAAAATTATCAGCTTGAAGTTAGACGAAAAATATGAAAAAAAATTACTCACATTCCATTTTTAACTATTTTGCGCTTTTAAATGTCTTATTCTTATGAAAAAGTTATTTGTTTTTTTTATATCCCTCACTATTTTGATGAGCCATAAGCCCAGCTACGATGATTTTTATCAAATTATTCGCATCAATGGCATCATTATGATTCAAAAGACCCAGCTTGCCCTCAAAACCGGAATGAAAATCATCAAAAATGAGCAGCTTTTGTTCAAAACTCAAGATGCTTCTATGATTGTGAGCGACAATTCGCTCGGGCGGTTTGTCATCAAAAGCCCAGCCCAAGCCACCAACAAGGGCGAAACCGTAGCCTTTGCCCGCGACCTTGTGTTGCCACTCAACACCAATACTTCGCTATCGACGCGTGGTACACCAAGCCACGTCCGCGATTTCAAAGAGTATTTTGGCGAATCGGATTTTTATATTGTGGGCGACCAATTGGCGTTTGAAGTGGATCATACCAAATTCAAAGCCAGCCCCAATCAATTTTTTCAAATTCGCTATCAATTAAACGATAGCACCGTAACCAACAAATGGGCAAGCCCCGAAAACAAGTTGGTCTTGGACAAAAACCAACTTTTTGTGGACAAAAAAGGTAAGGTAAGCTCCCCCAACAAATTTGAAGTGTTTTGGGTGGTGCGCAACCCTCGCTCAGTGGAAAAATTGGCAACTTTTCGCCCGATTTTTTTAGATGAAAATGCTTTAAAAGCCGAATACCAAGTGTTGTTTGACCTCTCTACCAATCAAAATTTGAGTGAAGAAGCGTATCAAAAACATTTTTTTGGTTATTTCCGAGATGTGTATGGCAGAACTGACGAAAATACCCTTGAGAATTGGTTAGAGGGTAATTTTAAAAAATAAAAAATTAGAAAAAACAAGCAAGTCATCCTGAAAGGAACTTGGTGGACTTTTCTCGTTTTCAAAGAAACTCATAAACCCTTGATTTTCAGGTAATTATAGAAAAACTAGACCAAAGTGTATTAAAAAAATCCTTACAGGATGATAATTTGGTAGGCATTGTATTTAAACAATTCATTTTAATATTTTTTCAATATACTCCAAAAGACGCATTTAGAGGGTGCATTTCAAATTTATTCCTTAGATTCCCTCTCTCAGAGGAGAGGGCAGGGGTGAGGTCTTAAAACGTAAATTTGAAATGCACCCCATTTAGATTAAATTGTATTCCATTGATTATCAGACACTTAACAAAATAGCATCGCAATAAAAATAAATGATCAAGAATTATCTCAAAATAGCCTTGCGTTATTTTTGGCGCAACCGAGTTTATACCATTATCAACATATCCGGCTTGGCGGTAGCCCTTACCATTTGTATTTTGATGATATTGTATGTGCAAGATGAGTTGAGTTTTGATACATTTCACCCCAATAATGCCCGAATTTATCAAGTATATAACCAAAGAAGCAATCCGAGTTATCCCAATCAAACATCGCATCAGTTAGCCCCTCTGCTTGCGCAAATGCCCGAAATAGAAGCCGTAGCTCGAGGTTTTGAGCTGGGTAGAACCATCAAAATCGGGGATAAAAAATACAATACGTCTTTGGAAGCTTTTGACGGCGATTTTTTCCGAATTTTTAATTTTAAATTATTAAAAGGCAATCCCAAAACTGCCTTATTGGGCAACAACTCGGTAGTTTTGAGCGAAAATGCCGCCATTGAATACTTTGGTACAATCAATATTTTGAATCGGAAAATATTGTACGAAACCGAAATCGGCAATGTGTGGGATACTTTGGTGGTCAAAGGAGTCATTGAAAATTGCCCGCCCAATTCGTCTATTTTATACAATATCATCATTCCCTACCCGAGTTTTTTGCGCCAAGCGGAGCGAGCCGATTTTCCTTATCCTTGGCTATACAATGCCTCTACTACTTTTGTACTGACCAAAGCCACCGCCCGCCGTAGCCGACTGGAAGCCAAGATTAGCCAATTGTATCGCAGTTATGTAAGGGCTGATTCTATCCGCTACCTCCACACCGAAGGCGAAATGTATAATCCGGCACACCAAAAAATCCGGCTATTGCCTTTAAAAGATTTTCATCTCAACCCCCAAAACCTCAAAAACCAAAGCGCGGTCATCAAACGCCAAAGTAGTTGGCGGTATAGCTATATTTTTACAGGTATTTCTATGGTATTGCTCTTGGTGGCTTGTTTCAATTTTACCAATCTTTCGCTGATGCAATACCTGCATCGCTCGCGCGAAATCGGTTTGCGCAAGGCACTGGGCGCAAGCCGCCGCGATTTGATAGCCCAGTTTTACAGCGAGGTATTGATGCTCAATCTTGTAGCTATGAGCTTGGCAATTGGCTTAAGTTATGTGCTGATGCCCACATTTAACGCCTTGATAGCCAAGGAGTTGTATCTCAATATCCATTCTATTTTACAAATATTTGCTTGGTTGGCGATTTTGCTCTTGCTATCTACTTTTTTGGCAGGTTTGTATCCGGCTTTGGTGTTCTCGAGTTATCAGGTGAGTGAGTTTATCAAAGGCAATACTAAAATCGGCTTCAAAAATCGTTTTTCGGCATTTTTGGTGATTTTACAATTTGCGATTGCCATTACATTTATTGCCATTATGCTGATTATGAATTGGCAATTAAATTTTCTACGCCAAAAATACATCTCCCAAGGGCGCGATTTGAACGATGTATTTGAATTATACCCTCAAACTGCCAATGAAATATTGAACAAAACTCATTTGACCATCAAAAACCAAATTGCCCAAATCAAAGGAGTCAAAAACATCAGCATTACTTTTACCAACTCGCGCGGGCGCACCATTGAGGGCTTGGTCAAGGGCAAACCTTTCAAAAATACGATTTTTAACTGTCTGGAAGCCGATTACATAGCCACGCTCCGGCTCAAAATAGTGGCAGGGCAGGATTTTCGGAATCTTGGTAAAATCAGTCCGCAAAAATACCCCGTTTTGGTCAATCGCGCCTTTGTTCGCCGACACCAGTTAAAAAATCCTTTGGGGGAAGAACTGAAACTCAACAATTTGCCGGAGTACAATTTTGTAATCACTGGCGTAGTACAAGATTATGTGAACAATTTTGATGAAAAAGCTCTACCTGAAATTTTGATTTACAACAACCCCCAACAAACGATTGATAAATATCCCTTTTATCAATTTTATAACTGGACTATTCGCATTGACCCTGCCCAACAAAATAAGATTTTTCCGGCTATCGAGCGCGTTTTTAATCAAAATAGGCTGAGTAATGCGAACAAATACCATATCTCGATGCAAAAATATATGCAGGAAAGCCTCCAGCCCTACCTTATTCTACCCCAAATCGTGTATAGCAGCTCGGTGATTCCTATTTTGGTGGCATTGATGGGTTTGGTAGGCATTACCTCTTTTAGTGTAAGCCAAAGAACCAAAGAAATTGGGATTCGCAAAACTTTGGGGGCTTCGTCGCGCGAAATTATGTTTTTTTTGGCATTCGATTTTCAAAAACTGGTACTAATCAGTATGCTTATCGCCTTGCCCTTGGTAGGGAGCATAGCCTACATTTGGTTACAAAATTTTGCTTATACCATTTCTACGCTGGCTATCCTATTGTGTATATTGGGGGCGGGTTTGGCGGCTTTTGGGCTTAGTTTGGTCTTGCTGTTGCTATTGGTATATGAAAAAGCCCAAGCCAATCCGGTAGAATCTTTACGGTATGAATAGTCTTCCATTTTGCTGGGGAAACCTAAATTTTTTAGAATTTTCAAAAGTAAATTTTAATATAACTAATTGATAATGAAGCACTTATAAATACACTTTTTTTACAACTTTCTTTTTCTTGATAAAAAAGAAACAACGAAATCAAGCCTGCACCGAAAATATCCTGAATTTCGGGGCGAAAAGTCTAAAATTCACTTAGTCGCTCGCTGAAGCTCGCTTCATAATGAATTTATACGGCTTTTCACTCCGAAATTCTAGGGTCTCGCTAAGGGCAATTTAACGAGAAATACATTTAAAACACTGATTATCAATCACTTATGTTTTTTGTTATTTTTATAAATGTAAAAGTTAAAATATCAAACTTTTGCTTAACTATTTTATAGTGGGAATTGCTGAACAAACCACCAAATATATTATAACCAATTGATTACCAACTACTTAATGCAAGTTGCGTAGTACCGTATTTTGAACCCCGCCCCTGCCCCTCCCTCAACGGGGAGGGGTTTGGGGTGGGGTTTTGAGTGCGTTTTCAGGTGCTACGCAACTTACATTACTCATTCGGCTTCGGCAAAGTTTTAACACTTTATTGAGGTTAGAGGGTTCTGAAATCTAAAAAATGATTAGCCGAAGCCTAGCGATATTGCCCCCGCAGTCATCAAAATTAATAAAATACTTGCAAAACAAGGTATTTTGGTTGTAATTTAGCAAGTTGATAATTGGAGAAATAATTTAGCAGTTGAAGTAAATAGTTTATTTTATCATAATCTTCTGATTATCAAGTATTTATAAAAAAACAAAGATTTAGAAAATTTCTAATTCCCCATTTGTAATTCCTCATTTTGTATCAATATGCAAGTCATCAAAGGAAAATATTATCGGGTTATTATGGGCTTGTGGGTAAGCTTTGCTTCGCTCGTTTTGCTCATCATTTTGTATTTTGTGGCGGTAGCGTACAATTGGTTTGGTTGGTTTGGCGATATTCCCAGCCTTTCGGAGTTGGAAAATCCGCGCAACGAACTGGCTTCGGAGGTTTATTCGGCAGACAATGTGTTGATGGGTAAATATTACCGCGAAAACCGCACGCCGGTCAAATACGAAGAACTTTCGCCTTACTTGGTCAATGCTTTGATAGCCACCGAAGACATCCGTTTTGAAGAACACTCCGGCATTGATGCCTATGCAATGATACGCGCTATTATCAAACTGGGGCGCGATGGTGGGGGTAGTACCATTTCGCAACAGTTGGCAAAAAACCTCTTTCGGATGCGCAAGGAAGAAAGTCAAGGTAGCCTAACCAAAACCCCAATTTTGGGTATTTTGATTACCAAATCCAAAGAGTGGCTCACCGCCATTATGATTGAACGCAACTATACCAAGCGCGAAATTATTGAAATGTATCTCAATACCGTAGAGTTTGGGAGCAATGCCTTTGGGATTAGTACGGCGGCTCGTACTTTTTTTGACAAACACCCCAGCCAACTCAATGTGCAAGAATCGGCTACTTTGGTGGGTTTGCTCAAAGCTCCGTCTTACTATAGCCCTATCTCGAATCCCAAAAACTCCAAAAACCGCCGCAATACGGTGATGGAGCAAATGCAAAAATACAATTTTTTGTCTGCCTCAGAATGTGAAAACTTAAAAAGAACTCCCATTGAACTGCATTATGGGGTAGAAGACCATATTTCGGGTATGGCACCTTATTTTCGAGTAGAACTGCAAAAGTTTTTGTTGAAATGGGCGCAAGAAAACAAACGCGATTTATACAAAGATGGTCTCAGAATATACACCACACTCGACTCCAAGCTCCAACGTTTTGCCGAAGAATCGGTGCGCGAGCATTTGGAGAAATTTCAAGGCATTTTTCTCGATTATTGGAAAGGTCGCAAACCGTGGGTCAATGAATGGAACAAGGAAATCCCCGGATTTTTGGAAAAAGAAGCCCGCAAAACCGAGCGATATAAGATAATGGTCAAAGAAAACGGTGGTAGTGAGGCAGAATTTTATAAAATAATGCGCAAACCTACCCGAATGAGGGTGTATGCCTACAAACACGGTAATTTTTATGAAAAAGATACCCTGATGAGCCCTTTGGACTCGATTGGCTATTACAAACACTTCCTCCAATCGGGTTTTATGGTAATGGAACCGCAAAGTGGGCATATCAAGGCTTGGGTAGGTGGCATCAATTTTAAACACTTCAAATACGACCACGTACATCAAGGCAAGCGACAACCCGGCTCTACTTTCAAGCCCATTATTTATGCAATGGCTTTGGACAATAGCTATACGCCTTGCACCCAAATCGTTGACCAACCTGTAGTATTTGGTGGAGGTTGGACACCCCGCAATGCCAATCTAGCGTGGAGCTATTCGCCGATGTCTTTGCGCGCCGGAATTGCCACTTCTACCAACTCCATTGTGGCGCAATTAATCAAAAATTTGGGAACAAAAATGGCTATCGAGTACTCCCGCGACTTGGGCATTACCAGTCCTTTGGACTCATCGGCTACTATTTGCTTAGGTACAAGTAGTGTCAATATTTATGAATTATTGGGCGTTTATTCCACATTTGCCAACAAAGGCAAACACACCGAGCCGGTATATATCACCCGTATTGAAGATCGATATGGCAATTTGATTCACGAGTTTGTCCCCAAAGTGCATCAAGCCATTAGTGAAGAAGTGGCTTATCAAATGACGTATATGATGCAAGGCTCTTGCGATGGCAGTGTGCCGGGGGCTACTTCGGTAGCTCTGGGGCAGTACGGCATAGGGAATAACAACGAAATAGCCTGCAAAACCGGTACTACTCAATGGAATGCCGATGCTTGGTTTATGGGCTACACGCGCAACCTTGCCGCCGGCGTATGGGTAGGCGGCGATACTTGGGCAACCCGCTTCGAGACGATTGTCTGGGGGCAAGGGGCTGTATTGGCTTTGCCGGTTTGGGGGCGGTTTTTTCAAAAAGTCTATAATGACCCCGAAATGAGCAAACGCTACCCCAAAGGTGCATTTGAGAAACCCGAGGAGATGACCGTGGAGTTGGATTGCGCCAAAATGCAAGCCGAAAGACAAAAACTCTATCAAGGAATTGAAGATTAGATAAAATCACTACATTTAAAAAAAAACCATAAATCATTGATTATCAATGAGTTATGGTTTTTTTTGATTTGTAATCAATTGCGGTATATTTCAAGAAATTATTATTTTGCAAGCGGTTTATTTTTCCGAAAAGGAATTTGATAGACAATTTGATAGCCGGGTTGGATTCTTGCAAAGTTATTGATACCATAGCCGGGTATATCTTGCACATTTAATAAATCAGTTTTGCTCACGGCAATTCTAAACTTAAGCCGAAGAGTAGGTCCAAAAAATAGATTTTTAAAAATACTTGCCCTAAAATTGCCTACCACTTCTAACCAGTGCGCCCGCAAATTGCGGTCGGTAAGCTGAGTCTGTTGATTGCCCCAATAGTCGTTGCTGGTTTGATAGCGCAATTGTTGTTGAAAACTCGCCAAACCATAGCGAAAACCCAAACTTGCCATTCCGCCTACTTTGCCCAAATTGGCGGCTTTGAGGTAGTAATCACCCCCTAGCCGCAGGTAAAAACCCCGACTTGTGTAGTCATAATTTTCGGCTTGGCGTTTGGTAGTGGCATTGCCCAACTCGCCGGTCAAAAAATATTTATTACCCAACAAAATTTCGGCGGTAGCCTCATAGTTAATTACCTCGGGGTCAGCCCACGAGATAATGGGTGGCACGATGTCCAGTCCCACGCGAATACCCGTAATTTGCAGAGGTTCTTTGGGCTTGGTTTTGAGTTGAGTGCTGTCTTTTTTTTGCGCCCAACTTATCGAGAAAAAAGCCAACCACAACCCCGTAATAGTACAAATTCTTAAAGCCAACATTTTTTATAATTTATTGATAATCAATTACTTATATATTATACTTGTTGTTTCTCAGCGCAAAATCAAAACAACATCTGCCCCTTCTTTTCTATTGACCAGCGTGGTTTTGGCAACCCAAGCCGTATCAAAAGTCGAGCGCACTATTTGCAAATCGCTAATGTCTTCGGTCAAGCCACAATTGGGTTTGATAAAAAATAAACGCCTTTGATAACGCAAATAAATCGTATCGCGCACGGCTTGATTATTCAAAACAGATTCAAAAGCATAAGCAATTTCAGTACTTTGAGGGGATATAGGCAAGCCAAACTGCGTAATAGCCGTATCGCGGCGCAAAAAATTGAGACCTACGCCCACCCCATTAAGATTGCGCAGGCGAATGGTATCATTGCTAAAATTGGATTTTTTGGCAAATCGCATCAAAATAAAATTAGTGCGGGGGCTTTCACATTCGGGTTTGCAAGCCGCTACAATGCCCAGCAAAATGACCCACAGCCAGCCCCAACCCTTGTATAAAATCTTTTTAATTATAAAGTTAAACATTGTAATATGCTGATTATCAAATAGTTATGTAAAAATAATTGGTAAAATACTTAACTCACGCGCTCAAAATTAGGAAAAAAAAGCCAATTGCGGGGTATTGTGATCGATTAAGGTTTTTTGAAGGGAAAAATTGTCAAAAAATAAATTTGCCCAATTTTGTTACATTTGGCATTTTTTCTGCATAATTTTAAGCAACCAAGTTGGCTTTTTGACGTATATTCAAAGAGCTAAACTATTAGGGTGTTAAACATTATTTTTAAAGATTTTATTTGGATTGAATATGAAAAAATTAGTTTTAATCTTGTTGGTAGGTTTGATTGGTTTCTCGGCTTGTGGACGGCGTTATACTTGTCCTACTTATTTAAAAAATACTGATGAAAACAAAGACATCAAAGCCAAAACCGAAACCGTAAAATCTGACGAACAAAAATCATAAAGTCTTAGTCCTCTGGACTTCAAAACCTCTGATTGCCCTAGCAAAATTTGGCAGTTAGAGGTTTTTTTTGTGGTTTTCGTAGGGTAGAAATCAAACTGCTGAATATGGCAATAATCACTTTTGTATATATTCTACACTGGCAAACGCTGATAATCAAGTGCTTACAGAAACGAGATAATTGCACTTTTTTTATATTTCACAACCCAAAAATCGTTTTAAAATTAAAAATATTGGAAAAGTTCAATTTTTAAACGGATTTTAAAGCAAATCTCGTGAATTTTCAGTAGTTAAATTTTTATAAATACCTGATAATCAATTGTTTATAAAACAGCAATACGTTATAGACAACGACATAACTTATTGAAATAAAACATTATGGCTTTTCAAAATTGATAAAGTTTTTATGGAGTCTTATTCTGACAAGTTATGTCGCAGTCTATATCTTATAGTCTATAAATGATATGTAAAGGTTTTTCTATTTTCTTTACATATAAGAGGTGATATGTAAAGATTTTTCAATTTTCTTTACAAACGAGAATGTTTATAACTAATTGATAATCAAATAGTTATGATTTATTGGAAATTAAAATAAAATTTTGTATTTTTGATAAAAATTAGTTCGAGATAAAATGAATACAGATACTCTCATCTTAAATATTATTCACCAATTGAATGAAATCCAAAAAATCAAATTATTGGATTTTATGCAAGCAATGTTGCATACTACTAAACCGACTAAAAATTTACTCCAATTCGCTGGAAGTATTGAAGCAGATGAGTTGAAATTGATGAGTAATGCAATTGTGGCAGATTGTAATAATATTGATGAAAATGAGTGGTAAATATTTATTAGATACCAGTATTATCATTGCTTTATTAGCAGAAGACGAGCTTGTAAAGCAAAAAATTACTCAAGCAATTGAAATCTATATTCCTGCAATTGTGATTGGGGAATTATATTATGGAGCTTATAACTCTACAAAAGTCATAGATAATATTCATAAAATCGATAATTTATGCTCAATTTCAAATATTCTCAATTGTGATGAAGGCACAGCTAAAATTTATGGGCAAATAAAAAACAATTGAAACAACAAGGTACACCAATACCTGAAAACGATATTTGGATTTCAGCCTTAGCTCTTCAATATGAATTAACATTAGTGAGCCGAGACCAACATTTTGAAAAGACAGATAATTTATTGCTTGAAAAATGGTAAATTTATAAAGCTTTTTGCTTTTTTATCCATTCTCTGCCAATTTCCCACCCATTTTCCTTTCCAAAATTCAATTTTTTTGGCTAAATTTGTTTAGGCTATAAATCTTAAAAATGAAAACTTACTTTGCCGACATCATCCCCAAAATCCAACGATTTAGTGAAAAACTGGATAATCTCACTTTATTGACCAATCAACATTGGGTAGTAATTGATGGCATTGAAAAAAATAAAACCGTCTATATCTTTCGTAATAACAATGAACTCTTGATTTCAGTCAATGGCAAAGTAGAAAAAGGTCAGTGGGAATACTTGGGGAATAAATCTTTACTCATTGATAATCAGGAAGGTAGCTATTTGTTCAAATATGATTTTAATGACCAAAATATCATTGCCCTCAAAATTGATAGCAAAGAAGAATACGCTTTTTTGGTCAATGAAAACCGCTATGAGGGAGAAATTAATTCACTTGAAAAAGTGATTGACTTTCTTACCAAAACCTATTTGAATCCTCAAACCAAAAAACAAATCGAGAATGTAGAAGGGATTGTGATTGAGGAGAAGTTGAGGTTGATTGAGGTTAAGTCAGCGGAGGAAACAGAAAGAGAAAGAAAGGATAAATTATACAGATATGATGATACTGAGAATCGTACAGCTATAATACTTGCCCTGATACTTATTTTATTTCTTATTTTACTACTTTTCTCAGGTAGTTAAATATGTAAAGATTTTCCGATTTTCTTTACATACCCTAGTTGATATGTAAAGATTTTTCAATTTTCTTTACATATTATTAATTCAAAGCCTATCTCACAAGTAATTGACAATCAAATACTTATGATGTATTTAGAAATAAGAGATAAATTTTGTATTTTTGATAAAAATTGGATTAGAAATGAAATTACTCACTTTATCAATTCCTGATAATCTAGAAATACCTGAACAAGAAATTTTGGAAACTTTGATTACTAAACTTTACGAAATGGGCAAACTTTCGCAAGGACAAGCCGCTAATTGGCTGGGTATTTCTAAGCGTGAGTTTATTGATTTATTGGGCAAATACAAAGTTTCAGTTTTTAATGCACCAATTGATGAATTAAAACAAGATTTAGCCAATGCTTAATCGGGTAATCATTGCAGATACGAGTTGTCTAATTACTTTGAGTAAACTAAACTTATTAGGTGTTTTGGCTGATTTATACAAAGAAGTGTTAATTACACCGATCATAGCAAAAGAATTTGGTGAGCCTATACCCAATTGGCTAATAATCAAGGACTTAACTGATGACTTTTTTTTCCTTCAATTTTGTTTACAAGTAGATGAAGGTGAGGCTAGTGCAATTGCTTTAGCGATGGAATTTGAAGATTGTATATTAATTTTAGATGATTGGAAAGCCCGAAAATTAGCCCAACAATATCAAAAAAATGCAACCGGTACACTTGGAACTCTATTAAAAGCAAAAAATCAAAATCTTATCCCAAACATACAACCTTTACTTAATCAGATGAAAATCAATGGATTTCATTTTTCCGAAGAGTTGGAAAAAGAAATTTTGCGATTAGCCAATGAACTTTAAAATAGGCTGTATAATCCTCTGCCAAATTCCCACCCATTTTCCCTTCCAAAATTCAATTTTTTTGAGCAAATTTGTATTTATTTTAGTCAATAGGCGATAGACCATAGTCTATAGTTTTGTCGTTTTATGCAAAATGTAACTAATTGATAATCAATTAATTAAAAAATATTAACTCATCACTCATCACTCATAACTCTGCACTAAAAATATGTATTTAATCTTCGATACCGAAACCACCGGCTTGCCCAAACGCGATGATGCCCCCTTGACCGATTTTGACAATTGGCCTCGCTTGGTACAAATCGCTTGGCAATTGCACGATGGCGAGGGAAAATTGATGCACGCCAAAAATTTTATTGTCAAACCCGAAGGTTTTACCATTCCTTACAATGCTCAAAAAGTTCACGGCATTTCTACCGAGCGAGCTTTGGCAGAAGGCAAAGACTTACAAATGGTTTTGAACGAATTTGCCGAAGCCCTCGCTCAAACCGATTTGGTGGTAGGACATAATGTAGAGTTTGATTTGAATATTATGGGGGCTGAATACTTGCGCCCCTCCCCCCAAAGCCTCCCCCCTACCCCCTCCGAAGGAGGGGGCGAAATAACTCCCCCTCCTTCGGAGGGGGCGGGGGGGAGGCTTAACCCTCTTGCCAATAAAAAATGGCTTTGTACCAAAATCTCTTCTACCGATTATGTAGCCATTCCGGGCGGGAAAGGCGGTCGTTTTAAATGGCCTACTTTGACCGAGTTGCACTTCAAATTATTCAATGAAGGCTTTGAAGATGCCCACGATGCCGCCTACGACGTGCGAGCAACGGCGCGCTGTTTCTTTGGTTTATTGACCAATCAAGTCGTGCCTACCGTAGATGGACGCGAACCACAAACCATTCATTATGAGCCGCCTATCTTAGATGAAGCCAATTTTGCCAAAATCAAAAAACAGACTGAAGAAGTCAAAATAAAAACTCCCCTTGCGGGGGGTGGGGGGCGACCTTTTGTGCATTTGCACGTTCATTCGCAATTCTCCATTTTGCAAAGTACAGCACCAGTCAAAAAAATTGTAGTCAAAGCCAAAGAAAAAGGAATGTCGGCAGTGGCGATTACTGATTTGGGCAATTTGCACGCCGCTTTCAATGCCACCGGTTATGGGGCAGATGAAGGCGTAAAAGTGATAATGGGTTGCGAAATCTTCATTGCCGAAGACCACAAACGCTTGGCTTTCACCAAAAACGAAAAAGACAAACGCTATCAAGTTGTGCTGTTGGCAAAAAACAAAGCCGGATTTAAAAACCTTTCCAAATTGGTTTCTACGGGCTACATTGAGGGCTTGTATGCGGGTATTCCGCGCGTGAGCCGAGAATTGGTGAAGCAATACGCCGAAGGTTTAATCTGTTTATCGGGCGGGATTTCGGGCGAAATTTCCAATTTAATCCTCAACGAAGGCGAAGAACGCGCCGAAAAAGCCCTTGAATGGTGGCTGGATATTTTTCAGGATGATTTTTATTTGGAATTGATGCGTCATAATTTAGATGATGAAAACTATGTCAATTCGGTTTTATTAAATTTCTCTAAAAAATACAAAATCAAAGTTGTAGCTACCAACAATGTCTATTACCTCGACCAAAAAGATGCCGATGCCCACGATACGCTCTTGTGTGTAAAAGAAGGCGAGAAAAAATCAATTCCAGTCGGGCGCGGGCGGGGATTTCGCTATGGTTTTCCCAATCAGGAGTTTTATTTCAAATCGGTGGAGGAAATGAACGACCTCTTTGCCGATATTCCCGAAGCCCTTGAAAACACTATCGAAATTGCCGATAAATGTGAGTCTTACACCTTGAAAAGTAAGATTCTGATGCCCAATTATGCCCTGCCGCCCGAATTTGAAAGTCAAGACGATTATCTACGCCACTTGGCTTATGAAGGAGCGAAAGTAAAATATGCCGACCCTATTCCACCCGATGTTTTGGAACGCATTGATTTTGAGCTAAATACGATTAAAAATATGGGTTTCCCGGGCTATTTTTTGATTGTGCAGGACTTTATCAACGCCGGACGAAAAATGGGCGTAGTGGTTGGTCCCGGGCGCGGGTCGGCTGGAGGTTCGGTAGTAGCTTATTGTATCGGCATTACCAATATAGACCCTATCAAATACAATTTACTTTTTGAACGCTTCTTGAATCCTGAGCGGGTGTCAATGCCTGATATTGATATTGATTTTGATGATGAACGCCGTCAAGATGTGATTGATTATGTAGTCGAGAAATACGGCAAAAATCAAGTAGCCCAAATCATTACTTATGGTACGATGGCGGCTAAAATGGCTATCAAAGACGTAGCGCGGGTATTGGAATTGGATTTGCCTACTTCCAACCAATTAGCCGGTTTTGTACCCGAAAAACCCGGCACTAAACTCAAAGATGCTTTTGCCGAAATTGCCGATTTACGCGAAATTTTGAATGGCAATGGCTCGGATAAGCGCACTCAAGTCCTGAAAGATGCTTTGATTCTAGAAGGTTCAGTGCGTAATACGGGCATTCACGCGGCGGGCGTAATCATTGCCCCCCAAGATTTGCTCGATTGTATTCCGGTCTGTACCGCCAAAGATGCCGATTTGTTGGTTACGCAATTTGACGGCAAGGTGATTGAAGAAGCCGGAATGTTGAAAATGGACTTTTTGGGTCTCAAAACCTTGACAATCATCCGCGATGCCCTCAATTTGATTAAAAAGACCAAAGGCATTGACATTGATATTGATAAAATAGACCTCGAAGATGCCAAAACCTTTGAGCTTTATCAACGAGGCGAAACCAACGGCACATTTCAGTTTGAGTCCGAAGGGATGCAAATGTATTTGCGGCAATTAAAACCAACCAATATGGAAGATTTGATTGCGATGAATGCCTTGTACCGTCCCGGACCTTTGCAATTTATTCCGCTCTATATTGACCGTAAGCACGGACGTGAACCGATAGAGTTTCCCCACCCGATGCTTGAATCGATTTTATCTGCCTCCAATGGGATTATGGTTTATCAAGAGCAAATTATGCAAACGGCGCAGATTTTGGCGGGTTATTCCTTGGGGGGGGCGGATTTGCTCCGGCGGGCGATGGGGAAAAAGAAAAAAGAAGAAATGGACAAACAAAGAGAAATCTTTGTGAAAGGCTCCAAAGAAAAAAACCAAATCCCTGAAGAAAAAGCCAACGAGATTTTTGATATTATGCAACGCTTTGCCGAGTATGGTTTTAACCGTTCGCACTCGGCGGCATATTCGGTGGTAGCTTACCAAACTGCCTTTCTCAAAGCCAATTATCCGGCGGAATATATGGCGGCGGTACTTACCCACAATATGGCCATTGAAAAAGTAACTTTCTTTTTGGAAGAGTGCCAAAGAATGGGCGTACAAGTATTGGGACCCGATGTAAATGAGTCAGAATCCGGCTTTACGGTCAATGAACAAGGGCAAATTCGCTTTGGTTTGGCGGCTATCAAGGGGACGGGCGAGGCGGCAATTGCCACGATTATTGAAGAAAGACAAAAAAACGGCAAATTCAAAGATATTTTTGATTTTACGAAACGATTAAGTTTGCGAACTGTCAATAAAAAATCCTTTGAAAGCCTAGCCCAAGCCGGAGCTTTTGATGCTTTTGGCATTGACAGAGCCGCTTATTTTTATGATGGCGATGGTTCACCTTTTATCGAAAAACTCATCAAATACGGCAATGCTGTGCAAAAAGACCAAGAATCAACTACAACTTCGCTCTTTGGCGGCTCGGCGGCGGTGCAAATAGCCACCCCACCCATTCCCAAATGCGAACCTTGGAAAAAACTTGAGCAACTCAACCGCGAAAAAGAAGTCGTAGGTTTTTACATTTCGGCGCATCCGCTTGACCAGTTTAAAGGCGCGATTGCCTATCACAAAGTTTGTTTTTTAGACCAACTCGAGCGTTTTGACCGCCAAGAAGTGAAAGTAGCCGGTATTGTAACCGCAAAAGGGCAACGCCAGACCAAAAACGGGGCTTCTTTTACCGTGGTGATGCTCGAGGATTACAAAGCCTCTTTTGAAATTGCTTTATTTAACCAAGACAATGAAAACTTTAGCGAGTCGTTCAGTGTGGGCGAATTGGTTTTGGTAACGGGTAGAGTGCAAAAAAGCTATCGAGGCGATAAATTTGAACTCAAAATCAACAAAGTCGAAGACCTCACCCGCTACAAAGAAATGTTTTGTAAAGGCTTGAAAATCAATGTAGATGTGCAACGCCTCAATACCGATTTTATTCGCACTTTGCAAGATTTGTGCTTGCAATATACCGGCAAACAAGCCCTGCAAATCACGCTCTATGACCTACAAGCGCAACTCAAAACCGAACTCACCTCCAACAAATTCCAAATTGATGTATCAGATGCCCTACTCAATCGCTTGGAGAAGATGGAGTTGAAGTATGAGATGGTTTATTAGGATGGCGGAATTTTGGATGGCCATGGCGGATTGTTTTTTTGTCATTCCGAGGAACGAGGAATCGGGAAGATAGGTTTGAGGGATGTTTTGTATTTAATTGATAATCATATAGTTGTGAAAATATTTTTAGGATTTATTCAGATTATTGTTGGTAAATATAAGTTTGGTTATAATTGACTTTTGTAATTGACTTTTGTAATTGACTTTTGTAATTGACTTTTGTAATTGACTTTTGTACTTGACTTTCGTACTAGAATATTGTAATATTGAATAAAATATAGATTTTAAAATGAGCAAATTACCTAATGCCCCCTTAGTGGAGGTTATATTTGAAGTAAGATGGAATATTGAAGGACAAGAAGAATTAGCCGTTTATCAATATCTACAAGGTGATTTGTATGCTGAAGTAAAAAATGATTATCCATTTCGAGAGGCTCTAACTCCACCTGAAGTTCCAATAAACTTGTTTTTACAACACACACCTACTCATCGTTTTCGAACCAAAGAAGGCGGTTATCCACTTTTGCAAATTGGTTTAGGTTTGTTTACTGTAAACACCAATGATAAGGCTTATGATTGGACTGATTATCAGCAAAGGTGTATCGAGTCACTTGAGGTATTAAATAAAGTATATCAACCTTTGCAAATCAAAAAATATATTACTTTGATATTACAGTATCAAGATTTTTTGCCCTTTGATTTTCAAAAAAACAATGTGTATGAGTATTTAGCCGAAAATTTGCATATTGAACTCAAACAACCTTTTTACTCAAGTGAGCAAAAACCTTATACTTTGAATGTGGGTTTTCATTATCAAACAGAATACGGCAATTTTGAAGTACATCTACAACAAGCCAAAAAAAATGATACCAATGAAGATGGAATATTGATTCGGACACTCATGGCTAATTTTCAAGCCCAAACTAATAAACTTTATATCCAAGATTGGCTTCACCAAGCCCACGAAATTGTCAGCGCAAGTTTTAAAAAAATGACCGAAGGTAAATTGCAAGCTAGTTTCCAACAAAAACCTTAAAAACAATGAATACCGCCACTGCTACCCAACCAAAAAAAAACCATTTAGAAGAAGAAAGTTTTAATGTCTTGGTTTTTTCTAATTCGCTCGATAAGAAAGATATGAGTTTCCTTATATCCAAAACTACTGCCACAACTACCAAATTAGTGGCTAGTGAAAACCTAACTAATGTGGAAGTAGATGAGTTGGATTTACTAAATGTATCAGTCAATCCTATACCCACCTGTCAATTTAAAATCAAAGCCAAAGTAAAATCTATCACTAAAGGTGAACTAAATGTATTTCCTGACGAACTAGACTTTGATTCTATATGATAGCATACCCTTGGTATGAACAACTTGCAAACACAAATAAAACCTTGCAACAAGGCGATTTGATACCCAATTGCCCCATTGTAATGCCCCCTCAAAATCTCCAAGTCAATAATGAATATGAGATTGAGGTAAAAACTTATGATGTGGCAATTATGAGCCAGTCTTGTGATTTGGAAAATGGAAAAGTAGAGATTGTTTTGGCTTGCCCTTTTTTTACTTTTACTGATTATGTATCAAAATTGCCTACCAACCAACAGACATCCAAAGAAGTAAAAAGGCAATTTGATAAACTTAGACAAGGACACCAACCCAATTATCATTTACTCAATAAGGACGATTCCGTTGGCATTAAAAATTATTTAGTGGTTGATTTTCGCAATGTTTATGGGGTGAATATCCAGTTTTTGCAAGAATATATCCAATCATTAGAGAATAGAGTTCGTCTACTTCCACCTTATCGTGAGCATTTGGCGCAAGCCTTTGCCCGTTTTTTTATGCGAGTAGGACTTCCACAAAATATACCGCCTTTATCTTGATTTTCCTAATCTGCATCTGCTAGGTTTCCAAACCTAGCAGGCTGTACTTGCGCGTTTCCAAACGCGCCTAGCGTAATCAAGTATATAAGTATTTAATAATCAATTAGTTATATATATTTGGGTATTTGTTATAAATTGTAGAAGTTTGTAGAGAGGTTGTTGGTCTCGAGACTACGGGGTTTGAATTGAAGATGTTTCTTGAATTTAGCCCGCAATCTCTAAGACCAACAACGGAGGAAATCTGCTAGGTTTCCAAACCTAGCAGGCTGTACTTGCGCGTTTCCAAACGCGCCTAGGGTAATCAGGTGTATAAGTGTTTAATAATCAATTAGTTATATTATATTTGGGTATTTGTTATAAGTTGTAGAAGTTTGTAGAAAGGTTGTTGGTCTCGAGATTGCGGGGTTTGAATGGAAGATGTTTCTCGAATTTAGCCCGCAATCTCTAAGACCAACAACGGAGGAAATCTGCTAGGTTTCCAAACCTAGCAGGCTGTACTTGCGCGTTTCCAAACGCGCCTAGCGTAATCAAGTATATAAGTATTTAATAATCAATTAGTTATA
>JALONJ010000437.1 GCA_025455045.1 Microscillaceae bacterium | reverse complement strand
CAAATAAAATTTATGTAAACCATTGATTATCAGGTATTTATATCACTTTTAACAACAACAACTTAATTTATATTTCAAAGTAAACTAAAACTGTTCAATTAAAATCCTTACAAATATAAAAAAGAGTCCATATTTGCAAATAAGTAATGAGTTAATTGTAAAATGTGCTATTATACCGATGTAATACATTGATTGTCAATTATTTAATAGTAAATATTGTTTACTTTATTTTTAAATCATTCCTAATTTGTTGATTGACCTCTCACTGCCCTAAACTCAATTTTTATGGATACTATGCAAGTTCTCATTATTGAAGATGAAGCTCCGGCTTCGCGCCGTTTGAAGAACCTGATTCAAGAAATAGACAATCAGATAAATATTGTTAGTATAATTGATAGTATTGAAGAAACTATTGAATATTTAAAATCAAATCCAACCCCTGCGCTTATTTTTATGGATATTCAACTGGCTGACGGTTTGAGTTTCAGCATTTTTGAACAAATCAAAGTAGAAGCCCCGATTATTTTTACCACTGCTTATGACGAATACACGATGCAGGCTTTTAAAGTAAACAGCATTGATTATTTGTTGAAACCCATCAAAAAAGAGGAGCTAACGGCTAGTCTGCAAAAATACCAAAGTTTCAAAAATCAATTTAGTCAATCCCTTGATAATCAAGGTATTAACCTACAAACGCTCCTCAAGAGTTTTCAAAACAAGGTAGTGAAAGAATACAAAAGTCGCTTTTTGGTCAAACTGGGTGAGCGACTCATTTCGGTTCCTGAGTCGGACATAGCCTATTTTCACGCCGACAGCAAAATTGTTTTGCTAGTTACCCGCGACCACAAAAAATATGCCCTTGACTATTCGCTTGATGAGTTGGAAAATCAGCTCAATCCCACCAATTTTTATCGACTCAATCGCCAATATTATGTTCATTTTGAGTCCATTCAAGCCGTACACAACTATTTTAATGGTAAACTGAAAATTATACTGCGCCCCGAAACCAAAGAAGAAGTAACGGTAAGCCGAGAAAAAAGCAGTGATTTTAAGCAGTGGTTGGATAAGTAGAAAATTGGGGGGTAATTAAAAAAATGTGTAACTATTTGATTTTCAGATATTTATATTTTTGAAATGTTATTTTTTTAACCTCCAAAATTTAATTTTTATGCGCTGGTTCTTATTATTTTTGTGTTTAAATGCTTGTAGCACAATGAAAAATATACCTTATTACTATATTGACGGTAGCAACAACAAATACATTATCCAAACCGATAGTCTGGAATATGTACCCATTAGACCGGAGCAAAGCTCGACAGGAATGTATAGCGGCGGCGAACCTGCCAAAAAAGCCCTCAAACCCGAAGATTATCAAAAAATACTGCTTGAATTTGACAAAATATTTGCCAATACCGAGCTACATATAGAGGATCGTATCAAGACTTCGGGAGTGTTGGACTTGGGCAATAAAAAAACGGTTATTTTTAAAGATGGAAAAGAGAAACAACAATTGGAGGCTTTGTTAAAGCAATTGCTTCAATAAGTGTAGGCTTACAAAAATTTGTAAGTATTTGATAATCAATCCATTAAGCTGAAAACTTAGCAAGTTACTGAGTAATTTGGGTGTATTTAAAAAATTGATGATGACAACAACTGCCACCGTTTTGGCTAAAATCGGCTCTTTTTCCGAAAATGATTGCCGACTATTCGAGCAAAAATCCCAAGCCCGTAACCTACCCAAAGGTGATTTTGTCCTGCGCCCGGGCGAGGTTTGTCGGTCGGTATATTATATTTTGGCAGGCGATTTTTTGCAATACAATTATTATGATGAAATTGAGCTAAATGTACTTGATTTGCACCTAACGTGCGAATGGTTTGCCGATTATGGTAGTTTTATCTGGCAAAAACCTTCGCAAAACTTCGTACAAGCCTATAGTGATAGTCAGATTTGGGAGTTATCCGTAGAAAACTTGCATCAGTTGATTAGCCTTTCGCCGGCTTTTTTTCAATTGGGCAAAATATTGGAGTCTTCTACCAGCCGCTTACATTTTTTTGACAACCGAATGACTCCTACTCAAAAATATCAATTCATTTTAGACCACAAACCGCAATTGTTACAAAAATTTCCGCTCAAAATCATTGCTTCTTATCTCAAAATAAGCCCTGAAACCCTCAGCCGTGTCCGCGAAAGTCTTGCCAAAGGCAAAATCATTTCTTGATTTGAATCAAGCAACGACTTGAGTCAAAGCCTCTATGTTTGTAAAAATTAAAATTACAAACAAGATGGACAAACAATTTAAACAAACTTCGGGCTTTTGCTTGCTCTTAGGCTCATTTTTGCTAGTCATAACGATGGTCTTACACCCTAGCGGGGGTAGTCTGTTGCATATTCTCAAAATCAGTCGAGTGATTATTTCTGCTCACACTTTAGCCATTATCAGCTTACCTCTTGTGGGTTTTGGTTTCTATGGCTTCACAGTTGCCTTGCTTGACCGAGGCAAAATATCAATATTTGCCTTCATCTTGATTGTGATGAGCTTAGTGGCGGCGATGTTGGCGGCAAGTATCAATGGCTTGATGTTGCCGTTGTTTGTGGGCATATACGCCCAAGAATTGGAAAGTCAAAAAGCAATCCTGCTACCGATTGTCAGATACGGTTCGGTTTTTAACCAAGCGATGGATTATATTTTGATTGGGGCAATGCTGTCGGCAATTGGAGTTTGGTCAGTTTTACTGCTGAGGTTGGAAAAATTTCCACGCTGGTTGGGTATGTATGGCTTAGCACTACTGGCAAGTAGTGGATTAGGAATGGTAGTGCAATTTGACTTTATTGACCTTTTTGGCTTTAGAGTATTTATTTTTAGCCTTATGAGTTGGGTAATGCTTGCCGGGTTGTGGCTGATAATCAAACGCGAGGATATGTGAGAAGTGGGAAATGAGGAGCGAGGCGTGAGAATGATAAGTAGTTACACGAAACAAATATGAGTTTTTTAACAAGTTTGTAAAGGGGGCTACTTAATTGACCAACAATCAAATTATCGCATAAAAAACAAAAAACGAAAACAAAAATGCCTTTTGTCATTCCAAAACTTGAGCTAGTCCTTAACTTTGAAACAAAAAACGCAGTGCATATCTAAACACTTGACAATCAGATATTTATACTTAAAATCAAATTATAAAATGGAATTTATTATTCAAATCTTACTCGAAAACAAAATTTTATTGTTGTTTATAGTCATTGCCCTAGGCTATTTTTTGGGTAAAATCAACTTAGGCGGTTTTAGTTTTGGCGTGGCGGCAGTATTGTTTGTGGGCATTGCCATAGGTTCATTGCACCCCGAAATGCACCTACCCGATATGGTTTATACTTTGGGTTTGGTGTTGTTTGTTTACACGATAGGCTTGCGGTCGGGCGCGAGTTTTTTTGCTTCTTTCAAAAAATCGGGCTTGCGCGACAACCTGATGGTAGCCGTTATCCTCACTTTGGCGGCTTTGCTCACTTTGGCTTTGGGTACGTGGCTGGGTATTCCCAAAACCTTGGTTGCCGGTCTGTATTGTGGGGCTTTGACCAATACGCCGGCTTTGGCGGCAGTGGTAGAAAGTTTGCAATCCGACACCGCCAAACTATCGCCCGAAGCCTTGCGGGTTTTGCTTTCCGAGCCGGTAGTGGGTTACTCATTGGCGTACCCAATTGGGGTAATGGGGGTGATAGTCTTGTTTCAATTAGGAATGAAAATTTGGCGGGTAGATATGAAAGTAGAGCAAAAAGCAACCGCCGAAATTACAGGCTTGAGTGGCGAGGAGGTTTTGAATACCAATGTGGTGATTACCAATCCGCAAATTTCGGGCAAAACCATTGGCGAAATTGAAAAACTCTACAACTTGGAGCATTTTATTATTTCAAGGCATTTGCCCCGAGGCAAAACCGAAATCAATCTGCCGAATGATGACACGATTCTAAGCAAAGGTGATATTATTACTTTGGTGGGCAACCCTTCGGAATTGAAAAGTATTTTGAAATTGTTGGGGCAAAAAACCGAAACCGACCTCTCGCTCGACCGCAAAACGCTCGACTTTCGGCGAATTTTTGTATCGCGCCGGTCGGTTATCGGCAAAACCATTCAAGAACTTGACCTGCAAAATCGTTTTAATGCCATCATTACTCGACTCAGACGCGGTGATATGGACTTGCCCATCGAGGACGATATGGTACTCGAAGCCGGCGACCGCGTGCGGGTCATCGCGCCCAAAGAAAATATGAATGTCATTAGCAAATTTTTTGGGGACTCCTATCAACACCTCTCAGAGGTCGATTATATCAGTATCTCGATTGGTATTTCTTTGGGTCTGTTGTTGGGAATGATTCCGATTCCTTTGCCCAATGGCACTTCATTCAAATTGGGGTTTGCCGCCGGACCTTTATTGGTGGCTTTGGTTTTGGGCAAAATATCGCGTACCGGCAATGTGATTTGGATTATGTCTTACAACGCCAATTTTACTTTGCGACAAATCGGGGTGGTTTTTTTCTTGGCGGGTATCGGGCTAAAAGCCGGTTATTCGTTTTTCTCCACTTTTCAAACAGCCGGATTACAATTGATTGGTTTGGGGGCAATTATTACGATTTTGACCGCCGGAACGACCATTCTATTGGCGCGTTTGTTTTTCAAAATGCCTTATAATTGGCTGATGGGTCTAATGGCGGCAATGCACACCCAACCGGCTTGTTTGGCTTTTGCCAATGAAAAAGACGATACCGGGGCGGCAAATATTGCCTACGCTACGGTATTTCCCACGGCAATGGTTATCAAAATTTTGCTGGCGCAGTTGTTATTGGCTTGGGGCTAAGGGTAATGCAGTTGAATTAAGGATTTTAAATTGTTGTCGTTAAATTGCGTTTAATTTACTGATAATCAACCATTTATGAGCTATTTGCTTTGCAAAAGGGCTATTCTTGATTTCATAGCAAATGGCAGGGCTGTTAAGTGCTAATTCAACCCCACCCCAAACCCCTCTCCTTTCAGGGAGGGGCTTACTAAATCTTCTGCATACATTATAAAGAAATGCAGGAATTCGGGTTTAATAGCAAATATAATTTGGTTCAAAAATAGCACTTAACAGCCCTCATAGCAAATGGGGGTTGGGTGAAAAAAACATAAAATAAATTTTACTTTCAGCAATTCCCACTGTATAAATTTTAAACGAATGTTTGATTTTTTAGAATATTTAAAAATAGGCTTTCTGTAACTAATTGATAATGAGGTGATTATAAA
>JALONJ010000436.1 GCA_025455045.1 Microscillaceae bacterium | reverse complement strand
GGAATGGTGAGATGGTGGAATGGTGAGATGGTGGAATGGTGAGATGGTGGAATGGTGAGATGGTGGAATGGTGAGATGGTGGAATGGTGAGATGGTGGAGTCAATGCCCAGCTTAGATAGGCTAAGTAATTGATAATGAGGTATTTATACATAAAACAAAGTTTTTATTGTTTGTTCTTTATTTTAAATCAAATACTCATAACTATCTGATAATCAAGTAATTGTAAATAATTAAGGTTTTTCCTTAATGTGCTAGGCTTCCAAGCCTAGCACGACCTACTTGCGCGTTTCCAAACGCGCCTTGCGTAAGACCTTAATGTGCTAGGCTTCCAAGCCTAGCACGACCTACTTGCGCGTTTCCAAACGCGCCTTGCGAGAGAGCAGATTAAAATTATAGTTAAATAGTTGATAATCAAATACTTTAAAAAAACAGTAGTACAAACTGCTTGTTTTTTATTTTAAATAAGTGGTTCTTCACCATATCAAGAGTTTCAGATTCTTCGCTTCGCTCAGAATCACTGAAATTGATAAATTTCAGAAAAAAGATTCTCATTCCTGAAAAGTGGTGAAGAACCAAATAAGTATTACAAAGGCCTGATAATCAAGTACTTATAAATATTTGCGTATTTATTCTAAATGCTAGAGGCTCAAACTCGAAACCTGAAACCCGAAACTCGGAACTAGAAACCAGAAACTAGGAACCCCCAAACTCTCAAATCTTGGTTTTATCTTAAAAAAAATGGTTTTTTTGAAACTTTTAAAAAAAAATTGTAGGTTTGGCAACATTAAACATAGCCCATTCACAATCTATTCAATAAACGCCTCAAAATCTGCAAATTATGGACGTAAAAGAAAGCCTCCTCAGCACCAACCATACTTGGAAAAACCTGTTTGATGACAAGGAACTCTCTCAGACACTTTTGAATAAAGTGATTCCAACTTACTTGCAAAAATGCCGTTGGTTTGGGGGCAAAGCCAAAAAAATCAAACAAATCCGAATTCAATATTTGTTGAATTTTAATACCAAAAGCACTCAAGTATATCTGCTAATACTAGAAGCTACTTATATTGCTGCTTATTCGGAGAGCTATTTTTTGCCGATTTGTTTTAACGAAGACGACAAAGTGGATAAAAAAGCCATTGTTACCCCCATCGAAATCAAGGGCAAAGCCGGTATATTGATGGACGCGCTCTATGATGAGGACTTTCGCAATGCCTTGTTTGAGCATATTTTAGCCCAAAAAGATGTGAGTGTGGGTGAGGGTGAGTTGAGTTTTGGCAAAGGCAAAATTTTAGATGATTATGATACCAAGCAAGCCTTGCAATCGCAGGTCTTGAAAGTGGACCAGAGCAATACCTCAATTATTTATAATGATAGATTTTTTTTCAAAATTTATCGCAATCTATTTCGTGATACCAACCCTGATTACGAAATCACCAAGTTTTTGACCGAAAATGCCGGTTTCAAAAACTCGCCTCGCTATGCGGGTAGCATTACTTGGAAACGCGAAGGTTTGTCGCCGGTATCCTTGGGGCTAATGCAAGAAAAAGTAGAAAACGAAGGCGATGCTTGGCATTATTTGAACGATAAAATCAAAAAATATTTTGAAAAAATTGTTGAGCATCAAATCAAAGTCAAATCTATCGAAAATCTGTCGGCTTATGAACCCCACAGCATCCGCGAACTCGAACCCGAAACGGTGGACTTAATCGGCTACGAAACCCTCAAAAGCATTGAAAAACTTGCCCAACGAACCGCCGAAATGCACATTGCTATCTCCTCAGATAGAAGCAGTTATACATTTTTGCCGGTTTTGTATAACCAAGATTATTCGGTTTGGCTCAAAAATAGACTCATTTATCAACTTGACCGCCGACTTGATTTGCTGGAAAAAAATATCGAGAACCTTGAAGGCTTGCCACTCGAGTATGCGCACAAGTTTTTGGATAAAAAAGAAGAAATTATCAACATTATTCTCAATTTTGACGAGGCAAAACACATCAGCAAGCGGATTCGGATTCACGGCGATTATCATTTGGGACAAGTATTGAAACGAGGCGATGATTTTATTATTCTGGATTTTGAAGGCGAACCCGAAAGCACCATCCGCGACCGCAAAGTAAAACAACCCCCTATCAAAGACGTAGCCGGTATGATTCGCTCATTTCATTATGCAGTGTATAACAATATTTTTGACCAAAGTACCAGCTCGCCCCTGAGCCAAAACGAGCTTTTTGAAGCTGGCAACAAATATTACCAAGCGATTACGGCGGTTTTTCTCAATACTTATATCAAAACAGCGATGAACAACTCGCTCGACATTGGTTATTTGTCCGAAATTATTTATTTGCTCAAATATCATTTGCTCGAGAAGGCTATTTATGAATTAGGGTATGAGCTCAATTCGCGCCCCACTTGGTCGATTATTCCACTCAAAGGAGTAATGGATTTATTGGAAAGTTAAAGTTTGGTAGCCAAAAACCACCAAATTAGGTAGCTCCTTGAGGTGATGGCTTGAAAGACAATAAAATGGCTCTGGACATCGTCACAGGGATTGTTTGGCTTAGATGCAAGCAAAAACTACTTGCCCGCCCAGGCTAGGCAGCCCACGCCATAATTTTTCCGAAAAATAGTGAAGAATTATTGATGATTTTTTGTTAATTACTCGATTATCAATTACTTATAACTCGTTTTAAAATAACGTGAATATTTTGAAATATTATTAAAAAAACACAAATTTTATTTATAAATTTAACAGATTTTTTTAGAAATAAAAATTAAACATTTTTTTATAAAATATTGATTATCAACTAATTAAAATTATTTTCAGAAAACAAATAATGGTCAGGCTACCTTTGTAGAGAACAGTATCTTTTATAAAAATTATACAATTTTATTTTTAACAAAAAATCTTATTTTGTAAAATAATTTATTTTTTTGACATAACTAACTGATAATCAATTAGTTAATGCAAGTCACGTAGCATTATATTTTGAACCCCACTCCTGCCCCTCCCCGTTGAGGGAGGGGCTTCCTGAATCTTCCCCCTCTCAAGGGGAGATGGGGTAGGGGGTGAGGTCTAACGGCGAATATAATTTGGCTCAAAAAGAGAACTTAACAACCCTGCTCCCTGAAAGGGGAGGGGTTTGGGGTGGGGTTTTGAGTGATTTTTCAGGTGCTACGCAACTTGCATTAGTTATTCAATGTTCCCGTTAAAATAGCATTAATCCATATTCTTTGACCTTAATGAATTGTCGGAAAAACATCTCTAAATTATTTAACTATTTGATAATCAATAGTTTACATAATTTTTTACCCATATTTTTACTAGGCTTACTGCTAGGATTGAGCTACCCGATGTGGGCGCAAGGCAATGGCGACACTGAGGCTATTATCCGCCAGTATTTGCAAACTTTGGATAAAATCAATCAAAAACAACTTTTTTGTAACGAAAATACGATTAACATTAACCGCCTGCGTTGGAATAACAACATTAAATATCAACGGCAAGAAAAATTTTATTATTCCATCAACCCTGACAAACAAGCGGACTTACACTTTTTACAAGTACGGATTGACTCCTTAGGTGGTGAATACCAAATAGAGTATTTGTTTGATAATCAAGGAGATATGATTTATTGTCGGGAGCGTAAGAGTAATTTCCGAGAAAAATACGGCGAGTTGGAGACATTTTTTCGGCAAGGCATACTTATACAATGGCAGGAAGACAAAAAGATTATTTTATCCAGTACCCTTACTCAGTCGCACCGTTTGCATTATTTTCAACAATCGGCAAGCCATTATCAACAAAAGTTTCGGTTTTTGATGAATCAATTGACCGATAAATTTTAGTCAAAAAAAAAGCAACAAAACTTTTAGGTTTTGCTACTTTTTTATAAACACCTGATAATCAGGAATTTATAGAATATATTAACGAATACCGGTAAACATTCGCCCCCAACGGACTTTGCTCAACCAAGATTTTTTATAATCCAAAGACAGCCAAGTGAATGCCGCCTGCCCAACAATGTGGTCTTCGGGAACATAGCCCCAAAACCGCGAATCGAGCGAGTTGTGGCGGTTATCACCCATCATAAAGAAATAATCTTGTTTGAAAGTATATTCTTTGACTTCTTTATCATCGATGTATAGCTTGCCGCCTTTGATAACCGCTTTTTCATTCCAGTCAAATTTGGTAATTGCCATACCATACAAAGCCAAGTTTTGCTTGTTGATGGTGATTTTCATACCTTTTTTGGGAATAGTCAAAGGACCAAAATTGTCTTGATTCCAATTAAAATCTTCGCTTTGGGGAAATACATCGGGGCGGCGTTGCCCTTTGGGTTGCAAAATTTTCTCTACTCCTTTGACAAAATCCATTTTTTTCAATTCGGCAATTTGCCCTTCGGTAGCCCATACTTGGTAGTCGGTCATTCGCTCGGCAAAATCATTGGCATAGCCGTACTCCGATATATTCAACTCTTGAAATACCTTGTCGTTGATGCCTTGTTTAGATTTTACAATGTACGAAAACTGCATTTGGGGCGGGTTTTGGGCGGCAGTTCCATTGATAA
Source organism: Microscillaceae bacterium (assembly GCA_025455045.1). GTDB lineage: Bacteria > Bacteroidota > Bacteroidia > Cytophagales > Microscillaceae > JALONJ01. Next base: position 1,181 of record JALONJ010000436.1, on the reverse strand, counting down.
ATACTTGTCCGTCTTTGATCTCGATCTTATCACCGCCAATGGCTATACAACGCTTGATGTAATGAGTTTTCATATCTACCGGCGGCATATACCCTTCGCGGGTAGAGTCGGTAGGGTAGTTGAATACCACAATATCGTTGTTTTTGACGGTGGCAAAACCGGGCAGGCGGGTGATTGGCAATTGAATCCAAGTAAGATAAGAGGGAATACTGCTTCCCCAGAGTTTGTTATCGGTCAAAGGAACGCGCAAAATGGTTTTGGGGGTGCGGGGACCGTAGGTTATTTTGCTTACAAACAAAAAATCGCCTACCAACTGTGTCCCTTCCATTGAGGAAGTAGGAATGGTATAAGCCGACAAAAATGCCCAACGAATAATCGTGGCGGCAATTACGGCAAACACAATCGCATCAATCCATTCTCGCAGTGCGCTTTTTTTCTTTTTAGGTTTGGCTTCGGCTTCACTAACAGTCGTCTTCTTCTTGCCAAACAAATTAAATGGAAAAGCCATATTCATTTTTTTCGAGGTTATAAAATAAAATTTGATTAAATGATTGAGCCAATATTTTGCTTTATGTATGCCCAAGCCAAACCCTGCTCAAGTTATTTTTTAAAAGGCGTTTTATCAATTGATTTATTCAAAATAAATCTATAATCTATTGATAATCAAACACTTACATTTCAACTATTTGCTCTTTGGGGTTTACCTTTGAGCCTTTTTATTGGCTTATTGGGCGGTTTTGTAGCCCTGTACCAATCACCAAAGTTGCAAAAGTAGTAAGTTTTAGCCAAAGCCCCAGCTTTAGCCAATGATTATTTACGGTTTAGCTCATAAGTAAACGGCAATAGACAAACCTTACACAAACCCGACAATTAAATTCACAACGAAAAAAGTGGTTTTCTCGATAAAAATTCAATTTTTTTTGGCTTAAAAAAAGTTGGAGGTGTTTTAAAAAGATGATGATTTAAAGTATTGATAGTCAATTAGTTGCAAATATTTCTTGGAGTTTAATTTAATTTAACGTGAATATTTTGAGAAATATTGAAAAAGTACAAAAAATAAATCTTTAAAAAACAATCTACCCCCCCCAAGTCGTCATCCTGCGTGGAACTTTGTTAAATTGCTATGTCTTAAAATATTTCTGTAATTAATTGAAAATCAACAAATTATAATTATCTAAAAG
>JALONJ010000435.1 GCA_025455045.1 Microscillaceae bacterium | reverse complement strand
TTCGCTATGCACCATTACATATTGTTGCAAACTAGGCAAAGTGAAATAACAACGCATTTTTTCGCTTTGGTCGTAGGCGGCGGTACTTTCGGACAATACCTCAATGATGACAGTCGGATTGAGCAATACCTCTAAACCGGTGTATTTTATCTCATCAATAGCGATTTCTCTACAAACAATCATCACATCAGGGTAAACATATTTCTCACATTTCGGGACTTTGAGTTATGAGCCAGTTGTGCGCCAGCCATTGCCACTACCTCGCCTTCGTGGTATTCGCTTTTGTGTGGGGCTTGGGCTTCATTTGCCAAGTACTCCTCGACGGATATTTTATTAAGAATTTCCATAAAGCATTGATTTTCAAATAGATACGATATGATTTGGCACACAATTTATTCAAATACTGTAGCCAAATCCAATAAAAAACCCGGAACTATCAGCGAAGTCAGCACGCCTTTTTGGGTTAATTTATTTTGTAATTCAAAAATCCCGTTGAGTAAAACGTATTGTTCAATGGTATTGGTCTGGGGGTCAATAATCCAATATTCGCCCACTTGGTGGGCGGCGTAGTCGCGGAATTTGATACCATAGTCATTTTTTCGGGTGCTATCGGAAAGAATCTCAACTACCAAATCGGGGGCAGGGAACAGTTTTTGGTCAGCCGTAAATTTTTCACTAATCTCTCGGCGAAAATAAACAATATCCGGCTCATAGTTATTGCGCGAAAGTTCAATCATTACTTTTTCAATGCCTATTTCTCCCAATTGATGTTGATTAACATAACTCATCAATTGAAATGAGACTCGGCTGCTAATCAGCCAATGTTTGCGGGCTACCGGTGAATGTAAAACAATTTCGCCATTGATAAACTCCGCCTTTATATTTTCGTGAACCAAATCATAAAACTCTTGGCGTTTTTGCGCCTCAGTTTTGAGATAATCTTGAAACTGATTGATAATCAAAACCGCATCTGGGCTTGCTTTCAATTGTTGAAAAACATCATCGTGCATCATCGTAAGGTTTGATTAGGCGTTGTAAATTATATAACTACTTGATTTTCAATAGATTACACTTCTGAATCTTTAATTTATATCCGCAAAATTAATTAGTTTTCGCCTTCGGCAAAGTTTAACACTTTGCCGAAGGTTACTTAAAAGGTATTTTTCATTTTTTTTTAAATCCCAAAACCCTTTCCGAGAGGTATATTGTGGTTCAAATAGTCAATTTTTTGGGCATTAACGTGAATTCATAAACAAGATTAAATAACCACTAAAGATTGTCCAAATAGGGTTAAAACTAATACTTCCTAAATTGAGACTGAGCCAATTTTGATGCAATGCCCAGCCAAAAACTACTACGGCTATGCCTAGCCATTTGAGCGAATTGCCCAAGAAAAACGAAATCAGCGAAGCCCCAAGCATTAGCCAAAGGCTATAGGGGTGAATTTGGGGCAAATTGATCACGCGTTGCGTTTCCAAAAATGCGGTCGCAAATGCAATAAAACCCAACCAGTTGAGGATTCTTGTCGGATTGGTCATTTTGTCAAAAAAGTTTATTGGTTATTAACTATCTGATAATCAATTGATTAGCTAAAAAGAACTTAATTTCATAACTTTGTAGCAAATTTTAGAGCCTAACAATAGCTCAATGATTGACGATCAGGGCGATGAGATATGCGTCTTTTTCGCGCTTTTCAATATCATCATTCAAAGATACATAAAAGCCTTCAAATTTGGTTTATTTAGAAAAAAAAGGCTCTATCGTTAATTTGGTTAATTCATCGTAATTTTTCAAGATCATTTAAACCCTAAGGGTTTTAAAAACCCTTAGGGTTTGGACTCAATCCCCAAATTAACGATTGAACCAAAAAAATTGCTAAGTAATTGATTATCAAACCATTACAAAAAATATGCAAAGAACCGAACTCCAGTCATTGGGCGAATTTGGCTTAATCAAACGCCTACATCAAAACGTCAAAATCTATCACTCGGGCAGTGCATTGGGGATTGGCGATGATGCCGCCGTCATTGACCACGGCACCGACCAATATCAATTGATGACTACGGATATGCTCTTGGAGGGTATTCACTTTGACCTCAGTTATTATCCGCTCAAGCACTTGGGTTATAAAGCCGTAACGGTCAATTTGTCGGATATTGCGGCTATGAATGGCATTCCTCAGCAAATCACAGTGGGTTTGGGTTTGAGCAATCGGTTTTCGGTAGAAGCCGTTGAGGAGTTGTATCAAGGTATTTATTATGCTTGCGAACAATACAAAGTAGATTTGGTGGGTGGCGATACTACGGCTTCGCGCTCGGGCTTGGTCATAGCCATTACTGCCACAGGAACGGTAGCCAAAAACCGAGTCGCATATCGCAAAAACGCCCAAATCAATGATATTATCTGTGTATCGGGCGATTTGGGGGGGGCTTATTTGGGCTTGCAAGTACTCGAGCAAGAAAAACAAGTGTTTTTGGCAAACCCCGAAATGCAACCCCAACTGAGTGGCAAAGATTATATTGTCGGGCGACAATTGCGCCCCGAGGCTCGTACCGATTTGGTGTATGAATTTATAGAGCAAGACCTTGTACCAACAGCGATGATTGATGTGTCCGATGGCTTGGCTTCCGAACTCCTGCATATTTGCCAACAATCGCAAATGGGGGCGGTGATTTTTGAGGACAAAATTCCGATAGATGCACTGAGTGTCGAGACGGCAATGGATTTCAATCTCAATCCTACGACTTGCGCCCTCAATGGCGGCGAAGATTATGAATTATTATTTACCATCAAACCCGCCGATTTTAACAAAATTAAAAATAACCCGCACATTACGCCCATTGGCTACATACGTGAGCCTAGTCAAGGAGTTATGTTGCACACGCGCGGCGACAGCCAAATACCCATCACGGCTCAAGGTTGGACTCATTTTTGATTATAATAAAATTGACTGGGTGCATTTCAAATTTATTACCTATAACCCTCTCCTTTGGAGAGGACTGGGGTGAGGCAATAGAAACGCGTAAATTTGAAATGCACCCAATTGACTCACACACAAACTGATTATTTTCATTTAAACTCAATTCATTATGAGTGCTAACTATCTGAAAATCAAACACTTAGCCATTCAATGGTCTTTGTTTTTTTGCTTTTTTATCGGTAAGGAGCAAGCATTTGCCCAAACCAGCCGCCTCAAAGAGCGTTCAATGGTTACCAACAAAGACGTAACTATTACCATTCAAGGCAATTATCGAGAAGCCAAACGCACGCCTACTCGCCCCAATTATACCACGCTCTATAGGCGCGATGCCAACAAACTCTTGTTGGGCAATACCTGCGCCGAAATCGTGATGCAAGACTATGGTATGAAGTACGTAGTAGTACCCAAGAGCTTTGAAATGTCGAGTACTAAATATTTTTTTCACAATTTTTTTGCGCGCACCAAACTGCTTTTCCGCAATGGACCCGGCTGGAAAAATCGAATGTATAAAAAAGTCCAAAAATGCCGCCAAAAAACCGGCGATTATGTGTTTTAACCCCCATCATTCAAACAATTTAAAAAAACATACAACAAGCGTGAAACATTGTGCGCTTTACTGCTGGGCAAAGCCGATAAGGGGCTTACAAAGCCTCAAACTTTGATTTTTTGGGGTTTAAAACCAAAATTTTGATTGTTGAATTTTATTTTTTTTTTCTTTTTAAAGGCTCATTCTTAGTGGTTAAAGCCTTTAAAATTGAAATAAGCATTTGAATTATTTATTTTTGGCTGTGCCAAATCCTTGATTAAACCCGCTCGCAACCCAACAATTGCCGATTTACAAAGTTTTAACTAAGAATTTCCAAAGATTTTTTTTAACTGGAGGGTTTGATTTGCTGGCGTTTTTTCACTGACCTTGGGAAATTATATTGAAAGGGTGAAAATTACTAAATAAAGCCTTAAGTTTCACCTTAATTTTTTTAGCTGATACCTCATCTCTCGAGATGAGGTTTTTTTTTGCGCGATTTTTCGTTTTAACATCGCATAAACGGGTGATATTGCTCGGATAATTTTTGATTTATGGACAATTTTTTCACGCTTATACCGAATTTTAAAACAGCCTCCGATGTATTTGAAACCCAACTTGCGCCAATTGTTGCAATTTTTGGGATAAAATCTGTTCAATTTGAGGAATTATAAAAATCAAGGTGTAGAAAGCGTTTTTTAAAATCATACCGATTTGATATTTTCAAAAATCTTAACTACTTCATAGTCAATTAATTGCGAATAAATAAATCATTTGCAACTTTTTTGCTACCATTTTAAAACAATCTCTATGATTGAAACGCGCAATTTTTCACCCTAATATGCGATAGTAATGATTCGCTTTGTCGGTTAATTTTGCGTTCAAATCATTGTAATCAGGCTGGTATCAAAGGCTTGACTGCTACAAATACTTTAAACCATTTAACCTTTATTTGTTCAATGAAAACTATTTTAAAAACCTTGAATTGGGTTTTCGCCTGCGTATTTATTTTATCGGCTTGCGAAAAAAAACCCGAAGCCCCCATTAGCCCAGTCCACGCCAAGGGTAAATTGCAAAAGATTGTTTGGGCTGACGGTACTCAAGATGAATTTGAGTACAATACCCAAGGCTTGCTCGAGAAACGTACTTTTAAAGAAAAAACCGGCGAAATCGAGATAATGAATTTTGAGTACAACGCCCAAAATCAATTGCTCAAAATCAGCAAAAATACAGCGATGAATTATCAATTGTTTTACAAAGATGATTTGATTGAAAAAGTGGACGAAAAAGCCGGAAATACGCTCGTCAATCGTTATTTGTATAAATTTAATTCCCAAAAACAATTGATTGAACAAATCACGCTGTTTGTGTTGGCAAACGGACAAAGCTACGAAACCGAGAAAGCCACCTTTACTTACTATGAAAATGGCAACTTGGGCGAAATTAAAATTTATTTCAAATCCTTGGGTTTAGATGAGTTTGAATTGGCAGAAACTGTGCGTTATGAACTATACGATGACAAAGTAAATCCGGGCTTTTTTGGGTATATGCACCCTTTTATTCCTACTTTACCAATGCAAAAAAACAATGCGCTCCGTGTCCGAACTTTGTCTGCCAATCCACAACTATCGCCCCTGATTGAAGAATACGAGTTTGCCTACAATACCGAAGGCAAGCCAACTTCGGCAAAATTTGAGGCAAATGGGGCAATGAATCTTCGTCTCAACGGCAATTTTTTGTATTATTAAATTGTAGTTATTAAAAATGATATAAACATCTGAAAATCAAGCATTTACAGAAACTTTATTTGCAAAAGCTAACCCAAAAATAAACTATTTAAACCCCAAGAAAATATCCACAAAGTACCCGAGGAATTTCGGGTTTCTTGGTGTCTAAATAAGGTGAATATTTTAGTAACTATTTGATAATGAGCTAATTATGATGTAAAAATACGCTTTTTTTGACAAATCATCAATTATTTTAAAAATAAAATTGTATTT
>JALONJ010000434.1 GCA_025455045.1 Microscillaceae bacterium | reverse complement strand
ATTCATAAAAATAAATCAAAAGAATATAGTTTCTAAATAAAGCCTAGCCCATTCAAGCAAACAAGCCACAAAATTTACATCATATCAAAATCACACCCCTTTGAATTATTGGTTTTTGGCAAATCGCCTTTTTTGCTTAGGGAATATTTGTTTCAAAGTAACTACTCTAAAGTAGCAATTGTGAAAATTTATAACTAATTGATAATCAATTAATTATGTTTTTTTACATTAAAAAAAGATAATTTTTTCAAAAACATTTACAAAAAATTTTGTCCAAACCAACGATAATTTACTAATATTAAGGCAACAAAATCAAAACTTGAATTAGACTAATTATGACCTATCTCACTCTTATCGTAATTATTTTTATGGTGGGCTATTTGGCGATTACGCTCGAACACTCCATCCATATCAACAAAACGGCTTCGGCTCTACTGACTGGTGTATTGGTTTGGACGATTTATATCTTGAATGACCATAACCACAAGGAAGTCAATGACCACTTGGCGATGCACCTCAGCGAAATATCCCAAATTTTGTTTTTCCTAATGGGGGCTATGACCATCGTGGAGCTGGTGGACGCGCACGAGGGTTTTAGGATTGTAACAGATAGAATTAAGACCCGCAACAGCCGCAGTTTGCTATGGATTATTAGTTTTATTACCTTCTTTTTATCGGCGGCTTTGGACAACCTTACCACCGCAATTGTAATGGTATCGTTGTTGAGAAAACTGGTACACAATACCGAACAACGTAAATTCTACGCTGGTATCGTAATCATTGCCGCCAATGCCGGTGGAGCTTGGTCGCCCATTGGCGATGTTACGACTACTATGTTATGGATTGGTGGGCAAATTACTACATGGAGTATCATTGAGTCTTTATTTATCCCCAGTCTGGTTTCTTTGGTAATTCCATTGCTATATGTGTCATTCTTCCTCAAAGGGGAGCTAAAAGGCAGTGTCCACTTAGAACCTATGGAAAGCCCTCGCAATAGTATGATTATGTTGGTGGTAGGCGTGGGCGCGTTAATCTTTGTGCCTATTTTCAAAACCATTACTCATTTACCGCCTTATATGGGCATTTTGTTTGGCTTATCGGTGGTGTGGTTGGTTTCGGAGGCACTCAATAGCTCCAAAGACGAAGAAATACAAAAACGCTACTCAGCTTCGTATGCGCTTTCGCGGATTGATACCTCCAGTGTATTATTTTTCTTGGGAATTTTGATGGCAATTGGGGCTTTGGAAGCTACGCATATCCTTTCGGCTTTGGCAAAGGGAATGGATCAAGTAATTGGCAATCAAGATGTAATTGTTGTAGCCATTGGGCTGGCATCTTCGGTGATTGATAACGTGCCTTTGGTTGCCGCTACAATGGGTATGTATAGCTTGGCTGACTTCCCGACCGATTCTAAAATCTGGGAGTTTTTGGCTTATTGCGCCGGTACAGGCGGTAGTATTCTTATCATTGGCTCGGCGGCGGGAGTAGCGGTGATGGGTATGGAAAAAATTGATTTCTTTTGGTATGTGCGCCGTATCAGTATTGTAGCCTTGATTGGTTATTTTGCCGGTGCCGGAGCTTATATTGTGATTTATTCATTGTTGCACGCGCATTAATTTGCCGTTTGACTAACTTGCGGAATTAGAAATTAGGAATTAAAAAATACATAAATACCTGATTATCAATTATTTATGTATTTTTAAATATGGACTTTGGCTTGTAATTATTTCTAACCCTCCCAATCAAAACCGATTACAAAAGTTTTTTTGGGAGGGTTATTTTTTTTTCTTCAAAATACTTCATAAAAACAATATTTTTTATCTGAAAAAGCCTCGAAGAAACCAATCTTGCACAAACTTTCACAACTCAACAATGGCTTCGCCCAACCAAAAACTACCCTCGTGCTTAAGACTTACAAACCCATCGGCAATGACTTGATAAAAATTATTTTGGTTTTTTTGCAAATTGTCAATCTCTACTGCTTCGGCAAAAATTTGAAGCAACGTTCCTGCCGCCAGCCATTTGCGCCATTGCCCGGATTTGACCATAAAATATTTATAATTTTTTTGATAAATAATTAATTCAACCGGCGACAAATCCAAATCTTGCCGCCTAACTTGCTCATAATCAGCCAATAAGCTAATGGTACGATGCCCACGATTTTGCAAATACTCTAGCCCTTCGCGCAGCAAATGATTGTGTATTGAAATCAATTGAACAGTATCTTGGGGAAAATCGCGCGGGGGTATAGATTGGTTTGGATAAAAAATCAAATCAATTTTTATTCCCCAAGCTCCGATTGTTTCCATATTTTCTGCCCCAATTGCTACTATCGGACTCCACTCCAAAAGTTGGGCAATTTGCTCAAAACTACATACTTCGGGCTGATAGATAAAAAGTGCCGGTTCTTGTTCGTCTCGGACAATGTGATGAGATGACATAACTTAAGTAAATATTGGGATTTGTTCCATTATTTTAAAATCGGTCGTTTCATAATTGGGTTCATAAATGAGCAAATGAATCCCATTGGTAATGGCTACGTATTGGGCTTGAATGACGTAATTGTATTGCGATACTTGCTCCATAACTACCTGATTGAGAGGCACTTGCATTGCTTTACACTCTACCAACAAAAAAGGCTCGCCCAAGCGATTATAGACCAAAATATCCGACCTTTTGGGGCGTTGGTCATATTTCAAACCTCCCTCGAGGCGTATCAAAGTAGCCGGATATTGATATTCCTTAATCAAATGTTGCACAAAATTTTGCCTTACCCATTCTTCGGGTGTAAGCAAGAGATATTTTTTACGAATTGGGTCAAAAATATACAATTCATCATTTATTTTCTTGAGTTGTGGGTTAAAATCTTTCAGATTGAGTTCAATCATTTGTGGCAAATGGTTTTGATTTTTTCAAATTATTGATTGCAATAGTGCGCAGGGTTTCTGGCTTTGAGTTATTCACTAGATACCCAATAATCAGCTTTTACCCAAAATAATACTACTGTCCATTTTTTTAGCTACTAAAAAACTAAGTCATTGATTATCAGCACTTTGTGCCTTAGCGTCTTTACGCGAAAATAGAGTTGTATAGGGTGCATTTCAAATTTACTACCTATTCCCCTCTCCTTCGGAGAGGGCTAGGGTGAGGCAATAGAAGCGCGTAAATTTGAAATGCACCCAGTTGTATAATAGTATTACACAAAACACTTAAAAAAACATAACTCATTGATTATCAATTACTTATAAAAAAATCGCAGCGTTATTAGAATTGAGCAAAATCATATAACCAATTGATTATCAGTTAATTACATTAAAATTAGAAATTCAAGCCATTAAAGCTCGGAACTAAATCTCCGCCTCTGGCGGAGCAGGGGACTTAAAAACTCCCCAAAACCATTGGACTAAGCACAAATCGGTTGAGGGTTTAGCTCCAAAATTTCTACTTTTTGTCCTACGCTGATTTTGCCCAGATTGAGATGCAATAAATTTTGCCCAAAATAGATTTTATTATTCAGTTGTCGAAACGTCGCCAAAGTTTTTAAAGGCTCTTTGCCGCGCTCGGCAGTGGCTTGGTCAACAGTGGTTACGGTGCATCGGGCGCAAGGTTTGGCAACTTCAAATAAGATACTGCCAATTCTAATGAGTTTCCAAGTATCTTCGGCAAACGGCAAAGCCCCCGAAACCACCAAATTGGGGCGAAAACGATTCATTGGTAAAAAATATTCCATTCTCCGATTCAAATCCAATAAAGACGCTTCTGAGATGAGCAAAAACGGAAAAGCATCAGTAAAAGACGTAATTTGCCCCACTTGGGCATAATTCAAATCTACTTGGCGGCGCGAGGTTTCGGGCATATACACCAAGCGGCAAGGCGTTTGCAAATACTCACTCAACCAAGCATCGGCTTCGGGGTGGTAGCTTTGGGCTTGGCAGATAGTTTCCCATATCGTAACCGACAACTCCTCGGGTTGAGCAACTGCCGAAACCTGCAAATTGGGCATTTGAGGGGCAGAAAGTTGTAATGATTGGGCTTCATACTTGCTCGCAACTAGGGCAAGTCGCGGAAACTCCCTTTGGGTCAAAAACTTACCCTCCAAATCAGTTACGAGCCATCGGCGGTCGTTTACAATGCCTCGGGTGTCAATTTCGGCTTCTTCGTGGGCTATGCCTTGGGTGGCTTTGATAGGATAAGACCAAATTTCGCTGACAAAAATTTCTTGCATTTTAAAAAATGAATATAGGTTGGCAATAATTGCACAAAAATAATGGGAAAAACCCAAGTTTGTTTCGGAGAGGTCGAAATAGTGTAGATGGCTCTTTGTTTCTACGGTATTTTAGGCAAAATGTCGCCAAAAAATAATTAGAATGAACCAAATGAAAGCTGGGTTTGGTAAAAGTCCAATAGTTCGTTAGTTTTTATTTCAGCCCTCAAATATGGGGAGTTAGAAATTAATAATGAAGAATTAGAAATGGTGAAGAGCCATTTTTCAGGAATCTGTTTTGAGATTCCAACCGAAGCAAGGAATCTGAGTCGTTCCCTGCTGTAAGTTAAGATTCCTCCCTTTGGTCGGAATGTCAAAATTCCTGAAAAATGCAGAAGAGTCTAAAAAATAACCCAAAAAACTACTTTTCCAGAGCTTCTTCAAGGGTTTCGCAGTATTGAATATCAAATTTGGCAAAATCAAATTGTGGATTATCTAGTTTAATTTTGCTCCTGCCAATCTCGACCGATTTTCTGAATATACTGTCAGTAGGCAATAATTTGCGGTAGGTTTTAAGCCCTAGCTTATACATTTCCTCTTTCCAAATGATATGATACCAAGTCATTGAGGGTTGGTGAAATATCTTAAGACTTCGCTTATCAAAAACCATTTTTTTGATAAATTCTGCCTTGACAATTTTGCTGATTTCGGCAAACAAAGCTTGAAAATCATTGATAGGTACGTACTCCACCTTAAGCGTACACACAAGGATTTTGTTGCGTGTGTCCACCGAAACTACGGCAAAGTTGTTATCTAAATAAGTTTTTAAAGTTTGATTTGCTTCCATCACAAAAACAGTTTTTATATAAATTTAAAAAAATAGACTATTGATTCTTCGCCTTTCTAAACCAAATATGAGTAAACTTTGTTGGAAAAAAATCAAGATTTAGCTAATTGCTGCCGAAATACAAAAAATCTCTTTATTACACGACATTTAGGTTATAAGTTGGTTGTATTGGGAACAAAAAATGGGTTTTCGAAGGTTTATGAAATATGGAAACAAATCAAAACCTTTTTG
>JALONJ010000433.1 GCA_025455045.1 Microscillaceae bacterium | reverse complement strand
CTTGGTTTCGTTGTTTCTTTTTTATCAAGAAAAAAGAAAGTTGTAAAAAAAGTGTATTTATAATCAACTCATTATCAATTAGTTACAGAAAACCTGTTTGTAAATATTCTAAAAAATCAAACATTAGTTTAAAATTTCTACAGTGGGAATTGCTGGAACTAGAAACTAGAAACTGTCCGAACCATTGATAATCAAGGATTTATAAAAAAAAAAGCCTATTTTTTAGGCTAATCCAAAAGTCTTTTATATTTTTAAAAAATAAAATCTTATTCAATATGAAAAAACTAAAATTCAATGCTTTAGGGCTGGTTTTTGCCCTGTTTTTTGCAACTTTTACTGTCAATGCCCAAAGTCAAGATTTTGAAGCCTCAGCCGAAGCTACTCCCAACAAAGAAGTTCTGTTGAGTGAAACCCCTACCCCCAAAGCTGAATCCGAAGCGATTGAAAATCAGCCGATTAGCAAAAATATAATTGCTTCACCCAGCCCAAAATCAACTACTCCGCAAACCGCCAAACAGATTCGCCGCGCCGAAAAAGTTGAAAAAATTCTCAACTCAAAAGTCGGACAATGGGTAGTAAAACGCGCTCTGATTAAAGCCGAAAAAAAACAACTGCGCCAAGAACTCAAACAACATAAAGGCAACAAACAAGCCCAGCAGGTTTTGAAAGAGCAATCTACCAACCGCATCAAAGCCTTGAGCAACAACTTGCGAATGGCACTTATATTCGGAATTGTTGGCTTGATTTTGTTTTTGATTCCCGGAAGTATTTTTGCGGTATTGGGTACTATTGCCATCATCATTGCCTTGGTATTTTTGCTCCTAGAGTTTGTATAGTCGTATCAATTTAAGTCATATTATACCTAAAAGTTGCCGCGTTTCAACAATGAAATTCGGCAACTTTTTTATTTTTTTGAAAATCAGGAAACGATTGCAGAAAAAAAGTATTGGATTTAATCAAGGAAATATTACATAAAATAAAGTATTTTGGGGGTTAATTCTTGGAATTTTACATTTTTTTTTAATTTTGTACCCTAGTTTAACAAACTTAAAAACATATATGATTGAGATTCATCAAAAACTAGAACAAGCCTGCCGTGAAGCCCGCGATAAATTTGCGCAGTTGGATTCTGAAGGCTTCAAAGGAATGATTGAAAAATTGGATTACTTGATTGTGAGCTACAATGCTGACCAAAATCCGATTGGACTGTACGAAGTAGGTCAAGAGGCTATCGATACCCTCAAGGCTTATAAAGTAGAAAACCCTCGCAAAGTTGCGCAAAAACTGATTGATGGTTTGGAGAAAGCTGTAAGTACGAAATAATTTTTTTTTAAAATAAGAAAATCAAAAACGAGTAGCTTGCTAAGTTTACTCGTTTTTTTTTACATTCTAATCCGCCAATGATTGGGATAATAATTGTTGATTCGATTGCCCAAGTTTTTGAGCCAGCCCAAAGCCAAGCCTTGATAAGTTGCCAAAATCCAGCCCCTCTCCCCTATCGTCAAATCATTTATTTCTTGCTTACGCAAAAAGTTAAGAGCTTGATTTTCAGATAGTTCTATTTTGGATACTTGAGAATTTATACTCATCGACATAGCCAAATCTTGCGAAGGTACAAAATCATTGCCTTTGATTTCACCGATAAAAATACCAAGTTTTTTCAAAAACAAACCTCTTTCAATCATTTCGGCAGATTGCGAAAATTTTTGCGGCAAGGCAAAAACCAAGTTTTTTTCAAATGTATAAAAAATATAATCTTGGGGGGTTTCTAACCAATTGTATATCAAGGAGTTATGTTTTTTGTTCAGGATTTCATAACGAGTTTTGGGAAATTTGGGCATTTTGATTTTATTGAAACCATCGTGCGATTTTTTTTGTAAAATACTCATAAACAAACCTTCGCCCGATAAGCGATGAGGGTATAAACGATAAGCGTAAATCTTTTGGCGGGATTTGGTTTTTTCAATCGTTTCTACAATTTGCCAGTCTTTTTGTAATTGAATTGGCAAAGACTCAAAGCCTTGTTCAATGAGCCAGTGCAAATTTTCTTCATTTTCTTGCCGATTATAAGTACAAGTGCTATATATCAAGTAGCCATCGGGTTTTAGAGCCGGTATTATATCTCGCAAAATTCGTTTTTGACGCGCCGAACAAAGATTGATGTTCTCAAGCGACCATTCTTGCCGTGCCGAATCTTCTTTGCGAAACATTCCTTCGCCCGAGCAAGGCGCGTCTATCAATACCATATCAAAAAAATGAGGCAACTTGGCAAAATCTTCGGGGTCATTGTTTGTAACCAAATAATTGACATTGCCCCAGCGCGCCAGATTTTCTTCCAGAATATTGACGCGACTCTTGATGACTTCATTACTCAACAATAAACTATCCTGAGAAATACAATCTAAAATCAAACTGCTCTTGCCGCCCGGGGCGGCACATAAGTCTAGGATTTTGGGGGCTTGAGCAGGTAAAAATTGGCGCAACACTTCGCCCAAAAACATTGAAGATGCTTCTTGCACATAGTACGCACCCGCCCAAAAAGTCGGGTCTAGGGTAAATATTGGTCTTTGTGCCAAATAAACCCCTTGGGCATACCAAGCTACTTTATTGGCTTGGGTAAACCCTTGAGTCGATTTGCGGGGGTGCAAGCGTATGGAAGTAATTGGCTCATTGTCAAGGCTTTGCAAAAAACGATTTGCTTCGTCTTCCGAAAACTCAAGCCGAACTCGCTTGACAAAATCTGGGGGCAGAGGCAACATATTTGTCTATAGGGAATTAGGAATTATTTAATTACCTGATTTTCAATTGGTTATGTTTTTAAAAAGTTTACTTTATTTTGTATCTATTCCTAGATAATTTTTATGAGTTTATGGACATCAATCGGGTGCATTTCAAATTTACGCGTTTCTATTACCTCACCCTGCCCTCTCCGAAGGAGAGGGTGATAGGTAGTAAATTTGAAATGCACCCCATCAATCTTTACTTTTACCAATTTTTTTGATTTTGGCTTTGATTTCCTCTTGCAGTTTTTTGAACCCACTTATTTTACTGCTTTCATGTTTAATGACTTCTTCGTGGGCTTGTTGTCTTTGGAGAGCAGATTTAGCGATTTCGGCTTCTTTGATTTTATCTTCCAGTTTCTTCAAAGAATCGATCATTATTTTACTCTGTTCATCTTTAGACTTGACTTGCTCCTGTAAACGTCTTCTTTGTAATTGGGCTTGTTGCTCCTGATATTGAGCCTTTTTCATTCTTTGCACACTCTCGATGGCATAAGCCCTAGCTTTATTTGCCTCCATATAGAAATAAATTGCAAACCCTGCCCCTACCACCGATACAAAGGCGACCATAATGGCAATGACGGAGTATAATTTGGCTCTTTTTTGCGATTTGAGGGCATTTTGTTTTTCTACTTCGGCATTTTTTCGCAGTTCGGCTTCTTTTTGGGCGCGTTCTTCGGCTTCGGCAAGCAATTGGGCTTGTCGTTGCTGCTCGGCATCTTTTTGGGTTTGAATATGTTGTCGGCTTTGTTCTATCCAATTCAGCTCTTCTTCGCTGGCTTTGAATCGGCTCAAATAAGGCTCAATAAAATTCAATTGCTTTTCGGTAAAATATTCGCGCACATCTTTTTTGCTGTAGGCTTGGGCTTTCACGAGGCGTTGCACTTCCAAAATAGCAATTTGTTCATCGGTTCTTTTTTCGGCAATCTGTTTGGCTAGGCTATCGTGAGCGATTTCATAGACTTGCTCATCTTCCTCAAAACGCAAAATTCGCCGTTTGTTCAAAGCATTGACAATGTTTTTCAACAAATTGCTGGGCAAATTAGCCAGTTTTTGCGCCAATTTCAATTCGTTGAGTGGCTCTTTAGTGCCTTCTAAGGTTACAAAAGGCGAAAGAACTTCCCAAATGGTTTCGGGCTTTTGCTCAAACATTTGGGCAACTTGAAAGACTTGAGTATTCAAAAAATCGCCCATTACATCGCCAATATCCCCAATCAGATTGAGCGATTCGAGATTGAGTTGAATAGCCGTTTGGCGACTTTCATCTTGAGTAGCCATCAAATACCATTTATCCAAAAACACTTGTAAATAAGGCAGTTGAATACCCAAGGTTTTTTCATCGCCTTTGATTTTGGCAAATATTTCTTCGGCAATCGGCTCTTCGTCGGCAACCGGATAATGCACCAAACTATTTTTCAATTGATTGATGCCCGTCAAAACCTGCCGAACTTTGTCAAGGTGCATCGGTTCAATGCGGAGTTTTTTGCGGAGTAGCTCAGGTACTTCTTTTTCAAACTCGTACAACTCGCCCAAATATTCTTCTCGCACCGAAAATATAATCTTGATGGGCTGTTCTATTTTTAAAATTTCTTGAATTGTTTGGATAAATTGCGTTTGCTCATCTTTTGTACCCAAAATATACAATTCTTCAAATTGGTCAAAAATCAAATAAATCGGACGAAAGTGTTGCAAATATACGGCTCTAAATTTTTGGGC
Source organism: Microscillaceae bacterium (assembly GCA_025455045.1). Lineage (GTDB taxonomy): Bacteria > Bacteroidota > Bacteroidia > Cytophagales > Microscillaceae > JALONJ01. Next base: position 822 of record JALONJ010000433.1, on the reverse strand, counting down.
AAGGGGCGATATTTCGCCCGATTCAAACCAGTCCAAATCTTCGGCTTCGGCATTGCCTCCACCGGCTTCGATGATGGCTTTCTCTAGACTGTGATTCAAGTTTGCCCCTCGCCGAATAAAAATCGGCAGCCAGTCGTGGCTTTGAAATTTATTTGCCAAACCACATTGAATCAAACTGCTTTTGCCGGTTCCCGAAAAGCCATAGACCAAAATCAAATCGGCTTGAAAAGCCATTTCGTACAAAGCCTGAATTTCGGCTTCGCGTCCAAAAAATATATCTTTATCCGCTTGTGTGTAAGCATCTAAAAATTTAAAAGGGTAAATATTTTGCATTTTTTTTAAATAAAAAGAGAGATTGGCTTGATTCCAGAATTGCCTTCGTTTGTCTGATTTTTTATAAATTTTGAATAATGATAAGTTCAGCCTCTAAAAGCGATTGATAAGCTACTAAAATTGACTTTTTAGAGCCTATATGAACCATTTTAAAATCTTATTTTACCACCAAGAAATATCCACAAAGGTTCACCAAGTAAATTTCTTGGAGTTCTTAGTGTGAACTTAGTATTCTTTGTGGTAAAAAGAAAGTAAACATAAGTAATTGATAATCAATGACTTACAATCTTTCTCGGTAGTTATCAGTGAATATATCCTCAAATAAAAATAGTTTTGGAAGGGTGCATTTCAAATTTACGCGTTTCTATTGCCTCACCCTAGCCCTCTCCAAAGGAGCTAATCTCCCTACAGAAAAAAAGTTGGGAAACGCTTGTATAAGTACAAATAAATACAGTATCAAATTTTACTTGTTCATTTTAAGAATTTACC
>JALONJ010000432.1 GCA_025455045.1 Microscillaceae bacterium | reverse complement strand
AAATAGACATTGGCTAAAAAGATTTAATTTTGTTTAGTCAAACCAATCAAACAATTTATCCAATGTCTGAACAAAAGAAGCCAAATTATCACGTATATCTAAGCGTTAGCAGCAACAAAATCGAGACAGCGTAAACAGAATGAAAGAACAACTCTACATACTATTTTGTGAAAGTCCATTTCAGACAAACAAAGTTGACGAAGACTTTGAAGACCAATTTATTTCTGCAAAAGAAAATGGATTTGAAACACTTTTATTCAACTTTGAAGACTTGACAAGTGCAGACAGATTTTCGGTTGTGACAAAACGAATAAAACAAAATGAAGAATTAGCAACCGTAATTTACAGAGGTTGGATGTTGACACCAAAACAATATTCAATTCTTTATAATGAACTATTATCTAAAAACTATAAACTTATTAATACAGTTGAGGAATATCAAAATTGCCATTATTTGCCAGACAATTTAAGGTTCATTGAAAATAGAACACCAAAAACTGTCTTTGAAAAATTTGACAGCGAAAATAGCATTGACAAACTCATAGAGAAATCAAAAATATTCGGACAAAAATCTGTAATTCTGAAAGACTATGTAAAATCTGAAAAGCACGATTGGGAAACGGCTTGCTTTGTTTTAGACGCTTCTGACACTGACAAACTAAAACAGACAATTAATAAACTCATTGAACTACGTGACAAATATTTAAACGAAGGAATTGTTGTAAGAGAATTTGTAGAACTAAACAACTTGACAATTCATTCAAAAAGCGGAATGCCATTAACAGAAGAATATCGCTTATTTTTTTGCAACAAGAAAATTTTAGGTATTTACGACTACTGGGAAGAAGGCGAATACAAACATTCTAAACCTGACACAACCGAATTTGAAGAAATTGCAAAACGAGTTGAAAGTAATTTTTTCAGTATGGACATTGCAAGACAAAAAAACGGAGAACTAATAATTATTGAACTTGGAGACGGACAAGTTGCAGGACTTCCCGACAAAACTGATAGAAATGAATTTTATAAACAACTACAAATTTGCTGCTGCTAACAGGCGTTTGGCAAAAAAGCGGGTTCAATGCTTAAATGAAGCTTTGTGCTTCGTATCAAGTTTAGTGCCAGCAGACAGTTTAGTGATTCGAAATCCGCTTCTTCGCCAAGTGCCAAGCCGTTAAGGGCAATTAGTAGAAAAACCTTAAGAAATTTAAAACGCTGATTATCAGCTAATTACAAAAAAACAAACTTGGCAAACTTCTCGGTTTGGAAAAGTTTTAAACCATTGATAATCAAGTATTTACGAAAAAATAGTGAATTTGAACTTCGGCAAAGTTTAAAACTTTGCCGAAGTTATACGCTCGAATTTTATTTTATAACTCATTGATAATCAATTACTTACGAAAAAAAAGAAACTTGGCAAACTTTCGGACTCGTTGTGCGAAGCGCACCATAAACTTCACTTGTCAATCATCCCATAACCGATATTTGTAAGTGTTTGATTTTCAGTTATTTACCAAATCGGTTGCGGGAAGTTTGAGCGAAGCGGAAACTTCGCACGATAAATGAATGAGAGGTCCTCGACCTTTCCGGCTTTGCCAAGCCGACCGCCAATAGATAAAAATTCAATGGCTATTTTACTCTCTAATTTAAACAAAAAAAGTAAACTCAAAGATTATTTCGAATTTATTCTTCGTAACTATCTGATTATCAGATATTTATACTTTTTACTTATCTCCAAGCTACAGCCTACCACGCCTATAAGTCGCTTGAGGCGGTTAGAAGGTCAGAGACCTTCTGTTTCATTGATCGTGTCCAGTCCGCCTTCAGAAGACTGGACACAACAGGGGCTAAGTATGTCTCGAGTAGGCATTAAGTCGTACTAAGTTGGAAACTAATAAATGCAGTTTTCTAAACCCCGCAACGGAGGGAAGATTGAAGGTAAAATCTATACCTACAACGGTGCAAAATAGGCTTTTCAAACCCACTCAACCGTCAAAATTTTCTGCATAGTTGCCAATTTAATTGTGCCAATCCCCCAAGGCAAACGCTCGACCAGTACATCAACCCCCGACTGCGCCACCCGCAAAATCCAAGCATCTTTTGCTTCCGAAAGCCGCCCTTCGCGCTGCAAAAACGTATTTCGCAAAGCATCAGGCGAGGTTTTACCCAAAATTGTCCAATTGGCAATCACCCCTTGCAACAGACTTTCGCAGGTATTTTTTTCTTCTTCGCTGATTTCAATGTCTTGAAACAAAGGCTCGTCCAAATCAATTCCACACAAGAGTTTGTTCAAAATCAAATCCGATTCTTCAAATCCTTGGTACTCTTTAAATACCAAATACTGAAGCAAATAAACCGCTTTGCAAGCCTCTGCAAATCCCTTAAACTCCTTATTATCAAGCAATTGCAACATTGCAAACAGGCGACTAAGATAAGGATGCAACAGCACCACACCCGCATTGCGCACATACAGAGGTTCAACCAACCAAGCCTTACGGGTAGTTTGGGCTTGCTTGAGGGCTTCTTTGAGGGCTTGAATTTTTTTGATTTTGTCCGCTTCGGCAACATTTTCCGGCGTGTCCGGCAAAAAACGATTTTCTAAAATAGCTTCTTGAATTTGCTTGAGTTCTTCGTTGAAAGCCATTTTTTCGGCAATCAATTCTTCGGTAATTTTTGGATTTTCCGAAGCTAAAAGACTGATTTCCAAAGGGTTAAGGGTAGTAAAATAAATATTGAGTGCCTGCGGAAAACGTTGTTTAAAATCCGACAACAAATCGCTTGGCTTTACTCCTTGAGGCAGAAACAATTGATTTTTAAAAAACAATTCCAACGCATTGATAAATTGGGTCGGGGTTTTGAAATTTTGTTGCAAATATTCTATAACTGTCTGATTATCAATGATTTGTGGTAAAATAATTTCCACTACTTTTACCCAATGTTTTTGCAAAAACTCTGCGAAATCGGCAGGCACAGTTTGCCCGATTTTTTGCGCCAAAGCCTCAATACTTGGGCGGTTTTGCCAGAGGCGAATTTTGATTTTTTCTGTCCAAAGCAAATCCTCAGTCTTTTGCCAATAAGCCAGCAATTGTTCAAAATAGGTAGTTTCCAATAACTCGGCTTGTACTTCTTCGCGCAAAACTTCTATTTTTTGCCACAATTGCAAATTGATTGCCGGAAATTGAGTTTTTAAATATTCGTATATTTGTCTTTTTTGAAATAATTTATTTTTCAATACAAAATCATATACTTTTTGCCAAATTTCCAATTTAGATATGCCCAAACGACTTAATTGCTCTACCAAATCAAACAACCAAGTCGCCCGCAAAGGCAAGGTTTGGCGAATTGCCACCACAAATTCGCGTTCGCGCCAGGTGCCTAAGTCCGGCACGGCGGTTTGGCTGCTGCTTTCCTTGGATTTTTGAATAGGGCGGAGTTTTTTGGCTAGGCTAAGTCCTTGATTTACAAGCAATTGCCTAATTTTCTCCGGCTCTAAACGATTGTTGAATTGTTGGTTGATTGTTTGCAAAATTCCGCGAAACCATTGATTGATAAATTGCTCACTCAATTGATTTGACTGGATAGATGGTTGATTTAATTGTATAAATTGCTGATTATCAATTAGATACGATTCTATAATTTCTTCAATCACCAACGTATTGAGGGCTAATTCTTGGGCAATACCGGCAATTAATTGCGCTTGCAAGGCTTCCCAATCAGGATTATTGATTAAGTCTGAAGTTTTTAAATAGCTGATTTTCAGGCGATTAACTAGGTTTTGCAAAACCACATTGTTCAATTTTAATTCTATTTGCAAGGCTTTGAGTACTTTGGGCAGAATTTGCCTAAGGTCAAGCCTGCCGTAGCGATTATTGGATAACTCATTGATAAGCAGCCGCCAAACTGTTTTTTGCAGACGGCGAGGGCTGAGTCCAAACCAATCGGCTTTGGCAATGATTTCGCGGACAAAATAGAGCAAATCTGCCGAATTTTGAGGCAAAATGGCTTCTATCAAGGCAATTATTTCTTTTTCGGGAAGATTAAACTCCAAGTTTCGGGCTTGAGTCTGATACAACTCTTCAATTTTTGCTTGAGTACTTGGGCTGGTGGCTTGATTAAGGCGATTTATTTTTTCTGTTAATTTTGCATTAATTGCTTGATAATCAGGCAATTGAATAGCACTTTGTAAAGCATCTCTCACATAATCCTGGGCTTGGGTAGCAAGGCGCAAGGGCAGATGAAACAAAACCAGCAAATCGGATTGTTGGGGGATAAGTGCCTCTAAATCAGCCAGATAAAAGTTTAGAATTTCTTGCTCCCCCGCAGAAAATTTGGCTAACAATTGTTTTTGAAAACTTTTCCAATTGAGTTGATGGATAGCAATAATTTTTTGTAAAATTGTTTGCTTGAAAGTTTGTTTCACCGTTGCCGAACTCAAAGTTGGTTTTTTGAGCAAATATTCAATGATAGCCCGCCATAGCGTCAGTTTGAAAGCCGGAGTGGGAATTTGCCAAAACGTTTGATTAAATTCATAGAATTGGTAGATGATTTTTTGGATAAAAATAATTTTTTCATTTTGCCCCCGCAACAACCAGTTAAGTAATTGATTTTCAGGCATTTGATAAATCAATCTTTTTACAAAATTGTTGGATTGGGCATTGTTTTGCCACAATTCGTCTAAGGCTTGGGGTGCGATTTGTGCCAATTCCGCAAAAAGCTCTTGGTAAGTTTGGGCGTTTGCCCACCAAGCACTGCGCCCGGTCTCGAGAAAAAAATTGAGCGACTCAAAGGCATTTTGCTCATAAGTGATGATTTCGGGCGCATTGGGCAGTTGATATTGCTGGCTGATAATCAGTTCGGTGAGTCTTTCGCGCAAGCGTGAGCGCAGGCGATAAGGAGCTTCATTCTCGAGGTCATTCAATTGAATTTTGCCCAAGTCCAACTCCAATTGATTGATTTTGAGCAAGTAAGTTGATTGCGCAAACTCGGTCAAAACCTCATCTAAAACCGGCAATAGCAGTTGATAAATGGTGTTTTTTAACCTTTGCTCGGTTTTGGGCAATTGATTTTCGGAGTAATTCAACTCAAATTCAAAAACCGGATGCAAAATGCGATGAAGCATATAGAATGGAAATTGTCAATTAGCTAAATTACTGATAATCAATTGATTATTAAAATATTTAAACAAAATTTTGCATCTTCAGGGTTAAGTACAGATGATTGCTTCGCTTACTTTAACGTGAATATTTTAAAACATATTAAAAAAGTACAAAAAATGAAATATTTGAAAATAACCCAACTCATCTCCCCACTCGTCATCCTGCGTGGAACT
>JALONJ010000046.1 GCA_025455045.1 Microscillaceae bacterium | reverse complement strand
TTCTAGGGTTTCGCTAAGGGCAATTTAATGAAGAAATACAGTTAAAATGCTGATTATCAATTACTTATATATTTTGTTATTTTTATAAATATAAAAGTTTTGTTCAATTATTTTACAGTGGGAATTGCTGGAAAAGAACCAGCAATTCCCACTATGGATAAGTGCCTGATTATCAATGAGTTATAAAACTTTTATTGAATTATAAAACCCTGATAATCAGGTAGTTATAAAATAATCGTTTAGCCATATTTTTAACCCTTTGATTATCAATGAGTTATATGTGCCAAAGTGGGAATTGCTGGAAAAGAACCCCTCCGGGGGCAGCAGGGCTGAGAAACCAGAAACTGTCCGAACTATTGATATTCAAAATACAATTATTTAAGTGTTTTTTGAACCTAATAAACTTTGTAGAAATGCTTTTTATGGTTTAACTTTGTTGAAAATTAAAACCCAACCAAACTTTATCTCAATGAATCCGGTTATTAATCGCAATGTTTTCTTTGTAAAAGAACACGTTGGAGCTTTCAAAGCCTCTAATAGTTTCGATATTTATGACCCTGAAAAATCAGCAGATTTTGATGAACTGTCGGGAAGTAAATCTTAGTTTTTTTACCAAATTGTCTCGATTTTCAGATTACAAACGAATGACCCCCTTCAATATGGAAATTCGCACCCCCGAAGGTGAGAAAATTCTGACTGTGAAGCGTGGGGTTACGCTTTTTGTTTCTACCGTAGAGGTATTGAACCAACAAGACCAATTGATTGGTAAGTTTAAACAAAAATTTTTTTCCATTGGGGGCAAGTTTGATGTCTTAGATGCCCACGAAAACGTACTTTGTAGTCTGAAGGGTAAGTGGACAAGTTGGGATTTCAAATTTGCCAAAGACAATGTCGAGTTTGCCCACGTTACCAAAAAATGGAGCGGAATTGGTAAAGAATTATTTACTACGGCTGACAATTATATTTTGCAAATCAATGAAGTGGTTCCGGCTGACAACCCTTTGCGCCTTTTGATTTTGGCGGCGGTAATGTGTATTGATATGGTTTTGAAGGAATAATGAAATCAAAAATAGGCAACGAATTATGCGAATAGTTAGCATAACGTCAGTACTTCTTACTCCACAAATTTTAAACTAATTTTGGTGTTCACACTTTCTTCAGGAAAATCATTCACGTAAGCTGTCTAGCCTGCGTTACAATTTTCCTGAAAAGTGGTGAAAATACATTCAAATTTGCGAAAATATCAACCGAAAGAGAATAGCTAATACCTTATTGATTAGGATTCAAATGCTCAGGACGCGTAACTATCTTACGCGTGCGAGGTAATAATTGTGGCAAACCGGCTTCGGTTTCGGGCAAAAGCGGATTATTTTGCAAATAAATTTCGTCCAAGTTATTCAACCGAGTCAAGGAAGTCGGCAGAGCTTTGATTTCATTGCTATCCAACCACAAAATTTTCAAACTTGCCAAATCGCCTATATTTTCGGGTATTTCGGTCAGTCGGTTTGCACTCAAAATCAAAACTTCCAAATTTTTGAGTTCTTTCAATTGCTTGAGTATCATTGGCAAATCCATATTTTGCATAGCCACCAAGCTGAGGGTATGCAATTTGGGCAGTTTGCCCAAGTTATTGGGGAGTTTGGCAAAATTATTCGCATTCAAGTACAAAATTTCCAAGTTTTGGAGTTTGTCAAGATTCTCGGGCAATTGCACCAATCCATTATCGCTCAACCAAACCTCCATCAGATTGGGCAAACTTGCCAACTCAGCAATGGCTTCGGTAAAATTCATTTTGGGATTATTGACCAACCAAATCGTTTTTAGGTTTTTGCATTTCGCAAGGGCTTTGGGCAAGTGGGTGAGTTGATTGCCACTCAGCTCCAGCTCCGTCAAATTGGGAGCTTGGGCGAGTTGTTCCACAATTTCGTCTATCTTCAAATCCGGGTTTTCGCCCAAATATGCACCTTTTAGATTTTTAAATTGACTGATATCCTTGATTTTCCACTCTTTGAGGTTGCGCTTGCTCAACCTCAAAAACTCGACTTTTTCAGGGTTTTTTAGAGCCAAGTCCATAGAAGATTCTATATCGGCTTGGGTGAGTTCAACGGTGTTGCCTGAGTTGGCAGTAGTATTTTTTTCAGTTTTTTTGCCCGAATCGCAGGCACTTAGTACCAAAAAAGACAGGCTGAAAATTATCCAATAAAATTTCATACAATTTGAAAATGATTAAGTGGTTAAAAATAAAAACTCAGTGGTAATATTTGCATAAGTATTTGATTATCAAGTGTTTATAATAATGAATAATGTAGAACGAATAGTTTTTTAATTACTTGAAAATCCACCAGAGACGGACACATCAATAGGTTAGCAAAAAATGTTGTACGCATTATTTCTTGTTACACATTATTTTTTTTTAACCTTAAAATTCCAAGATATTGCAAAGCAAACTTACTTTGATTCAATATTGATTCATTGTTTTTTTTTTATAAATACTCATAATCGGATTGGACTGGAGTTTTTGAGTCATTGGTTTTTGGCATACTACGCCGTTGCTTGTGTCCTCACAAGCAACTATTGCAAAAATAAAGTTGTATAATTTTTGTAAATCGAGAAATTATCAGACCTATGATACCGACAATTACTCGATTTTTAAAGCATTTTTAATTCATTGAAATATATTTGTATCTATCTGATAATCAGTTATTTAAAAAATAATTCAGGAATCTTTATTTTTTTACAAACCCTTGATATTTACAAATAAAAATTGTATTTTTTTGATAATTATCAGTATTTCGCATCAATCTTTGTTGCCAAATGCCAAATCGCCGGCATCGCCCAAGCCCGGTACAATATACGACTTGTGATTAAGTTCTTTATCAACCGAACCCGCCCATATTTTGCAATTGGGAATATGGTCTTCTACATAATCAACCCCTTTTTGGCTGGCAATGACGCAAGCAATGTAAGTTTTGGTAGGTTTGCCGTGAAATAACAAGGAATTATAAACCGATACAATAGACTTGCCCGTAGCCAGCATTGGGTCAATAATTATCAAAACTTTGCCATTCAAATCCGGCGTAACCGTATAGCCCTGCACAATATCAAAGCTCTCGTCCGGCTCATACGCCCCTCGGTATGCGCCAATAAAAGCACTTTCGGCTTTGTCAAACAAATTTAAAAAACCTTGGTACATCGGCAGTCCGGCGCGCAAGATAGTTGCCAAAACTGGCGGCTGGCTTATCAAATGCGTTTGGGCAATACCGAGGGGGGTGCTGACCTGAGCCGGGCTATAATCTAAAGTTTTCGAGATTTCATAAGCCATCAGCTCGCCGAGCCTTTCCAGATTTCGGCGAAACCGAAGGCTGTCTTTTTGAATGTTTACATCGCGCAATTCGGCTAAAAATTGGTTAGCCAAAGAGTTATTTTCCGTAAAAACAAACATAGAAATTGATTTTTGATAAAGTGTTGATAATCAATTAGTTACAATGATTAATTGCATTTATAATCTTGTAAGTTACACTTAATCAGGCAATTATTGGGAAATTTTTGCAAATAATTTTGTTTTTGTTTAATTTAAGTCATTATTTTAAGAAGTCAAAAATCATAAATAATTAATAGTGAATAAATTATTATAAAATTCATTAAAAAAGTTACGATTTTTGTTAGTAGAGACTTCAACAAACGAAATAAAGAGTTTAAGTGGCACAACAGAAAATAGAATTAGCCAAAGTAAGTACCGGCATTTATTGGGTGAGCGTCCCCGAGGCTGACCTGCGGGTACTTTGTGGTTGCCCGACCAATACTGTCAAACACCTCAAAAAACGGGGTTTGATTGATGTTATTGAACAAGATAATGTCAAGTTTGAAACCGGTCCCAATGCCATTTTACTCTCCGATGTTTTGATTCAAAACGGCTATTTGTCCAACCTTTCGGAATTTCCGCTTCTCCAAATGCTTTATATGCAAGGGATGTTGATTCCCAACCACCCCAACAATAAAGGCGAAAAACCGCTTTTGCTGGGTAGTGAGGTGCAAATCAAAGCCCAAATGGATTATTTTTATCGCGGAAACTACGGGCTTATCAACAAAGAAGAGATTTTGGCTACCGGCGTGAGCGAAGACTTGGCTGATGAAATGATGCACATCAAGCTCCGATTTGCGTTTGGCAACATTCGTACATCTGATACCTTAGTCAATCAACTCACCATTGCCGATGCCAAAGTTGAGATACGACAAGGCGTATTTGTGCAAAGGCTGGCTACCAATGTTTTTGAGTTTTCTTACGAAGACCAAAGTGTAATCGTTGATTTGAATTTGCAAGCCAAAGAAATTTATGAGCCGCCTTATTATTTGAGTTATTATCAGCTCAATCGAGAGTATTTTTCAATTGTGCATACCGGCGAAGGCGATGCTTGGGATGTAAACCGCGCTTGTATGGCAAGTATTGTGATTTTTCAAGGGCGGGTTTATTTGGTTGATGCCGGTCCCGATTTGATGAGCAGTATGATGGCTCTGGGCATTAGTGTCAATGAAGTAGCCGGAATTTTTAATACTCACGCGCACGATGACCACTTTGCCGGGCTTACGACTTTTGTGCGCTCCGACCACAAAATCAAATATTACTCGAGCGCGCCCGTGCGGGCTTCGGTAGCCAAAAAACTGTGCGCCTTGATGTCGGTAAGCGAAGACAAATTTCATAGTTTTTTTGATGTGCAAGACCTTGAGCTAGATGTTTGGAATAACATTGACGGCTTGGAGGTAATGCCGGTTTTATCGCCTCACCCCGTAGAAACCAATGTTTTTTATTTTCGCACTTTTTGGGGCGATAGTTTTTATACCTACGGGCATTTGGCAGATGTGGCTTCGTTTAGAGTCTTGGAAAACAATATTTTCAAAAGCGATGAAAACCACAATTTTGAATTAGCCCTCAACAAAACCAAAAAAGACTATTTGATTCCGGCTGATTTGAAAAAAATCGATATTGGGGGCGGATTGATTCACGGCGATGCCATTGACTTTAGCAAAGACCCTACTCCCAAAATCTTGCTTGCCCACGTATCGCGCCCGCTTACCAACGAAGAAAAACAAGTCGGTTCTTTTGCCTCGTTTGGCAGTGTGGACTCAATGATTGAAACCCAACACGATTTTTTGCGAAGTTTTGCCCAAAACTATCTGCGCTTTTATTTTCCCGAAGTGCCTGATTATGAGATATATGCCTTATTGAATTGCCCAATGGTATCTATGAATGCAGGCGATACCTTGTTTCGCAAAGGCTCACGCTTTACCCATATTTATTTGTTGCTTACCGGTGCAGTTGAAGTAGTGTACCCCGATACGGGTTTAGAAAACTCCCTATCAGCCGGTTCGCTGGTTGGTTTTTATATTGATGATGCCGACATTACCGCCAAAGCCACCTGCCGCGCTTCGTGCCACAGTACCGCCCTGCAAATTCCGGTAGAGTTGTACTTGGCATTTGTCAAACGGCGCGATTTGGTTGAGCCTTTCAATATATTGGAAGATTTGGTAGGGCATTTGGCAAATTCTTGGCTGTTTAGTGAAAATATTTCCTTGCCTATTTATATCAAGATTGCCAAAAAGCTACAAGTCCAACAATATCCGGCTAATTCACAGATTGATTTTTCGGAAAGCAAATTTTTATTCTTCATCAAATCGGGGCAAGCACAATTATACAGGTTGGACAATGTGGTAGATACTTTGAAAAGAGGCGATTTTTTTGGCTTAGAAAATCAACTGTTACAAGCCCCCAGTCAATTGGTAGCTTCTTTTACTGAGGAGTCGGAAGTGTATCAAATCCCTCAAGACTTAGTCCTCAAAATTCCGATTGTGTACTGGAAAATGCTCATCACTGCGCAAAAAAGGACTTAATTTACGCGGTCTCTTAATCAAAACTTTGTCAATATATAACAATAGCTTGGGCAGTTTCTAGTTTTCAGTTCGTGAATGATTCGTAATATTTACTAAGTAATTGATTATCAGCTAGTTATACAAAACACTTAAAGTAACATAACTTATTGATAATCAATTGCTTACAAAACAGCAAGAGGTTATCTTGCAGTCTATAAAGTCATTGGATAGCAAGCGTTTTGCCAAGCCTTCAATTCTAAACCTATGATTATTTTACCCAGCTAAAGCAGCATTTATATATTTACCTTTTTTATCAACAGAAATTACAATGGAATGTCCTAAGAACATATCTCCGTCATTGCAATATATCTCTGAAGATTTATCAGAATAAAAAATAATTGAATCTATTGAAACTAATTTTCTGAACTGTTCAATGGTAATTTCTTCGCCTTCATCAGACCAAATATCATTTTTTAAGGCTAACATTTCATTTTCCATTGCTGATAATGCCTTTTCATAAAACTTGTTATTGATCTGATTTTCAGCATATTGAATCACTTTTTCTAACTTTTTTGGGCTTGATAAACATATACAAATGCTAAAAGAAATATCGTTTTCTTGAAATCTGATTTCATACCATTCATATTTAGGATTATATGTTAGTTTTCCTAAAACTCTGTTCTCAATTAACTGATTTTCAGATTTAGGATGTCTTATTTTTCGAGTTTTATAAATCTGATTGGACAAACTCATAAAACCTGTTTCTATATCTTTTTCGGTAAATTCATTGCCAAAAGGAATTTTTCTGCTAAGTTCTTGGATATTAGTAGTTTTTGAAAAACTTTTTGTTTGGATTGTGATTGTTTCCCCTAAAATGCTTAAACCTATATATTCTAAATTATTGGGCAAGTATCTATAACGACAAGTAGCACTTGTTTCTGAAACAGTTGTAATGGCTAGTCCCATCTGAGAATTTTCATTATCAGGTTTTCCATTTAATATTCGCCTTTCATTTTTCCACAATTGAACTTTATAAGGTCTGATGATTAGTAAAATAGAATAATCCTGATTTATAGTGGCTAAAGGATACACTTTTAAAAAATCATCTAAGTTTTGTTTCTGACCATTTTTTGCTTCTCTCAAAACAGACATTAAATTATCTAATTTCCAACCTGTCATAATTTTTTGCTTAAAACTTAATTATTCATAATTAATTGATAATCAGCACTTTACTCAAACCACTCGCTTTGCATCTCCACCGTAGTAAAGTCATTGGACAGCAAGCGTTTTGCCAAGCCCTCAATTTTGGGCAATTCATATTGGAAAAAATACCGCAAAGTCATCATTTTGCCTTGATAAAAAGAATCTTCAGCTATTTTTGGTTGAATAGCCAAGCCTTGCTTCAACCACTGCCAAGCAATGGCAATGATGCCCGTCATTTCCAAAAACAAAGTAGCATCCGCCATAAACTTCTCGGTTTCGCCTTGTTGAGCAATGCCAAATAAATGCTGGGCAACTTTTTGGAGCTTGGCAACTGCCCATTGCAACTCCAAAGCAAAATCAGCTAATTCATTGATATTCAATGATTTATCAATTACCTCGTTTACTTCTGCCAAAAACAATTGAAAAGCCTTGCCGTTTTTCATCGTGATTTTGCGACCCAATAAATCCAAACCGTGAATACCGGTTGTGCCTTCGTGGATAGGGTGAATCCGACTTTCGCGGAAAAACTGCTCCACCGGAAAATCTTTGCAATAGCCCGCCCCACCCAAAATTTGTACGGCCGCGCTGGTGCTATGTACGCCCATTTCGGAGGGGTAAGATTTGGCAATTGGAGTCAAAAAATCTAATAATAAAGCGTATTTTTCTTTTGCTTCGCCTTCCGTAACTCGCTCTAAATCAGTATAGTACGCACATTGCAAAAGCAAACTCAACGAACCCTCGACTACGGCGCGTTGAAACAAAAGCATCCGTTTGACATCGGCGTGTTGGATAATCGGAACTTGGGCTTGCGTAACATCTTTATTTTCAATTTTTCGGCCTTGGGGGCGTTCTCTGGCGTATTTCAAAGAGGCATAATAAGCCGCCGAAGCAATGCCGGTAGCGTTCATTCCGACCCCGATACGGGCTTCGTTCATCATTTGAAACATATAAGCCAAGCCCTTGTGAGGTTCACCTACCAACCAACCGCGACAATCATCATTATTACCCATCGAGAGGTGGGCGATGGGCGCGCCTTTGTAGCCGCATTTGTGAAACAGTCCGGCAGTTTGCACATCATTAGATTCTAAAGAGCCATCGTTTTTGAGGCGTTTTTGGGGGACAATAAACAATGAAATGCCTTTGACCCCCAAAGGCGCGCCTTTTATCTTTGCCAACATTAAATGCACAACATTTTCGCAAGCATCGTGGTCGCCACAAGAAATATAAATTTTTTGCCCTTTGATTTTATAATAACCGTATTCGGTGGGTTCGGCGGAGGTCGTAATGTCCGACAAAGAACTGCCGGCATCCGGCTCGGTGAGTGCCATCGTGCCTTGCCACTCGCCCGAAAACATTTTGGGCAAATAGCGATCTTGGTATTCTTGGCTGGCAAATGAGTGAATCAAACCTGCCGAGCCGGTCGCCAAAAACGGAAAAACACTCATTGAATAATTGGCAGCATTGAAAATAAAGCCACAAGCCGAATTGATAGTAACCGGCAGTTGCATCCCGCCCGCTTCATAAGGGAAGGGTGCGGCAACCCAACCGCCTTCGCCCGCCGTGCGCATAAAATCGCGGACTTTGGGGTGAACCCGAATTTTGCCCTCTACCAATTGCGGCTCGTTTCGGTCCATCTCAAGGTTGTAAGGGCGCATCATTCTATCGCCCAACTCGAGTGCCGATTCCAAAATCATCTCAAAGTTTTCGGGGCTATGTTCTTGATATAGAGGATATTGCGTGAGTTTTTCCGCGCCCAAGACTTCATAAAGCATAAAGCGAAGGTTGCGTAAACTGATGTATTGCTCGGTCATACAATTGAAAGCCCCCCAGCCCCCGGAGGGGGAGTTTTTTAGTTTTTTTCCTTCGGGGGAAGGTCTATAAAATATTTCGGAATTATCGGGTATTTGGTGCAAGTAAATTTAAACCTCTTTCTGCTTTATATTCTTAGCTTCAAGGGTTTTTGTGTATAGATAAAATCTATATTTTAAAAATTCTATAGTCAATATTGCAAGTAACCCAAAAGATAATTGAGGAATCATATTATAAAAAAACTGAATAATTATAGGATTAGAATTACTAAACAAAAAAGCCGTTAAATGAGCAGATAGATAGGTCATTAGCCCTAAAATAAATCCGAGCGATATATAAGCATACGCAAAAGCCCGCCAAATATCTAGTTTTTTAAAGGATTTTACAACCCCTTTAAAAATATAGTAAAAGAAAAATAAAAAAAGTACAATATTAGAACTTAAATAATAGAATATGGGATTAGCATTAATTGTGGCATTTTTTCTACTATTGGTAGAATATATGAAACCAACAAAACCTAAAAAATCAACGTAGTCTGAAATATTTTTTTTGTTAATGATTGTTTTTTCTAGGTTTTTTAAATTTTTGATTACGGAAGTATCTTTAGAGGCTTTTATAATAGCCTCTATATCACTTATTTGCTTGATTTTGGCATTTACATTCCAATTATGAGTAAATTCAAAATAATTATCTATAAATAACGCAAGCAATAAAAGTATAAAAAAAGTTATAAATTTTGAGAATTTGCTGATAGATTTATCAAAAAAGTGCATAAGTATATAATCTAAGCCTTTATTTTCCATTGTGATAAAATTTGTTTGTAAAAATATAGTAGCAATTTTACGACAAAAACGTTGGTTTTTTTCGTTATTATATCATAAATAAACCAGCTATTTACTATGAATATCTTAGAAATAGACAAAAAATTTCCTGACAAAAAATCTTGCATAGATTACCTTGAAAAACTTAAATGGGGTAAAAAACCTAAATGCCCTTATTGCAATTCTGATAAATTAGGCAAACAAACGGCTGATTTTAGGCACTATTGCAAAAGTTGTCGGCGAAGTTTTAGCGTATTGATAAACACCCAGCTACAAGGAACTAAAATGCCCCTAAAACTTTGGTTTTATGCTATTGGCATAATTACAGACGCTAAAAAAGGAGTTTCTGCCTTGCAACTTCAGCGCAATTTGGGCGCACATTACGAAAGCGTTTTTTATCTTTATCACAAAATCAGGGATATAATGGAAGATGAAAATGCAGATATACCTGATTTAGAGGGAGTTTTAGAAATGGATGAAACTTTTGTAGGGGGCAAACCCCGCAAAAAAACACCTACTAAGGGTAAGTTTTTGCGCCGAGCCGAAAGAGATAAATATGATGACCAAAAAGCCGAATTAGAAAAAAAAGGTTTTGAATTTAGGGAAGGAACTTATAAGAAAAAAGCCAAAACCGATAGCAAACGAGGCAGGGGAACGGATAAAATAGCTATCGCGGGAATTGTGGCTAGAGATGGCAATGTGGTAGCTCAAGTAATGAGCAAACTTACCTACAAAGAATTAAAAGACTTGGTGCAAAAATCGGTCAATGCCAAAAAATCAGTTTTATTAACGGATGATTTCAAGGGTTACAATAAAATGAATGAAATCATTGACCACATAAAACTTGACCACAAAACGTTTTACTCTTACAAAGGCTTGGATAACAATACAATAGAATCATTTTGGGCAATCATTAAAAGGGGTATTATGGGGCAATATCACCAAGTAACGCCTAAATATTTACCTAACTATGTAGCCGAATTTGTGTATAAATACAATCATAGGGAAGATACCAGCGTAATGTTTGATAAGATATTGAAAAAATTGGTTGAGCCGATTGAAGTAACCCCTAAGAAAAAAGGAGGTAAAAATGGAAGCAAAAATAGATAATGAAATTGAGGCTGAAATGCTTCGATATAGAGATAATTTTATTGAAGCCAATAACGCTTTAGTAGATATAGAAAGGGCGCACGAATGGTGTTGGTTGTTTATACCAATACCATTTGTTAGGTTTTTTATAGTAAAAATGATAGTTAGTAGATACCGAAAAAAAATGTCTAAAACCAATATTTTTTGAATATATACACAATATCAACGTTCCTATTGGCTGTACCACCACCAGAACTTCCTTTCATTCCTTTTTCGTGGAAGTGTATTTCTATTTCCCTTGCTATTTTTTCTGAAGTGCATTTGAAAAATTTATGGTGTTTTGGTTTTTTATGTCTTGTGCTATTTTGCTCTTTATCACTTGTAATGCCACAGTACCAAGCAGAGTATCTAAATAGAAATGCAGGTAGAAAAGATTTGCTTCTTATATATTGTTCTATTTCTGAAATAATACTTTGTTTACTTTTTGCCATATAAAGTTGAGTTTATAGGCAAAAATAGCTAAAATATGTATATGCACCAAATACCCGATAATTCCGAAATATTTTTTAAAAGTAGGAATTTTTTTAGAAATATTCGGCGTGCCGAGTAGATTATTTTATGATTAATGATTGTTTATTGGGGGAATTTTGAAATTTTTAGAAAAATGATTAATTTTAATATTATGCACTTTTTAATCCAAGAATTACAAGATTTGATTAATTCTAAGCGGGAAGCAATTAATATGCTTCATAGCCAGATGCACTTGCAATTAGAATATGAGTACGATATAGCTATCCATATGAAAAAACAAGAAATTGCCCTTTGGGCAAAAAACCTTCAAGAAAAAATGAAAAAATCAATTCAAGAGATTGGAGAATTACAAACTCATTTGAAAGATTTGAAACAAAAATTTGATGATTTTAATGAAAAAGTGATTCAAGAAACTAAAAACAAATCGATTGAATAATCTTGTAACTATCTAATAATCAATCAATTATAATTATTCTTTTATGCTAAAAAAATATAAAAACCAGATTTTTGAGAAGATTAAGGAGTTGGGTTATGATGTGAGTTTGTTTGAGTTTCAAGAGAATGTAGAAATAAAAACTCTAACACATAATGGATTTACTACAAGTAATATAACCCGAGTAAAGTTAAAAAAAACTTTATATAATTTTTTGTTTTTAAATACTAGCCATAATGAAACTATTTGCAAGTTTTCTTTTAACAACTTAAAGGAAAGAAAAAATTATCAAGGGCAAGAAGATGATGTGTTTGTTGAAATACAATGGTCTAAAGATTTTTTAGAATTTGAAGAAACCATTCACAAAGATTTTGAAAAATGGTTAAAAGATATTGGTGACTATATTGAAAGTGAACAACAACCCGACCTCTGGGAACTCGCCAAAAAACAAAACAATGTTTTAGGCGCAAGTTTGCAATTAGCTGATTATCAGGCAAATACTGAAAATTTTACTCCCCAAGAACAAAATCTTTTTACCCTAGCAATCAAAGAATTTGAACGAAAATTAATTGGACAATACCAACCTACAGCCGAAGTTTTAGAAAAACTTCATACCCAAATGGCTGATATTCAGGCAGATTTGAAAAAACTAAGCAAGAAAAGCTGGTTTAGCAAATTTAATGAAATGTATTTGCCCAATATCTTGGTTTCACTGGCTTTGAGTTCCGAAGCCCGGGCAACTTTAGCTTGGCTTTTTGAGCAAGCATTTAGCACGGTAAGCCATATTTTATTAGATACCAGTCAATTATTAAAAGATATTCCGGCTCTGCCGACTAATTTTTAAGCCTCATCAACTCCCACTTTGACACATTTAACTCATTGACCTTGTCCGCCTCTGGCGGATTATCAAGATTTTACAAGTTAATAAAAATTTTACAACTCATTGACTCTGGCTGATAATCAAGCCCTTGTGCATAGCAATAATTCAAGACTCCTAATTTTATATTCCGCAAATCCTCCATTGCGGCTTACTCATACAGTTTTTTATCCGCAATTTTTTTATCAATCAATTGGGTAGTTCCGCCAAGTTTTTTGGCTTTTTGCCATTGTTCAATGGCAGATTGCTCCTCGCCGAGTTGGTACAATACATCGCCATAATGTTCGATGATAGTGCCACCGGCGGTGGTAGATTGTACGGCTTTCTCGAGGTATTTGCGCGATTTTTTGTAATCTTTGGCTATATACAACACCCAGCCGTAGGTATCCAAAAAAGTTGGGTTTTCGGGGTGAAGACTCACTAGGCGTTCGGCGAGTTGTTTTGCCAAGTCAAGTTTTTCTTTGCGCAGGGCTAAAAAATAGCTATAGTTATTCAACACTATGGCATTGTTGGGGTCGTTTTTGAGTACGGCTTCGTAGGCGGCATCGGATTCGGGGTATTGTTTTAGCCCATTGTAGCTATCGCCCAAGCGGGTATTGAAGTCATTGAGCAAGTTGGTGTTGTTGAACGCGAGACGTTTGCCTTCTTCAAAAGACTCGACGGCTTTGCTATAATTGCGCTTGCCCAGCCAGCCCAAGCCATTATACATCCAAAATAGGGCTTGATTGGGAAATATCTCAAGAGCTTGTTCGGCGTGTTTGGTGAGGCTGTCGAGTTGGCGCATATCGGCTTCGAGGGCGAGGATTCGCTGCCATACTTCGGCTTGGGAGTTGTCGCGGCGTACCGCCTCGAGATAATTTGCCAAAACTCTGGGTTTGTCATCGGTAAGCAAAAGTGCGTCTGCCAATACAATATAGGCTTTGGCGTTTTCGGGGTGAGTTTTGGCGATTGATTGCGCAAGCTCAATGAGATTGTCGGTACGCGAACCGGCTTCATTGCTTTGCAACATTCCGGCAAGCCAATTGATTTTGTCCTCGATGGCTAATTCGGGATTCTGAAAAGCTATTTTGAGGTAACTAATTGATTTATCAAAATTGCCTTGATTGCGATACAACTGCGCCAAAAGCAAATATACTCGTGGGTCGTAGCTTTGGTTGCCGGCGGCAGTTTCGAGCATTGTGAGAGCTTCGCTACTGCGGTTATTGGCAATGAGCAATTCGGCTAAGGTGATGACATAGCGAGGTTCTTCGGGAAATGCTTGCACCAGTTTTTGTCCTTCGGCAATGGCTTTGTCAAATTGTTTGTTTTGGTAATAAATTTTTTGCTTTTGCAGGCTTACATTTTCATTGAGTCCCCACGCCACCTCGAGTTTGTCGAGGGCATCGATGGCTTTGCCAAAGTTTTCTTGACGAAGGTGAATTTGGGCAATTTCGTAATAATACTCAGGATTGCCGACTTTGCTGTCTATTAGGCTTTGATAAGTGCGAACGGCATCATCGGGTTTTTGTTGGGCAAGCTGTACACTTGCCAACAAGATGTAATAATATTTGTTGGTTTTGTCAAGATTGAGGGCTTCCTGAGCGTGGCTTGCGGCTTGGGGATAGTTTTTGAGTTTGTAATACGTTTCGCCCAATTTGTAATGAATGGCGGCACTACCCGATGACAAAACGAGGGCTTTTTGAAAGTGTTCGAGGGCTTTTTCATAATCGTCAATGATATAAAACTTCATTGCCTCGACCAGATAATATTCCGACTCGGATTTGGATTGCTCGCCCGAAGGGGCAAATACATTTTCGGCAGTATTTTTATTTTTTTCTTTGGCTTTATCTTTCTCTTTTTTGGGCTTTTGGGCAAAACTCGCCAAGCTCAAACCAACCAAACAAATGGCAAAAACGCCAACACGAACTACTTTGACCCAATTTTTTTTCATAAAAAACCTAAACGAATTAAGCGTGAACGGGTATTGATTAACTATCTGGTAATCAAATAGTTAGATTTTTATTTAAAAATGTTTTTTTCAAGTTTACCAATATAACTATTTTAAATGAAATAAATTACTGCGAAGGGTAAGATTTTTTGTATTAAAAAAAATTAAAAAAACACGACTACGTCATTTTGCGTTTTTTTTTGAGCCTCTCCCCAGCCCTATCCGAAGGAGAGGGAGGAGTACAAGGGAGGGAAGAGTACAAGAGGGAATAATCATAATTTATCGACTATATCTCGCCTTTGGCGGGTTTTCAACTAATTATATAAATATTATGGTGCTTCCGTACTTTTAGCGCATTTGTGCAATAGTTGTTTTCCGCCTTGGGCGGACAAGCAACGGCGTAGTTTTTATAAGTGATTGATTATCAGTTAGTTATATTATTGTAAATGTTTCTTGTAACTAGCTGATTATCAAGCACTTAACAAAAAACTGAAACTAGAAACCCGACACTTTCCGAACTATTGTCAATAGCCCCCAAAATATTCACATTAATTTAGTGATATTTTATAATTAATTGACTATCAATAAGTTACAATTTTTAAATTCTTGGCTTACTGGCATTGACTCAAAGGGTAGCGAAGTAAATCATTGATTACTTTTTCTTCGTTTTTTTGCTCGATTCATCAGGCATTTCTCCATCGCCCTCGGGCAAAATGGCATTATCATTTTTGAGCAACTCTCGATATTTAATGATTTCTTTGTAAACTCGGTGTTTTTGGACGATATGCCAAGCGAAAGAATGGTTGGGGATTTTGGGCAAACCGGCTTCAATCTCACCAAAATTGACCCAATCATATACATTTATCCATTCATCATTTATCATAATCTCGAGCAAAGGATTGAGGATATAATGCCCGTTCATAATCCTGACCCAAAGTTTTTTGCCATAAGGGTTGGTCGAGCGCACTTCGTTTTTGCCAAGAATAGAGGATAAATACGCTCGTTTGGCACGGTATTCGGGCAAGGTGTGATGACTCAATCCTTCATAAAATTTAAGAAAAACACTGGTCTCAAATGTTGGGATAGCATGCCCATAATCCCAATTATTATTGGGGTCTTTTTGGGGGTTGCGGATAAAATTGTTCAAAATAGAAAGCATAAAATTGAGCATAAAATACTCGGCTTGGTGGTTGTCGAGCTTGATAAATTTATTTTTGATTTTGAGGCGCAAACTCTCATTTTTGAGCAAGGGATATACGCGATTCAAAGCGTCTTTTTTGCGCTGGTTATAAGCCCCCAAGAATGTCATGTGCATCGCATTCTTCTTGTAGTTGTCGGTGAGATTGGTTTTTGCCCCATTTTTTAGCAAGTAATCAATGATTTTGAGTGAGCCATAGGTTACAGCCAACATAAAGGGCGTGAGGTTGATTTCGTTGCGAAAATCCAAGCCGTGTTTTTGCAGGAGTGGCTCAATTGCCTTCAAATCATCTTTAATATACGGCTGAAACTTACGATTGATAATTCCGGTGCGTTCTTTTTGCCACCTACCGTCGTCGGCAGGGCGGTATTTGAGTACCGAAAGCTTGTTCATTAATGAGGCATCGCCATAAAACAAGGCGTATTCATACATTACATCTTTGGCTTTTTTGTTAAATACCTCCGGGTCAAAGGCTTTGGCTTCGGCTTCTTTGAGTTTTTCTAATGTGATGACCTCCCAAGGCACGGGCTTGAGTTGCAAAACCTGACTGCGAATGGCATCGGCTTGCTCGGTTTTGCCTTGTTTCTCGAGACGGCTGGCTTCGCGTTGCCATTCTTCGGCACTAGAGTTTTGCTCTTTGAGGTTGATTTGCGCCGAAAAATTAGTCAATCCCAAGAGTTCGAGCAAAGCGTGTTTTTTGTTGGTTTCAACTACATACAGGTTTTTGACAGCGCGGGTCATTGCCACATACAGGGCATTGATATAAAACTTGTATTCGTCCAGCGATTTATCGGTTTTATCTTTGGCGCGGGCATACGCCAAATCTTCTAAATTCAAATCGGCTTTGTTTACGCCTACGGTCAATTCTCGAAATTCTTTTTCATAATTGGAAATGATGTTGTAGAGAATAATATTTTCATATTCCAAACCTTTTACCTCGTGAATAGAAAACAAAAGCGGGGTTTGAAAGTGCTGGCGGGCTTCGGCTTTGTCTTCATTGCGCATTACAATTACGGCAAATTTGGCAGATTTTTTGGTTTTTTGATTCAGTTCTTGTTTGATTTTGGGCTGGTTTTCCAAAAATTGAACATCACCTTTGTTTTGGGAGTTTGATTTGACCAAATAATTACTTTCTTTGTCAATTGAGCCAAAACGAGCATTTTTTATCAACAAAAGTTGATTGGCAATATTGGTTACTTCGGGCGTATTGCGATAATTGGTGGACAATACTCGAATCAAATTGCCTTTTAAATCTTGCTTATAAAACAAAGTTTTGATGTTTGCCCACGAAAAAAAATTGGGATGCACAATTTGGTTTGAATCTCCACAAAGAATGAAATTAGTCGATATTTTCAAAGATTTGATAATGCTGTACAACTGCACATTGGTTATATCTTGCACCTCATCTACCACCACAAAATCATAGTCTCGGCTCACCTTGGGCAAGTATTCGTAGGCAATCAGGTTGCTGTCGTAGTATTTTTTTTCGCCCAAAAACTCCAAATATTTTTTAAACAAATCATAAATCAATTCGCGCTCATTTGCCAAAAAAATGGATTGTTTGACCCCCAAGCCCAAGTAGTCGCTTTGGCTCAGGTAAGGTTTGTCCACAATAGAGCCGGTCATTACGCCTTTAAATTCTTCGTATATTTTGTAAGCATCTTTGATTTTGTGGCTTTGTTTGAATCGCCAAATCCATTGTTCAAAGGCTCTAAAATCGATTTCCTTGCCCTCCGGTACTTCTATGGAAGACAAATACTCTTGAAACGACATAAAATCGACTTCTTGGCGGTCGTTCTGATAGTCATAAGAATAATACAAGTTTTTGGAGTTTTCGACCAAATAACTCGATAAAGTAGTGTATAAAATTCTGCCGTTCAAGGTTTTTACTTTCTCGAGCGTGAGGGCAGTTTTGCCGCTTCCTGCCGAACCAATGATGATTAAAGGGCTAGGCAAGCGAAAAATCTCGTCTTGAATTTCGTCAAATGATAAGATTTTGTCGAGGATATGAAAAGTCTTTTGCTTTTTGTTGAGGTAAGTAATGGGAGTGATTTCTTCGGGAATCAAATCTTTTTCATCTTTGACACTCGGAAGTTTTTGTTCTTCAATCACGGCTCCGTTCAAAAACCTTGATTTGGCATAATCGTGGTTAAAAATAACTTCCAGAAGCAATAAATAAGTCTTGCCTTCAATTTGGGTATATTTGAACAAAAGGCGGTTGGTATCGTCAAGTTTTGCCCGATAAAAGCCGGTATTGACCATTTTTTTGACATCGGCAGATTTAAAATCTCGATTTTTTAGATGCTCGACTGTTTTATCAAATTGTTTTTTGAGTTTGCCGTAGTCGAGTTCGTTATAGATTAAAATTTCCATTGCATTGAGAGATTAGGAATGAAGATTTGTGTAATGAGTTGATTTTCAATTAGCTAATTAATTTTAGTTCTAATAACCTATTGTATCTTCGTGGCTTATTAGTGTTTCAAATCACAAAAATAAGCGTTTAATTTGGCTATTTATTTTTAATAGAAAAGTAATTTTTGCCAAGAATGTTATACTAAATAAAAAATAGGCAGTTTATCCTTTTTCAATTGCTTGATTGTTTGATTTGGAGATTGTTTGATTTAGAGAATTTAATGACTCAATACCTTATTTATTGATTTGGAGAGTTGTTGATTTGGAGAATTTAATGACCAATGACCAAAAGAATTAGGAATTAATAATTGGGAAATACTACTATACATTTTTTAATTCGCCTTTAATTCGCCACTAAGACACTAAGGCACAATTTATTGATTATCAGTACTTTGCGCCTTAGCGTCTTTGCGTGAATACATATTTTGTATAGTAGTATTTAATTGGGAATTAGGAATTGTTTAATTACCTGACCGTGTCCGCCTTTGGAGGATTTTCAATTGATTATGTTTTTGAAAAGTTTACTTTACTTTATTTTGTAATTATTCCTAATGACTTAATGACCAATGACCAAAAAAGAAACTCGAAACCAGAAACTCGAAAACTACCCAATGAAAAATTTATTCTCTTGCATATTCATCAGCTTGGCTTTTATCTATTCACCCCAAATTTTTGCCCAAATGATACCCCAAACCATTCAAGAAGCCATTGTCAGGCGAGTAAATAGCGGCTATTGTGAAGGCATTGCCCTAGCAGTATTTGAAAATGGCAAAACCGAGTATTTCAATGCCGGTTATTTGAACCAAAGTCAAAAACGTAAGATTGATGCGAATACCGTATTTGAGATTGGCTCTATCAGCAAGACTTTTACTGCCTTACTGTTGGCGCAAGCCATTCAAAAAGGGCAAATCGGACTCGATGATCCCATTCAAAAATACCTACCCAAAGACGTAGTCTTGCCCACTCAAGGCGATAAGCAAATCACTTTCCGGCATTTGGCAACGCATACTTCGGGCTTGCCACGACTGCCCACAAACTTGCCAACCGATAGCGATGACCCTTATGCCCAATATGATAAAAACCAAATGTATGCGTTTTTGAAAAAATGTAAGCTAAAGGGAAAAATCGGCGAAAAATACGAATATTCCAATCTGGGAGTGGGGCTTTTGGGGCTGATTTTGGCAGAGATTAATCAAACTACTTATCCAAATTTGTTAAATGACTGGATTTTTAAGCCCTTGCAAATGGCTCATTCTCAGACTATTGTGGAATTTCCCAAAGATTTTGACAACATTGCTACCCCACATTTGGGCGGGCAAGCCGTCAAGATGTGGAGTTTTGATGCGCTGGCGGGCGCGGGAGCTATCAAATGCAGTGTTGATGATTTGTTGAAATATCTCAAAATACAAATGGGTATTGGCAATAAAAAACTGGCAGAAATCGCTCAAACTACTCACAACGAGCAATTTAAAATAGATGAAAATAGTCGGATTGCGCTGGGCTGGCACTTGCAAAAAAACGCCGAACAGACCTATATATGGCACAATGGCGGCACAATGGGTAGCCATAGTTTTATGGGTTTTGATGCCCAAAAACAAAAAGGGGTAGTTGTATTGTGCAACTCAGCCGATGAAATAGACGAACTAGGCTGGAGCTTGCTGACCGGCAAAATTGACTTAAAACCCCGCAAAACGGCAATTAAATTGCCTGCCGATGTTTTAAAAAATTATGAGGGTAAGTACGATTTTGGGGGCGGATTTATCATCACGGTTTTTGTGGCAGGTGAAAACCTAATGGCTCAGGCTACCAACCAAGACGCTTTTCGGATTTTTGCCGAAAGTGAGACCAAGTTTTTTTATACCGTAGTCGAAGCCGAGCTAGAGTTTCTTAAAGACAGTGCGGGCGTAGTAAAAGAATTGATTTTGCAGCAAGAAGGGCAATCGGCTAAGGGGGTGAAGATGAAATGAAAAAATAGAACCGTAAATGAAGCTATTGGAAATGAATTAGTTTTGAAGTAAAACCCTGATTATCAATGATTTATAGTCAGTTAAGAGTTTTTTAACGAAAAAGCTCTATTGAACTTCGGCAAAATTTTAAACTTTGCCAATGTTCAAAACCAAGCAATTTTGATTATACAGGCATAAATATTCCCGTTATTTTAAACCATTAGCCAGTCATATAAAAAAGAGACTTTCAGCAATTTTTTATCCTCAACCCAAGTCTCAAGAATCGGATTTGCCACGGAGTCCTCGATAAATTTCGCCTAGATAGAGGCGCAATTTGACAATAAACACGGGGCGGGTAAGGTTTTCTTTTACAATTTTTTGCGGGCTAAATGCAAACCGATAACCCCAACCACTGCCTATGCCGGCATAGCGCATAAACCTGTAACTGACCATATAAGCCGGTTCTAAAAGCGCAAATCGCGCCTGTCGCCGTTCAACCCACGTACCTTGAGGCATTTGATAAATATTCAGTCCGGCTCTGCCACCTCCCAATTGAATAGGGATATTGACCTGCCAACGGGGGCTTAAAGAAAAATTGTATTCATAAAAAACTCCGGCATAACGATAAAAAAATGTGCCCTCGCGGGCAGGCGAGTCGGCGGGCGCAACTTCAAAAAAAACTGGCAGTTCGACTTCGGTAGTGTTGCGCGAGGCAATCCAATTGAAGGCTATACCTAATTCGTGCTGCTGATGCAGTTTGATGCCGGTACGAAAGCCATAAATCGCCAACAATTGGTCGCCAACGAATGAAAAACGATTATCTAATTTAAAAACAAAATTTAGTTTACGCTTAGGGTTTAAGGTATCTTGGGCATTTGCAGAGAAAGCACTTGCCCAAAGCCAAACTCCCACGATGATTACGATATATCTTTGCATACTTCAATTAATTACATCATTAATTGTTATAACGTTGAAATGTTTGAAAAAATTTTTAATTTTTTGTAATTGATTGATTATCAAATATTTAAACTGTTTTTTTTGAATCTTCACACTTTTTCAGGAAAATTGTAATGTAGGCTGTCTAGCCTGCGCGCCTAAACGAGTTGAGACCTAAGATAACGTGAATATTTTGAAGCAATATTAAAAAAGTACAAAAAATTAACATTTAAAAAAAGCAATCCAAAATTCCCCCAAGCCCCCATCCTGCGTGGAACTTTGTTAAATTGCTAATCTTTAAAATATTTCTGTAATTATTTTAAAATCAGTAAGTTATAATTTAATCCCTCCTTCGGAGGGGCAGGGAGAGGCTGAAAAAGCCCACAAAGTTCCTTACAAGATGACTGTTTGTGTTCTTTATTTTTCTGACACAAAATTAATTAACTAATTGTTTATCAATACTTTACTTGATTTTACAAAATTATGTAAAAAATTTTAATTATATTAAAATAATACAATTTTGCTTTAAACATAATTTATAATTTACCGAAAAAAGTATATTTTTGAATTATAAATACCTGATTATCAATTAGTTATGAAAATATTTACGTTAAGATAAAGCGAGAATTTCCTGAAAATGGGTAAAGAACCGTTTTAGTGCTTCACACCTTATTCAGGAATAATGTTGGATTGTGTGCCATAGACCAAGGGTAAAGAAATTCTTTAATGAATATAACTACCTGACAGTCAGATTGTTAGCATAACTTTTAATTCCCAACATTAAGAAACTCCAAATTAGTAAACCGCGCGCTCTGCTACGCTGCGATAATTTTCTAAATCAGCCTGTACACTTGCCAACTTTGCCTCCAAACTGGCAAGGGCAATTTTGCCCAAAGGCAGACGCAAAGGTGGATTTTCGGTATTCACGAGGTCAATCATCGCTTGCGCCGCTTTGTCGGGGTTGCCCTCTTGCTTGCCATCTACACCCTTGATTCTGGCGCGAAAAACGCCCGCAGTGGCTTGATAATCAGCGATTTGAACCTTAGCCTCGGCAAACGAAGCTCCAGCAAATTGGGTACGAAAAGGACCCGGCTCAACAATGGTAAGCTTGATACCCAAAGGTGCAATTTCTGCCGCCAAAGCCTCACTCATTCCCTCTAGGGCAAACTTAGCAGCGTTGTAAATACCAAACCCCGGAAAAGCCTTGAAACCACCGTGGGAAGAAATTTGAAAAATATATCCGCTTTTTTGATTACGCATCATCGGCAATGCCGCCTTCGTAACCTGCCAAGCTCCAAAAAAATTAGCCTCAAAAACGGCTCTAATCTCTTGATTATCAGCTTCTTCTATTGCTCCGGCAAAGCCAAAACCGGCATTATTGACCAATACATCTATTTGTCCAAACTCTTGTTGAATCATCAAGAATGTATTGATAACTTGCTCATTATCAGTTATATCCAACAATACGCCCAAAGCTTTGCCAGCAAAACTTCGATTAAATGCCTCGACTTGTGCCGCTTGACGGAAAGTGCCAATGACAAAATCGCCTTTTTCAAGTACGGCTTCGGTCAAAGATTTGCCCAAACCGCTTGATATGCCAGTGATAAACCAAATTTTTTGTTTCATTTTTTTAAATTATAAATTATTGATAATCTTTGACTTTTGACAAATAGAATGTACCACAGCCTGTCTAGGCTATGATAGGCACAGCCTAGACAGGCTGTGGTACAATTTTTATAATTCATTGATAATCAATGAGTTCAATCCTTCGTGGATATTTCATAACTTATTGACTGTGTCCGCCTCTGGCGGATTATCAAGCATTTATAAAATTCACAAGGCTTCAGTTAATTGCTTGATTTTCAATGATTTAGTTCCCAATTAGAAACTAGAAACTTCACGAACTATTGTGAGTTATAGAATTACTTTAATAAATCTTGGTATTTGTTTTTTTGCCAGTAAGAAACCACCAAAAACAAAATTGTAGGTAATAACCAAATCCCGTTTCCGACAAAATCATAAGCAAAGTGAAAGACTGCAATGTTGAAAATAATGGGAGCTAAAAGTAATAAACCCACAAAAGCCGTTTGGGGAAAAAGCAGGAGCAAACCACCGACTACTTCGGTTGCCCCTACTGCCGAACCCAAATAAGAACTAAACATGGCTGTCAAAAAGGCTTGGGCTTGCGGTCCGGCAGGTGGCGGAACGGGGGCAAACCAAAAAAATTTGTTTAAGCCAAAAACAATCATTGGCAAAGCCAATAAAATACGGGTTGAGGTAGCAAGCATCTTTTGCATTGTTGTTTATTTTAAATTTTTAAATAAAATTGATAATGCAAAATTGGGGTTGAGGCGGCATTTTTGGCTTACACAAAAACTACTTTAGGTGGTATTTTTCGGAGATTTGATTTCTAAACTCGCCCGGACTGATACCTACTTCCTGACGAAATACTCGAGTAAAATAGGAGTTTTCTTCAAAACCCAGATAATAGGCAATCTCGCTCACGGTATTGTCCGAAAAAGTGAGCAAACGCTTGGCTTCCAAAATCACGCGTGCGCGAATGAGTTCGGTAGCGGTTTTGCCGGTTATTTCTTTGGCAATATGATTGAGGTGGTGCTGAGTAATGTGGAGTTGCTCGGCATAGTCTTTGGCAGTAAAATCGGTTCTAAAATGGACATCAATCAAGTTTTTGAATTTTTTGTACGTGATTACATATTTTTTGGCAGTACTTTGGGGGGTTTGCGAGTCCATACTGCGCTGAATTTGTGCCAATAAAATATGCAGCAAAGATTGGGCTATGGTGGGCAGGTAATCCGGGCGTTTTTTTTCGGTATAAAGTAAGTCGATTATCTGTTTGATTTCGGTATAGTCGGAGGGGCGGGGCTGAAAACCGGGATTGATATAAAAATTATCCAAAAAAGCCAATTCAAACAGTTTGTCTTGGTTTATTTGATTCAACAAAAAGAAATCCTCAGTAAAAAAAATGCTCCCGCCTTGCAGAGGTTGCCACTCCTCGAAATAATGCAACTGCCCGGGCGAAATAAAGAATAAACTTTGCGGATAAATCGTATATGCTTGATAATCAATGATTTGTCGACTAATACCTTCCTCAATCCAAATGATTTCATAAAAAGTATGCTTGTGCAAATCATCTACTTGCGGCTCTTGCATTTCGGCAAAGCGCGTAATTTCGAACTGAGTCGGATTATTGGGTTCATTGATAAAATGCCCAATGGAGTAAAACGGAAAAGAATTTTTCATCGATATTTTTGCAAGTAGTTCAACTCTTGAAATCAACTTTCAATATGAATCATAAATTTTAAATAATCAAATACATAGATGGCAATAACTTGGGTATTTTTATAAGTAATTGATAATCAACCGATTAGGTTATTTTGATTGTTTTGTGTAACTGCTTGATTATCAAGTATTTAGCAAATGATTTGGAACTAAACCTCCGCCTCAGATGGAGCAGAGGGCTGAGAAACTGTCTGAACTATTGTGATTATCAGGTTTTTACTTATGCAAGCAATTTTTGTTAAATAGCTGATTATCAATTATTTAGCCCTTAACTAAAACCTCAAAACTAGAAACTTCACAAACTATTGTCAGTAATCTGCAATACATTATTAAATTTGCATAGCTTTTGACAAAAACACTAACCTAATCTATGCAAGTAGGCGAGCAAGTATTAAATTATAAAATAACCGCCAAACTCGGTGAAGGCGGAATGGGTAGCGTATATGTGGGTTCGCATATCCAACTCGGGCGCAAGGCGGCTATCAAGGCTTTGCACCCCAACTTGGTCAATAATCCGATGATTCGGGAGCGTTTTAAAAATGAAGCGGCTACGATGGCGCACCTTCGCCACCCCAATATTGTGGGCTTGTACGACTACCTCGAGACCACCAATGGCTTGTATTTGGTAATGGAATATGTGCAGGGCAAGCCTTTGGACGATTATATCCAACAAATCAGTGGACCGATACCCGAAAATATTGCGATTCAGTTGTTTGTCCAAATTTTAGATGGTT
The DNA here is from genome assembly GCA_025455045.1 of Microscillaceae bacterium. GTDB lineage: Bacteria > Bacteroidota > Bacteroidia > Cytophagales > Microscillaceae > JALONJ01. The sequence goes on along the minus strand of JALONJ010000046.1, from coordinate 1,281 downwards.
TTGACTATGCCCACAACCAAGGAGTGGTTCATCGAGATATTAAACCTTCCAATTTGATAATCAACCCCGAGGGCGAAGTCAAAATTTTGGATTTTGGCATCGCCAAACTCTTAGATGGCAGCAGCAAAAGCCTCACCCAAGCCGGCTCGCGGATGGGGACAATCTTGTATATGAGTCCCGAGCAAGTCAAAGGACAAGAGGTGGATAGACGAAGCGATATTTATTCGTTGGGAATTACTTTGTTTCAAATGCTGACGGGGCGCAGTGTATATGACGAACACAATGCTACGGAGTACGATATTTATAATCAAATTGTCAATAATCCGCTACCGCGCGCCAAGAGTTTTTATCCCAAAGTGAGTGATAGAATGCAAGCTATTATTGACCAAGCGACTGCCAAAATGCCCTATGAACGGTTTCAATCGTGTGCCGAATTTAAACGGGCTTTGTTGGGTGAAAACTATTTGTCCAAAACAATGCCCAATCCTTTGCTCAATACCGTAATGGGCAAAACCCCGCCCATAGCGCAAGAAACTGTAGTAGCTCAGACGAATAAAAATCCGATAAATCCCTCACAATCAGCCGATTATGTACCCCGTCCATCGACTCGTTTGCGGGTGTATAGTTGGCTCAATTTTTTATTTTTGATTGTGTTGTTGGGCGGTGGAGCCGGTTTTATTTTGTTTAATCCAATGAATTTGCCCGAACTAGAACAATTTGCTTTGCTCAAAAATACGCCCCTTGTGAGCCAAGAGCCACGTGTGCGCGAGCGAGTGAAGGAGTTTTACAAAGCCATCGAGACGCATCAATTTGAAAATTTAAAACCTTTTTACCGCGATACGGTGGCTCAATATTATTCATTCAAAAACTCGCGGCTTGTTCCCGACATCAAAAGCTCGTGCGAAATTTATTGGAAAACTTATACCACCGAACGCCACGAAATAGATTGGGATACTTTTGAATACACAACTGATGACACAGGCAATTATATCGTAAGGTTTAAAATGAAATACTACTTTCAAATGGCGGGCAAAAAGGAGGATTATGTCAATGTGAAAGCTGAAATCAAATTTGACCCTGATTTGAAGATTTTTTCGATTGCTAAGTTATAAGTAATGAGTTAATCCACCAGAAGCAGACAAGTTGTAATAGATTGATTATCAATTGTTTACAATATATATAAGAATCTTCGCTACTTTTCAGGAATTGCCTTCGGTAATTCCATTGAATTCTGAAAAGCTCTCGCTTTTCAGTGATTCTGAACATTACCAAGCAAAATGA
>JALONJ010000431.1 GCA_025455045.1 Microscillaceae bacterium | reverse complement strand
CCCCGCTTGCGCCCGCGCCCTACATAGGGTAGGGTGTTCGAACCCTACCCTATGTAGGGCGCGGGCGCAAGCGAGGCTCTATATACGACAGCCGGATAACGCGCCCAAGTAATTGTAAGTATTTGATTATCAGGGTTTTAATCGACACCAATTACAAAACTTACGGTGGTGGTGGTACTACCGCCAATATTCAAAGTAGCGACATTTTTGGCATTATCTATCTGATAATCAAGGGCTTGGTGGGTGGTTTGTTTGTAGGCATCTAGCACCATTCTTACGCCGGTAGCTCCTACGGGGTGTCCCAGACCGATTAGCCCACCACTGGGATTGAGTGGTAGTTTGCCGGTTTTTTCGATGATACCTTCCTCGATAGCCTGCCAATTTTTGCCCGGCTCGGTAATACCCAAATGGTCAATTGCCATATAGGTACTGGTGGTAAAGCAGTCGTGGGTCTCAATGCAATCCACTTGATAAATGGACGACATTTGGGCGCGGCGCAAGGCATCTTGTACCGTGCCGTGTACGTGAGGGAAGATATAAGGATGGTTTTCCGAAGCCTTCAACTTGTCGGCTAAGGCGATTTGAGCCGTGCGATGCCCCCAGCCTTTGATATAAGGTAAGTCGCTCATTTTCAAGCCTTTACGCTTGGCGTAGGTTTGGGCGTAGGCTTCAGAAGCCAAGAACACCACCGCCCCACCATCGGTTACTTGACTACAATCTTGCTTGCGAATCATACCCTCAATCACCGGATTATATTGGGCATCTTGGCTAAAATTTTCGGGTAGCAATTGCCAATTTCGGGTTTGGGCATTGGGATTGGCTTTGGCATTGTTGAAATGATTTTGGGCAATTTGTGCCAAATGCTCATATTTTAGTCCATAACGGCGGTCATATACTTCACCTATATCGCTAAATAACTTAGGCCAAGGGTACTTTACTTGGGTACATTCTTGGGCTACCCACGCGGCTACGCCCAGGTGTTTGGCGGTTTCATCGCCCGATACACTTTTTTCTAGTTCTACTCCCAATACACAAGCCAAATCGTAGCGACCGGCTTCTATTTCGGCAGAAGCCGCCAAAATCGCAATGCCCCCCGAGGCGCAAGCCGCCTCGTGGCGAGCCGCCGGTTTGCCAATCAAACTCGGGTGAATTTCGCCCATAAAACCGCCCAGATGCCCTTGATTGACGGTGAGTTCGCCAATAAAATTGCCGATGTGGGTGGTTTGAATTTCGTGAGGTTCAATATCGGCACTGAGCAAGCCACCTATGACGGTATCTTTGATTAGGTCGACAATCGTTTTGCCGTGGCGAGGATAATTGAGCGCGAAATCGGTCTGATAACCGCCCAAAATATATACTTTGGAATGGGGCATCGTACTAGGGTAAAATGGGTTATTAAATTTAAGGCAATTATGACAATAGTTCGTGGAGCTTCTAGTTCTGAGCTATTTACTAAGTATCTGATAATCAGCTTTTACATAAAATACTTGAAATAGCATAACTGGCTGATTATCAATTACTTACAAAAAACTATCTGTAGTATTGATCATATAAATCATACAATTCATTCATTATCAGCATATTAATAGTCAAATAAATTGCCTCCCTTATTTGTTTTTCGGAGCTTAGGCTAGGTCATCAAAGTAGCCTGCGTTGCCCAATTCTACGACCAATTCGTTGAGTTCGCCGGAAAAAACCTCAAAATCATTTTCCAAAAAACCTTCCGAAAGCCAATTGTCGCTAAATTCATTGACCCAATCATACAAATTATCGTCATCAATTTCGGAGGCAAATTGCTTGGCTTGGCGCAATAGTTCCTTGATTTCTACCAAATCCTCAATAGGTTCTTGCACAATTTCAAAAAGGCGGTCGAATACTTTGCCGATTTTCATAGTTTTTAATTTACGCTTTTTTTTTAATTTTCAATTGATGTCAGTAAATAACAATAGTTCGGACAGTTTCTAGTTTCTAGTTCCGAGTTATTTACTAAGTATCTGATAATCAGCTCGTTACATAAAATATGTAAAATAGCATAACTAGCTGATTATCAATTACTTATAAAAACTGTCCGAAGTATTGTAAGTAATGAAGAATGGATAATGTAAAGTGAATAATTTTTTAATTACTTGAAAATCAGTATGTTATCAAAAATATTGTTGACATTATTTTTTTCTTGTTCTTAAGATACTTGCGAATAAATATGAAATAAACTGGGCGCATTTCAAATTTACGCATTTCTTTTGCCTCACCCTGCCCTCTCCGAAAGAGAGGGTGATAGGTAGTAAATTTGAAATGCACCCAATAAACTAATATTTACAAAAATATAAATATTTGATAATCAGCCACTTACGTAATTTATAATTCCTAATTCCAAATTGTTAACTCCTAATTTCTCGAGTGGTTTGAGCCAAGCGACTATTTTTAAGTGGCGCACAAAGCCATTCCGTACAAATCAAAGTAATAAGTATGCGGCAATCCATCGAAATCGGAGCTGAATTTTACCCAGTCGGGTTGCTCATCATAGATTTTTACTTGACCGACATAAGTGCGCATTAATTTATAAATCTCGGAAATAGGATTGATTTTGCCATACAAAGTCAATTCACAGGCTTGTTTGTCTAAGTGCAGCTCGTCCATAACCAACAATACAAAATACACAAAATCAGCCGCCACCCGATATTGAAAGGTATTACAAAATTCCAAATCATCGCCATTTAATACACTGATAATCAAATAGTTAGGCTCAATCAATACGTGCATTTGCGGGCGATTGACAATCAAGTTGTTGCGCCTTATGCCCTCAATAAAGGCTTGAGTTTGGTGTATATACTGCAAATGCCGATTGGGGTAGGTTTGTTTGAACCATTGAATAAGCAAATTGTCGTTCAAAAACACATTGACAGCATCGAGGCTTCTTTGCTCATTGACAAAAATTTGTTGATTGGTGTGAATGGGCGTGATGTGTTGCAAATATTTGACCGGATTGACTTCATCAAAAAACTCGCGGGGTACCAAGGTAAAAGGTGAGGCTTTGATAATAAGGTAAATACCAAACCAAAAGTTGGCTTTGAGAAACAAATCATTGTCATAAATCCGATTGAGTGCCTCCATTTGCTCTTCTACCGACAAGCGGCTAAAGAAACGAAACTCCTCAAGCAACAAGCATTTGTTGTCGCGCGAATTGACTACATTGAAACGCAGGCTGTCTTCGCCCAAACAAATAAACAGGCGATAATAATTCATTGCCTCTATGTCAAAAGAGGGGTCTTTGATATTGGTTTCTTGTTTGAAAACTTTGTCTTGAATATTCATTCAATTGTTGGCTAAGGCGGAAATTTCGGGAATTATTAATAAAATCGCAAATTTCGGCGGGGTTAATATCAAAGCGAAGGTTGAATAATAGAATTTAAAAAACCATTAAATAATTGATAATCAATGGCTTACGGTTTTACAAATCAAAATTTTCAAATGACACTACTTGAATCATCTTAAGGTTTTGATTTGATTTTTATACCCAATTTACTTAAGAATAAGGTCGGCTTTTGGTAAAAAACCGACCTTACACAATGATTTAAAATAGAATTTAAAACTAAAGATTTTGAATCAAGTTGCCCAATGCTTTACTCCCAATTACCGGCAGTAGTAGCCTCGTCGCGCGAACCAATCCGCAATGGTTTGGTATTGATACGCTCAATGCGGCGTTCATACAAGCCAATGTATTTGCTCAATTCATCTAGTTCTTTTTGCAAAGTCTTTTTATCGGCTTCGGCGGCGGCTTTTTGTTTCTTTTGCAACTCAACGGCTTTGTCGCGGTAAGATTTCAATTGTTTTTCAAAGTGTGCCAACAAAGTAGGTACTGAATACGCTTCACCATTTTCTTTAAACTCGGCTCCGCGTGCCGGATTGTTTGGATAGAGGTCACGAACTTCGAAAACGTTTATCATATTGTTGCCACTCTCAATTTTGGAAGCATAAATGCCAAATTGGTTGGTTTTGCTACCCGGTACAAAGGGCAGTTCATCTAGATTTTGATATTCTTTGTTTTTATTGCGGGCTTTGCCAAACAGCGAGTCTTGCACCGGAATCATCCCGATGGTATCTACTTCTACTCGGTATTCGTCTTGCTTGCCTTGAATGGCAATTTCGCGGCGTTGTACTACGAATATACTTCCGGTTTTGGCAAACTCAATCAACTTATCCCATCTTCCGGCGTATTCACCTTTTTGGCTGTTATAAAAAACTTGGAGTTCACGGATAAAACGGAGCTTGCGCTTTACCGACTCTTCTTGCTCTTTGATGTCATTGGCACGCACAATGGGACCGCGCACACCCATCACCAATACATACGTGAGTATAATAACTACCGGAATTAATAAAATTGTAAAGATTTTAGTTTTCATTGTCTAACCTTTTTTTTTGCAATAATATAAATTTTTTTTCAATTACAAGTAAAATGCACTAAAATTTTAGTTTAGTATAAATCCCTGATTATCAAGCAATTATTGAATCACTGAAAATCATTTTTTTAATTGTGGGTTTGAAAATAGCCTTTGCGTTGCAAAATATTGGAAAGTTTTTGAATATTCCTAAAAATTGAATGAATTTGTAAAGGATTTTCTTTTTGCAAGTCATCGAGGCTCAAAAACTTGACTTCGTGAATAATCTGATTTTCGGCAGACATTTCGGGGTCAAATCCTCGCTTGAGTTCGCCTCCCACAATTTTGACCGCAAAAAACAACTCAATGGCGTGCAGGGGCGGTTGTAAAAACTCATTGACAAACAAAAACTCCCCAACCTCGATTTGCAAGTTGGTTTCTTCCCAAAACTCCCGCACTAGGGTTTCATTTGCCGAATCGCCAAAGTGCATACCTCCACCCGGGGGCGACCACAAATACTTGCCTTCGCCCAAGTAATGATGTTTGATAAGTAACACTTGCTCGTTTTGGCAACAAATACCACTCACTCGCAGGCGTAGTTGGTTGCCAAATTTTTGGAGGATTTCTTGTTTGATAGATTCGTCTGACATTTTTTTGGCTCAAAGATAAATCTTAAGAAATGAATAGCGAATAATGCAGCGTGAATAATAGGTTCTTCAGTACTTTTCGGGAATTATTTAGTTTAGAAATTGCCCAAAGCCACTTAAGCGCGCAGGCTGGAAGGCTGCGTTACAATTTTTCCCAAAAAGTGCTGAAGAACTTAATTTTACGTGAATATTTTAGTAACTATTTGATAATGAGCTAATTATGATGTCAAAATACGCTTTTTTTGACAAATCATCAATTATTTTAAAAATAAAATTGTATTTTTTTAATATAATAAATATTTAATATGATTTTTGTAAAAGTATATA
>JALONJ010000045.1 GCA_025455045.1 Microscillaceae bacterium | reverse complement strand
GATTATCAAGAGTTTCAGATTCTTCGCTTCGCTCAGAATCACTGAAATTGATAAATTTCAGAAAAAAAATTCTCATTCCTGAAAAGTGGTGAAGAACCCTTTTTGTCAAGCAACTAGCCCAAGTGATTTTTGCCACTTTGTTTATATAAATGCCTGATTATCTGCCAGAGAAATTGTTTATCAAGATAGTTCGCATTAATTTATAAAAATAAAACTTAAATTGCACGCGATTACCAATCATAATTAGTCCAAAATATGAGCCAAACCGATAATTCCGCCAAAAAAGATGTATTTATTTCTTACAGCACCAAAGATCAAACTGCCAAAAACTATATCAAAGAAGTGTTTGACGAAGCGGGAATCACGTATTTTTTAGATGAGGTTTCCTTAGAATTAGGCGAAGATATTGAAAGAAGTTTGGAAGAAAACCTCAATCGAACCAATTTTACGGTCTTGTTGGTTTCAAAAAACAGTTTGTTTTCTACTTGGGTAAGTTTAGAATCTATCCACCGCTTGCGCCAACAAGAATACAGCAAAACCACCACTTTTTTGCCGGTACTGGTCGATTTGGAAGTAATGGATTTGGAGTTTCCGATTGAAATGATAAATCATTATAAAAACAAACACGAAGAGTTGGAAGCCATCCGCGAAAAAGCCAAAAAAGCCGGTTTGCCCACCAAAGTATATAATGACGAGATTGAAAGAATTGATGTAATCATCCCCCAAGTGGGCGAAATTGTCCAAAAAATTAAAAATGGTTTATCGGCTAATTTTGCGGACGAAAACCGCAAAGAAGCTGATTTGGCAAAACTTATCCGAACCATCAAAGCCCAGCAAGAAAAGACTAAGCCAACCGATATTGTGCCTGAGAAACCCACTGGTAGCAAGTTTAATAACCGCTATTTTTGGTATGCTGGCATAGGGGTAATTATCCTTATTTTTTTGCTAATATTCAGTATGGATAACTCAAGCGAAACAAATGAAACAAATGAGGCTAATGCAACCGACAACTTAAACAAACCTACTACTGATAGCTTGGCTTTTACCATTGGCGAAACTTATTTTATTGAAAGCAAAGTATTTGCAGGTAAAGTGTTTGATGTGAGCCAATCGTCCAAAAATAATGGCGCAGCCATTCTTCTTTATCCAATTCATCAACAAGACAACCAAAAATTTACCCTCGGCAGTGCGAGTAGTGGTTATATTATTCTTGAAAATGTAAATAGCAAAAAATTATTGGAATGGCAAGACAAACTTCAACAAAATGATTATCAAGATAATATGGAGTTTCAACGGTTTAAGCCTATTCCGGCAGAAGACGATTATTTTTATTTAGAATTGGCGGCTAAACCAAATTATGTTTTGACTGCCAGTAAAGGGGAAAATGGGGTTATCAATATTGACCTGAAAGAACTTAGTAAGTCGCCAAACCAGATGTTTAAATTTACGCCGGCGGACTGATTTCAATAGTTTATGAAGTTGCGAGTTCCGAGTTGCTCCATCGGCTAGGTGAAAAACCTAGCAAATTGAGCAACCCGAAACAAGAAACTCGAAACTCGAGGAACTACTACGCCAATCCCTCAATTTTTGCTACAAATCGGTCAATATCTGCCACTTGCGTATCAAAAGAACACATCCAGCGCACCTCATTCGTTTGCTCATTCCAAACATAAAAAGGGCAAACCGCTTGCAAAGGGGCTATCCAATCTGCCGGTAAAATCGCAAAAACTGCATTGGCATCTACCGGTTTGGTAACTTGAATTTGGGGGTATTTTTGAATTTTTTGATAAAAATAATTTGCCATTTGATTGCTATGGCTGGCACTTTTGCGCCAAGTTTCGTGGCTCAAGAGGGCTTCAAACTGCGCTGCAATAAACCGAGTTTTCGAGGCTAATTGCATACTTTGCTTATGTCTAAATCGTTGATAACGAGCCAGTTCTGGATTAAAAATCACTACCGCTTCGCCAAACATCATACCGGCTTTGGTGCCGCCCACCGACAGTATATCCAAGCCTATTTGGGTACTTAGCTCGGCAAGACTACAACCCAAACTCGCGGCGGCATTGAACAGCCTCGCCCCATCGATATGAAAGTACAAGTTCTTCTCCTTCAGTACGGCACTGATGGCTTGTAGCTCGGCAAGGGTATATACCGTGCCGTATTCGGTCGATTGTGCCAACGAAAAAGCTCGAATTTGCGGGTGATGTTCGTCTCCCACGCGAATGATGCTCCGGCGAATGGTCTCCGGCTCTACTTTGCCCAAGTGATTGGTGGGGAGTGGTACAAAGCGGCAACCCGTAAATGTTTCGGGTGCAGTCGATTCATCGACATAAATATGCGAAGTATCGGCACACAATACTGAGTTGAATGACTGAGTCATTAGGCTGATACTCAGCACATTAGCCCCTGTACCATTGAATACAAAGCTGACCGAAACCTCTGCACCAAACACCTCGGCAAACAAGGCTTGGGTTCTTTGGCTGATTTCGTCATTGCCATACGAGCGCGCGTGTTGCGCATTGGCGGCTTGGAGGGCTTGCATCACTTCGGGCAATACTCCGGCGTAGTTATCGCTGGCAAAACTTTTGAATTGAGCAGAATTCATTTTTTATATTGATTTATAACTTATTGATTATCAATACTTTATGAGTTTTTTCGGTAAATTTAAAACGATTGTCTATCCTATAGCCAATGACCCACACAATATCGTCTTGGCTAGTCAGGACAAAAACTTGTTTTTTGAGATTCAAAGGAATTTTTAAATCAATCAAAAAATCGCTGATTTTTTTGCGTTGATTCATCCCCAAAGGGTAAAAATAATCACCCGCCTGCCACGCGCGTACTTGGAGTGGAAACACTAATTTTTCGCCATCTAAGCAAGCTACTTCGGCTTGTTTGGGAATGGTAAACCCTTGTAAATCAAGCAATTGATTGATTTTTAATCGAAAAAAATCTGTACTCAACTCGGTTTGGTCTGGCGCAATGTGCCATACTGAGTTTTCGGTATGCGGGCGATTTTGGGCGGTAATGACCAGTTGGTGGCGGTCTTTGACCAACTGATAGTTTGCCGACTCAAACACTTTGCCCGATTCTTTGTCAAGGCTTGCCCATATTTCTTTGGTTTGCTGGTAATGAAAACCATAAGTCTTCAGAATTTCTGCCAGTTGAATCAGCCCTTCGGTGATTTTTTTCAAAGGTTCAATTTGGATATAAATAACTGATTCAGAGGAGTTTATGACTTTTTCTCGAGTTTTTTCTACTTGTTTTTTAAAAATATTTTCAATGGCACGCATTCGCTCGGCGGTTTGTTGGATTGAATAGTCAAGATTGGGGTTTATTTTTTTCAAAGTTGGAATAATCTCGTTTCGGAGTTGGTTGCGGCGGTATTTATTTTCCCAATTCGAGTAGTCTTCACGCCATTGCATTTGGGTTTGGGTGGCATATTCTCGAATTTCTTGGCGGGTGGCAGCGAGCAAAGGGCGCACAATTTTGCCTTGTTTGGGCAATATCCCCCGCAAACCGGCGATGCCCGTTCCCCGCAGCAGATTCAATAAAATGGTTTCCAAATTATCGTTTTGGTGGTGGGCAGTAGCCAAAAAATCAAATTTTTCTTTTGTCAATAATTCATTAAACCAAGCATAGCGCAAGTCGCGTGCTGCCATTTGGGTAGAGATTCCTTGGCTTTCGGCATATTCTTTAGTATCAAATAACTTGCTGAAATACAGTACTTTATGTTTTTCCGTAGTTTGTTTTACAAATGCCTCGTCGCCGTCCGCATCTGCCCCCCGCAAGCCAAAATTACAGTGGGCTACCGCAAATTGAAAAGGGCTTTGGGCAAACAAATCGAGCATTACCATTGAGTCCACGCCCCCGCTTACCGCCAGCAAAATGCGTTGATTGGGCAAAAAAAGCTGATTTTCAGCAATAAAATCTAAAAATTGGTTTAACATTAATTAACAATAAGATAATACAAGAAGCCTGATTTTTTGTTACTTTTGCACTCCCAATTTTTTTGGTCTGGGCAATTGAGACTGTAAATTTATAAATACCTGATTATCAAATAATTGTATTTTTCAAAATTACTTGATGGTTATTTGATTAATAATTTCCGCAAAGTTTTTAAAAGTATCAAATTATCCAATGATTTACAATTTTTTAACACACTGTTTGCAAACTGTAAATTACCGCATTTCGTTTATTTATTTTGGAGACTAAGCCAAAACTTTGATAAACTTATTGGGTACTCGATATTTGTAAGTCTTTATAACTACCAATAGTTCGGACAGTTTCTAGTTCCGAGTTATTTACTAAGTGTCTGATAATCCGCCAGAGGCGGACACGGTCAGCTTTTACATAAAATATTTAAAATAGCATAACGAGCTAATAATCAATTACTTATAAAAACTGTCCGAAGTATTGAAATACTTGATTATCAATTGATTAAAAAAATAAGAATCTTTTAAAAAAAAGTGAAATTTAACTTTATCATACTGACTTGTTTGTTTTTTTTGCTCTGGGGGCAAAGCGGTGATGTATTGGCGCAAGCCCAAGACAGTGATGACAAAGTAACCTTAGAAAGAGCCGAGGTTTTACAAAAAGTACCCAACCAGCCCAATGTCAAGAAATTGATTAAAAATGTGATTGTCCGGCACAAAGGTTCAATGTTTTATTGTGATTCAGCCTACCTCCACGAAGAAAAACAAGCCGTTGATGCCTTTGGCAATGCCCGCCTCAACGGGGCAGACGGCACTACGCTCACCGCCGACAGTATGTATTATGACGGCAATACCCAAACTGCCCGCGCCATCGGCAAAGTAGTCTTGAATGATGTCAAAATGACCCTCAAAACCAAGCAATTGGATTATGATATGGCAAATGGCTTGGCGCACTACTACGCCGGAGGCAAAATTGAGGACAACGAAAAAACCCTCACCAGCGACAATGGTACGTATGATACGAATAGCAAAATCTTCTATTTTCGCCGAAATGTAGAGTTGATTAGCAAGCAAAATCAGCAAAAAATCAATACTGAGGATATGACTTATAATACCATCTCAAAAATGGTGTATTTCAAAGGTAAAACTCGGATTGAAAGCAAAGATGGAATTGTTTATACCACCGAAGGCGATTTTAATACCGAAACTCAAGTCTCGCACTTTCGCGGGCGCACCAAACTCGAAGACGAAAAGTATTTTTTGGAAGGTGATTCTCTGTATTTTGACAATCAATACAAAATTGGTTTTGCCCAAGGCAATGTTTTGATGAAAGCCAAAGCCGATAGCATCATTGTCGAGGGCGATTGGGGCTGGTTTAGAGGCAAAGAGGGCGAAAGCAAAATTTATGGCAATGTAGTAGCTCGCAACATTGCCGATGGCGATACGCTGTATTTGAAAGCCGACACTTTGTATTCTATTGATAACAAAGAAAAAAACATTCGTCGATTTAGTGCCTATCCCAAAACAAAGATATTTAAAAAGGAGTTTCAAGGTAAATGCGACTCCTTGGTGTATAATCGTGCCGATTCTACCATTAGTTTGTTCCGCGACCCTATTTTGTGGAACAAAGGCAATCAAATGACCGCCGACTCCATCAAGATTCAATTGGAAAATAATCGACTTAAGCATCTTTTCTTACGTAGCAACAGCTACCTGATTTCGGAAGACACCCTCAAAAATTATAACCAACTCAAGGGCAAAAATATGGTGGCTTATTTCACCAAAAATGAGTTGCGCTATATGGAAGTACGAGGTAACTCGCAAAATATTTTCTTTGCAATAGATGAAAAAGACAACCATTTGATAGGAATGAACCGTATTGAATGTAGCGATGTAAATATTCGGTTTAAAGAAAATAACAAGTTGCATCGAATCTCGTATTTGAATAAACCGGAGGCGACTTTTGTACCGCCGCACGAGATAGAAGAACCCCAAAAAAAGTTTAAAAATTTTCGCTCGCGCATCGCCGAAATCCCCCAACGCCAAGAAATGACTCGGCAATGGATAATCGCCAAAGAACGAAATTCGGAAAATAAATAAAAAAACAAAAAAAATTGTAAATATTTCTTGACTTTTCAGTACAATTTATATACTTTTATAATGAAAAGTTGCATAGTAAACAAAACCGTGTAACATATATGAAAAACATTACATCTCTTTTAATCGCCATTACGCTGATAGGAAATCTGACGTTGGCAGCCTTTAATGAAAAACCCATAGATGTTTTGGCAACGAAAACGATTGCTAAAGCCGATAGCTCCATTTTGGAAGACGATAAAGACTCCAAAACCGCCAAAAATACCAATTGGCGCGCCGGTCAAAATCGCTTCTCCAAAGTTTTGACCCGTAATATTTACACCGGATTCAAAAAAACCGCCCAAGAAGATTGGTTGTTCGAAAGCAATCAATTAAAAATCACCAAAGCCTACCCCAATCCGGCCGGCGAAGCCGCGTATATGGATTACAATATGCTGGAAAGCATTCGGGCAAAAGTTACCATTCGCAATCTATTGGGTAGAGTAGTCAAGGAATACGATTTGCAAGAAGGCAAACGCCAAATCAAAATTCCGACCGTACAATTTGACTCAGGAATTTACTTCTACAGCTTGTCTATTAATGGCAAAGCCCTCAAAGCCAAAAAGCTGGTTGTGGAGCATCGCTAAAATTTTTACCAATGAGATAGAGATGATAATGTGATAAGTAATTGTAAATCAGATAATTATATAAAGTTAAGAAACCTTACTTTTGAGAAAGTGAGGTTTTTTTTATGCAAATACAAAGACGAGCATTTTTGCATTTTTAACGATGCGCGTAAGCAAATTTAGCCCCCTTTGAAACCAAACAATTTCGGAAAAGTGGTAAAGAAGTAGATGATTTTTCAAAAATTGATAAATTTAATTGAAAAAAAGAGAGTTTTGAACCAAAAAATCACCAAATTTTCGAGAAAACGATAATTTTTTATTGATTTTTTACAAAAAAATTGATTTTTCAGCAAAAAATATCAAAAAAATTGAGCCAATAGCTAGGAATCTCGATATTTTTTCTAATTTTGAGTTGGAATAACAACTCTAACCCTTAAAAAATCGAAAAATAGATGGCAATTCTACGATTCAAAGCAATTGAACTAGCCCAAAACCGCCCTTCGGTAGTTGTTGAGCGTCCTGCCGACAAGGTGTCCGACTTCTTCGGCTCCAATGTATTTGGCGACCAAGCAATGAAAACCTATTTGAGTGCCGATAATTATAAAAAATTGGTGGCAGCAACTGATACCGGCAGCCGCATAGACTCCGAACTCGCCGATGCCGTAGCTTCGGCAATGAAAACTTGGGCTTTGTCCAAAGGCGTAACGCACTACACCCACTGGTTTCAACCACTCACCGGCGCAACTGCCGAAAAACACGATGCCTTTTTTGATATTGACGGCAAAGGCGGCGTAATGGAAAAATTCAAAGGCTCGGCATTGGTACAACAAGAGCCTGATGCTTCATCTTTTCCTTCGGGAGGGATTCGTGCCACCTTCGAGGCGCGGGGCTATACCGGCTGGGACCCTACTTCTCCGGCATTTATTATGGAGATTGAAGGTAGCAAAACCTTGTGTATTCCTACTATTTTTGTATCTTATACCAGCGATGCCCTAGATTACAAAACACCTTTGTTAAAATCTTTGCATTTTGTTGATAAAGCGGCGGTCGAGGTGTGTCAAATGTTTGACAAAGACATCACCAAAGTAATTGCAACTTTGGGACCTGAGCAAGAGTATTTCTTGATTGACAAAGCCCTTTATTATGCGCGCCCCGACTTGGTAATGTCCGGCAAAACCGTATTTGGTCACGCCCCCGCCAAAGGTCAGCAATTGGAAGACCATTACTTTGGCTCGATTCCTTCGCGCGTGCGAGCTTTTATGATTGACTTTGAGACCGAATGTCAAAAACTCGGTATTCCGGTACGCACTCGCCACAACGAGGTTGCCCCCGCGCAGTTTGAATGTGCGCCCACTTTTGAAGAGGTAAACTTGGCAAATGACCACAACATTTTGTTGATGGATGTAATGGAAAAAGTTGCCGAACGCCACGATTTCAAAGTATTGTTTCACGAAAAACCATTTGCCGGTATCAATGGTAGCGGTAAACACAACAACTGGGCTTTGGGAACCAATACCGGCAAAAACTTATTGGCACCTACCTCGAAACCCAAAGAAAATTTGCAGTTTTTGACTTTCTTTGTCAATACTATCAAAGCCGTATATGACAATGCCGACCTATTGCGTGCCAGCATTGCTTCGGCAGGTAATGACTATCGTTTGGGGGCTAACGAAGCCCCGCCGGCAATTATCTCGGTGTTTGTAGGGGCAGAAATGATGCGCGTATTGGAAGAATTGGAAAAAAATGCCGCCGTTAAAATCGAAAAAGGCGACAATTTGTATATGAAACTCGGTATCAGCAAAATTCCACAATTGATTTTGGACACCACTGACCGCAATCGTACTTCGCCTTTTGCCTTTACCGGCAACAAATTTGAGTTTCGCGCCGTAGGCGGCTCGGCAAACTGTGCCGGAGCAATGACTATTTTGAATATGATTGTGGCGCATCAATTGGTTCAATTCAAAAAAGATGTAGAAGATGAATCGAAAAAAACCGATAAAAAAGAATTAGCCATTATCAATGTATTGCGCAAATATGTAAAATCATCGAAAAAAGTGATTTTTGAAGGTGATGGTTACTCTGAAGAATGGCGCAAAGAAGCCGAAAAACGCGGCTTGCCCAATGTAAAATCTACCCCACTCGCGCTCGATGCTTTGGTTACTAAAAAAGCCATCAAAATTTTTGAAGAAACTGGTGTACTCAGCCACCGCGAAGCCGAAGCCCGCCACGAAGTACAATTGGAAAATTATATCAAAAAAGTACAAATTGAGTCACGCGTAATGGGTGATTTGGCTCTTAACCACGTGATTCCGGCAGCAGTAACTTACCAAAACAAGTTGATAGCCAACGTAAAAGGTTTGAAAGACTTGGGCTTGAATACCGAAAGTGTCAAGACAATTACCGATGCCATTGAAAATGTGTCGCACCACATCAGCGTAGTACAGGCAAATGTCAAAGCGATGATTGATGCCCGCAAAGAAGCCAACTTGATTGAGGACACTCGCGCCCGCGCCATTGCTTACGACGAAAAAATTAAACCTTACTTTGATACCATTCGCTATAGTGTGGACAAACTAGAGCTGATTGTTGATGATGAAGATTGGCCTTTGGCAAAATATCGTGAATTATTGATGATTCGTTAATTAGTTGATAATCAATGATTTATAAAAAGTCGATAGCAAAAAGCTATCGACTTTTTTTTTAGGGTTTTTTATAACAAATCGCTTTTACAAAAGATTGTCAAAAAAAATTCCCACTAAAAATTATCAAGTTATGCTCCTCGAAAACCGTAAATATGTAATGATTGAATACTATGCCGATTTGTCGCTTTTGCAATATCACTGGCAAGCAGCTAATGTAGCGATGAGCGAAGATGAATACAAAACCGAAATGTTGCATATCTTGACTTTGTTTCGCCAATACCAAGTACAAAACGTAATTTTAGATGCATTGGAATCCAAGTTTGTCATTACGATTCAGTTGCAAGAATGGGTAAACCAAAACATCATCGCCGTTGCCGCCGCCGAAGGTCTCAAAAGGGTTTTGGTTATTTTGAGTAAAGATTTGATTGCTAATTTGTCAATGGAGCAAATGTTTGAGGAAGACCCCAACCAGCCTTTTCATACCCACTACTGCCCCAGTGTAGCCGATGCTCAAGCGTGGCTAAGGGCTAAAATAAACTGAGGTTTTTGTTGTTTTAGCTTGCTTACTTGGGTCTATTTGTACTCTAAAAATAGATACCCAAAATCGCAAGGTTTTGTTTAATAAATTGATTTTCAATCCTTTACAATCAATTTCCTGACAAGCCCTTCAGTCCCTCAGTCCTTCAGTCAGTCTTATACCCACTAGCCCAAGCCAAGTCTTCGGGCGTATTCAGACCCACCAATTCCCAATATTCGGCAATTGCCAATGCCTCGACCGATAGATTATTTTGCAAAAAAACCTCGATTATATCCGTCAGATAATACTCTTGGCTTTGCGCATCTGCTTGAATATGGGCTAGATATTGAAACAATTTATCAGCCTTAAAAATATAATGCGAAGTAATCAACTCCTTGATTTTCAGTTGATTAGGGTTGCAGTTTCTTTCTTCTACACATTTGATTACTTTGCCCGATTCATTGCGAATCACTCGCCCATAAGGCAAAGCAATAGGAAAATGAGCCGTAAGAAAAGTGCAATCGGCTTGAGTTTGTTGGTGATGGTAGAAAAGTTTTTGAATGGTAGAAGCACTTACCAAAGGACTATCGCCCACAAAAACAAAGATTTGCCAATTTTCCCAGTTTTTGAGGGTTTGGGCTTGAGCTACGGCGTGGGCTGTGCCTTTTTGTTCGGTTTGGTGGACATAGTGTACTTGTGAGCCAAGCCTAGCCTGAACCAACTCGGCTTGATGTCCTACGACCAAAGCAATCTCTGCGATTCCGGCTTGCGCAAATGCCTCAATCAAATGCAATACAATAGGCTTGCCCACAAAAGGCACTAAGGGCTTGGGTAGGTCGGATTTCATGCGTGTTCCCTTACCGGCGGCAAGGATAAGCGCAAGCGTTTGTAACATAAATAATTAGGCTAATTTGTTGATGTGTTGATATGTTGATTTATTGATGAAATGTATTGATTATTCGCACTTCTAAACACTCATTTCGCGGCGAATCCTGAGCGTTTCTTGGGCGAGCCAAGTGATTTTTGCCAAAGTATGGATATACGCTTTTTTTTGAATCAGTAAATCATTGTCAATCAAGGTTTTGGTTTTGATTTGATTTTTAAAACTTTCCAAAAACCAATCCACCAAAGGGCGATTTTGCACGGTCAATTCCCACAACTCTTGGGGGAGTTTTTGAATTTTTAAGTAATTGGTCAGGGCAATTTGGCGGTTTTCTATATCTACTTTCCAAAGCCATTTTTCGGCAACTCCTTCTTCGGCTTGTTCTAGGGCATTGAGTTCGAGAGCTTTGATTTTTTCAAATTGACTATGCAAGGTAAATAGTTTTTTGCCCCATTCTACCCAATGCCAAAAGTTGGAATACAAAGGCAATTCGGGCAAGCGATTTTTTAAATTTTCGGCATATTTTTGTTGATAATCCGGGCTTTGCAATACCGCATATACATAATAAAAAATGTCTTTTTTGCTGATTTCGGCTTGCAGACTATGCTCCAGCATAATTCCACTGTGCATTTTGTCCAAATAAAGTTGTAATTCGTGGAGAGCCTCTTCACCTTCTTCAAAATATCGTTTGAGAATATCTCTCGACTCGGCGTTTTTGCCCGCCCGATTGCCCAAGCGCGTGTACGTGCGCGCGACCTCGCGGAAGATTTTTTGAAATTTGTTCAATATTTCTTCGGTTTTGGCTTCGGGTTGTTGAATAGTTTTGAATAATTGATTGATTTCGCGGCTATCGTCCGCCAACAAGGTAAGCCGACGAATCTCAAAAGCCAAGGATTCTTCCACTTGGCATTGCTCAAAATCCGAAAAATCAAATAGTTTTTTGAGCCAATACACATTGCTTTGCGCCTGATTTTGCCATTCGGTTTCGTAGTATTTTTTAAATTGATTCAAACCCCATTGACTAATATTTTCCACAATTTGCCCATCACCGGCTTGCCGATAATAGGGCACAACCAAGGTTTTTTTCAAAAATTTATACTCAAGTTGCCCTTCGCCCGCCCACACAAAAAAATCGGTACTTTGGGCGTAATTGGCAATAAAAAGCTGAGATGTATCGGGTATTTCGCCGCCCAAGGGAAGCAATTGATTTTGATTAAGCGGCTGATAATCAGGGACTTTGAAATTTTCGAACCATTTAAAAACGGCTTTTTTACTGCGCCCCGATTTTACTTCGGTGGCAATCAAAGGCAGTAAAATATCGGAGTTGGTAGCCGGAGTAGCAAACCAATCGCCGCTTTCGGAGCTAAGTATTTGATAATCAAGACTTTGCTCAATATTTTTTAACCAAAAATCATTGTTTTCAATTTTACAATAGCGGATAGTTGCCTTTGCTTCCAAATCAGGGGTTTGGGTTTTGAAAAAAAAGCTAATTAGCTGATTATCAGGGAGTTCTAAGAGAATGATTTGGGCAAATTCCGCACTTATTTTTTGACGGAAATCATACATTGCTTCGCTGCGTAGCCATTGATTGTCGCTCAGACTGAGCAATAATCCGCCTTCGGACAATTGCTCACTAGCCCACCGCCAAGTAGCCCATTTGTCGAGGTCTTCGCCATTGAGATTATAAATCGCTTTGGCGCGTTGTTGCCAATAAATAGGCAAAGGATTCATCACACCGGTAGTAGATTGGGTATTGATATAGACTAAAGGGAATTTTTGACTTGAGTAATCTTGCCAAAGATTCAAAAAAGGATTGGGGCTGGCAAATAAAGAAGTTTGGGTTTGGTTTGTCGCAAAAAAATGCGGGGCGTGCGCAAATAGCAAAGTACTTTTTTGTTGATTTTTGGCTTGTCGATATGCCAACCAATAGTAGTCGGGGAGTTGGGCAAGGGCGATTTTTGAATTTTCGTTAAGTGATTGATAATCAAATAGTTGCAAGGTGAAACTGTCTAAGTTACTTGCCAGTAACGCGGTCTCGGCTAGGTTTTTTGCGTGGTGGTTTTTGAGTTGATTTTTCAAAAACTCAGCAAGCCACTGCCAAGCCAAAGTGGGTAGGCGGCTTAAGGCATCGGTTTTGGCGGCTTTGGGATAAAAAGGACTCAAACAAATTGATTTGAATTTTTCCCAATCTTGGCTCGTAAAATCTTCGTTTTTGATTTGCTGACTCAATTCGGCTAAATCCAATTGCAGATCGCTCAAAAGGCGATTTTTGAGTTTTTTAGAAACCAAAACATCGAGCAAGTCTTGCAAGGGTTGAGCAAGAGGATTTTGTTTGAAAAAACTGAACCCGCGAAAAACTTCGGTTAAAATAAGGTGTTGAATAATTAACTGATTGATGGTGAGGAGCTTGGCAGACGGATTAAAATTTTGACGATAAAACGCTATCAAGGATTGACGCTGTTGAATAAATTTCGGGTTTCGGCTAATTGCCTCATAATCAGCTAGTTGTGGAAAATCATCAGCATTTGCCTCGCCACCCGCTACTTTCAAAACGGCAAGCAAAGTATTGGTTAGTTGCGATATTTTGGTAGGCAAATTTTCCATCGGGGTATTTCCTACGCCAAAATTATAGGTAAAATTTCAAATAATTTACATTTTTGGCTAAAAAATCGTAATTTTCTGCGAGCGTACTGACTGAAAATAGGGGAGGGCTTGATAGGAGATAAATTCGCTTTTGAAAGGCTTAAGAATGAGTTGCTTAAATTTTAATAAATTATGGATAACGAGTATTTGATGTTTTATTATTTTAGCCCGCTCAAAGCGGGCTAAAAATTCCTATCAGCAGTCAAACTCTACCAATATTTTGCTCCTAAAGTGGTTTTTTCTAAAAAATAAGATTCATAAATGCTTGATTATCAAGTAATTAAAGATGATAGGGCAGAGTACTTTATTTTCGTAGTTCTTTAATCTTCGCTTGCAAACTTTCATCGTTGGGTTGCAAACTAAGGGCTATTTCGTAGTTTTTGAGGGCATTGATTTTATCATTTAGTAAATAATACAAGTCTCCCCACCGAGCATATACTATTGCCGATTGCGGAAATTGCGCCAAAGCTACCTCCAAAATAGCGCGAGCGGCTCGCAAGTCTTTAGATTTTTCGTAGGCTAAATACGTAAGTTGGTATTCGTTAAGATTTAAGTTTTTGATTACTTCTTTGGCTTCTTCATAGCGTTGGGCATTGAGCAGTTCGCTGGGGGTAGACTCATCTGGCTTCATTTTGCGCATTGGCTCTTTTTGATATATATTTTGCAAGCCGATTACTTCGCCCTTTTCATTGCGGACAAATTTTCCCTTGATATTGTAATCCGTAAACACAATACTGTCTTGTGCAATCGGAAAGCAATAAATTTCCTTGCCTTGATTGATTCTCTCAACTAGGTAATTTTGCTCTTTTTGAATATAGACCACTTCATCGGCACTCATTCGATAGCGACCTTCATAACTTGCCAATGTTTTTTCATCTAATTTTATCGGAGTTATTTCTTCGGGCAAAAACTCATACCAATTATATACTTTGGCTACTGCCCGCCTAATTTCTTTGCCCAAAGCATTAAAATCATCGCCCGAATTGAGCATAATTACTACCCCATAGCCTTCGGTGAGGTTGGCCATAGCAAAAGCCGTAAATCCGGCATTTACGCCATCAAAAGTAAAATAGATGCCTTTTTCGCTTTTATTTTGGGTTTTTTGAAATAAAAAAGGACCAACACCTATTTCTTCTCGATAGTAACCTTCAGAAACGGTGGCTTGGGGCTTGACCATAGTTTGCATCATTGCTTGATTCAAAACTTTGCCTTGATTCCGATAAGATTTTTGTAAATCAATCAAAAAGTTGGCTATATCGCTTGGCGTGCTGTAAAGACCGGCGGCGGCTTGTTGAGGGTAAATATAGGGCATACCTTGATACCAAGTTGCCGCAGAATAGCCCCAAGAGGTTTTGTTAATATATTGATTATCAATAGGTTGGGTAAAAGTAGAGTTTTTCATACTCAAGGGTTTGAAAATGGTTTTTTGCATCAATTCCTCAAAACTCAAACCCGATACGTCCATCAAAGCCATTTGAGCTACCATACTCCCTCCGCCTGAATATTGAAAGCCGGTTTCGGGTTCTTTGACCACTGCCACCCCGCGACATTCGGCAATCGGCGCGCCCGACAGAATATCTACCACGTTGGGTAGCGGTTTTTTAGTGGGGAAATACCCAAAATAAGCCGATTGGGAAGTGCCAGCCGTATGGCTCAGCAACATTCGCAGGTTTACGGCTTTTTTGCGAGTCAGGTCGTTTTCGGGCAATTGCCAAGATTTGAGATAGGAATTAATCGGCTTTTCCAAATCGATTTTCTTAGCTTGTACCATTTTTAGGGCGGCACTAGCCATCAATAATTTAGAAATAGAACCGGCTGAAAACATAGTTTCGGTATTTACCCGAATATGCTTGGCAGTATCAGCCCAGCCATAGGCTTTTGCCCAATCAATTTTAAAGTCTTTGATAACAGCAATACTTACGCCTTGTACCCCGTAGTATTTCATTCTTTCTGCCAAATTCCAAGACTTAAAACCCTTGACCGGCACATAAGGAATCAGCCCGTTCTCGACTTGATTGATTCGCTCACTTTTAGATTGAGCGTTGATTTGAATTACATACAATAGCAAAATTGCCACTGCAAAAAATATTTTTTTCATTTGATTTAATGGTTTTTTCGGCAAAAATGAAGGAAAATAAACGGGGCATCGCCCCAAAATCATAATTTGGGGCTAAGTTTTAGTTCTTTTTGCAAATATTCGGTGGGTGAAAGCCCAGTGTTTTTCTTAAAGGCACGATTAAAAGTGTTTTTAGAATTAAAACCACAATCCAAAGCAATGCCCAGTAGCGTATGTTGATTGTGTTCGCCTCTCCTAAATTTGCGTTTGACTGCCTCGACCCTGTAGTGATTGACGAAGTCGTTGAAGGATTTCCCTAAACCAACATTCAAACTTTGTGATACCAAAGCCGGAGTTAAATTGACGGCTTGCGACAAATCATTTAAGGTTAATTCAGAATTCAGATAAAGTTGTTTGATCTCGAGAATCTCGATTATTTTTTCTAAATTGTTTTGACTGATTTCGGGAGGTTTATTTTGTGATTTTTTTTGTACTTTGTCTAGCCAATAAATCCACAAACTTAGCCAATAAGTAAAAATAGGTAATATATACTCGAGCAAATAAAACTTCGGGCTTCGAGAGGGCAAATACCAATGATTGACTAAAGGATCAATGGCTGCCAAAAGATAAAAAAATGATAAAGCCAAAATAAACCTTTGCCGACGAAAATCTATTTGCTTGAGGTTGAAATAACTGAGGTAGAGAAACCCAAAAACCAACAAAATTCCCCCGTAAACATCTATATAGCGAGTATAGGGTTTATGCACATAAATCCAAAACCAAGTCTTGAAGGCTAAATTTTGACTGGAAATAAGGCTATAAAAAAGAAATTGAACAAAAACCGGAATAAAGAGTAGATAATGTTTTGGTTTAAAGACAAATTGTTGATTTACAAGGTTTTGCAAATACAAATAAAACAAAACGCCATAAGCCCAACTATAAAAAAAAGGTGAGAAATACAAATAATTAAAATCTCGATAGATACCGGCACTAATAAAAAAGCTATCAACCGTTTGCATAGTCATTGCAAAAATCAGTGCCGCCAACCACCGACTCGCCAAAGGTGAGTTTTTGTTAAATAACAGCAAGAATCCAGTACTCAAGCCTTGTAAAATAACCCATAAATGAAACAATACCACAAAATTGAAGTCAATTTTCATCACTAAGAATATAAAAAATTAAAAAATGGTAATTGCTTGAAGTATATTTAGTTTGTATTATTCTGAACAGCCTAAAGGCTGTTTTACAAACCTATTTATTAAAAGTCAAAGATTGTCAATAGTTTATGCAGTTTTATATAACTATCTGATTATCAAACTCTTAATCAATGATTCTAAACTAGAACCTGCCCGAACTATTGTTGCAAATGTTTATGATTTATTTTTACTTAAGGGTAGTACCAACTGATACAAATTGCCTCTATGCTCAAGCAAGGCGGGCGACTGACCGCCGGTGATTTGACCAATGAGAGTAGAATTGGCATTTAATAAGGTAATTAGTTCAAAATCAGGTTCAATTTTGTTATAAAAGTCCTCGCTCAATCGGTCAATCAATCGGTCAATCCTTTCGGGGCGATTATCGGTACAAATGGTGAGTTCAAAAGCCGATTTGTGCAATAAATTGACCTTTAAATTGACCTCCGCACAAGCAACCAAGACTTCGGCTACTTCTTCTTCGCGCAAATAATTGAATTTGATGGTTTCCAAATGAATCAATACCTGTTGGTTTTTGTGAATAATTGCCGCTAAGTTTTGTTCAGAAGTGGCTTCGCTGATGCAAGTACCGGTTTTGTGAGGCTCGAGAAATGAGCGTACCAACAAAGGTATATTGGCGCGTTTGAGTGGGGCTATAGTTTTGGGGTGAATCACCGATGCCCCATAATAAGTCATTTCGGAGGCTTCGCGGTAAGAAAGTTGGGTAAATAATTCGGCATTGCTGAGGCGTTTGGGGTCGGCATTGAGTACGCCCGGTACATCTTTCCAAATGGTGAGGCTTTGCGCTTGCAAGGCACTGGCAAAAACCGCCCCCGAAAAATCGGAGCCTTCGCGTCCTAGCGTGGTGGTGTCGCCTTTTTCGGTACCACCAATAAAACCTTGGGTAAGAATAATTTTGTGAGCTAAGATTGCCGACAATTCACTTTGGATATTTTGGTTGGTAATCTCCCAATCTACCCTGCCTTCGCGCCAAGTATGGTCGGTACGAATTGCCCAGCGCGCGTCTATCCATTCGCAAACAACACCGGCTTGGTTGAGGGCATAATGTACCAAACGAGAAGACAAAATTTCGCCAAAAGACACAATTTGGTCATACACTTTATCAAAATCCGATTCATTTTTTAGCTCCACCAATTCATTTTGCAAATCAATCACACAATCATCAATCAGCGCATATACCTCGTCATCTTCATCAGGAAATCCGTCCTTCATTACACCATAATGGTAGGCTTTAAATGCTTGGATATTTGCCTGATAATCAGCTTTTTGCCAATATTTTTTTAATAATTCTTCGAGGGCATTGGTAGTTTTGCCCATTGCCGAAACTACAATCAAAAGCTCATTGGACAAGTTTTGTTGTTTTACAAGGTTAATCATATTTTGAATGCCCCAACTGTCTTTGAGTGAAGCCCCCCCAAATTTGAATACGCGCATAGTGCAAAGCGATTTTAGATTTATTTTTTTAGTTTCGGTTTTTTAGAAATGCAATTTACAGCCTTTCGCTTTTTTTGGGCAACAAAGTATGATTTTTTATTTGAATGTTTTTAATTTTCAATTGTTTTTGGGTTCGATTTTCGGGTTTTTAGTTCCGAGTTGGGATATAAGTATTTGAAAATCAAGCAATTAGCTACAATTAGAAAAATTTGAAGGTAATGTGCAAATAATCAGTTGGTCAAATTAAATTAGAAAACATAAATCATTGATAATCTTTGACTTTTGACAAATAGAATGTACCACAGCCTGTCTAGGCTGTGATAGGCACAGTCTATACAGGCTGGGTTACAATTTTATGAATACTTGATAATCTTTGACTTTTGACAAATAGAATGTACCACAGCCTGTCTAGGCTGTGATAGGCACAGCCTAGACAGGCTGTGGTACAATTTTATAATTCATTGATTATCAATGAGTTATGAAATTTAAAAGATTCTTCAACCCTTTTCAGGAGTGAAAATCTTTTTTCTGAAATTTATCAATTTCAGTGATTCTGAGCATTAATGAACCAAGCGATAGCTTGGTGAAATTACCGAGCGAAG
>JALONJ010000430.1 GCA_025455045.1 Microscillaceae bacterium | reverse complement strand
AATAAATACCTCATTATCAATGCTTTATGTAAAACCCGATTCATAAAAATTCTAAAAAATTAAATATTCGTTTAAAATTTCTACAGTGGGAATTGCTGAAATAACATAACTGGTGGATTATCAGCCAGAGGCAGACACAGTCAATTACTTACAAAAACTGTCCGAAGTATTGATAAGTAAGAGCCTTTTTTAATATAACCCAGCCTTATTACATCGGTTTAGGTCTTATCACCCAGCTTATTTATCAATGCACTAGGCAACCAATGGAGGCTCTGGGCTAATTTGACGGCTACCCAAGTACCCAAAACTGCCAAAAACAGCAAAAACAAAAATAAAGTGTAATATTTTAGCCCCCATTCCAAAGCGGTTTTTAGCCGACTCAAAAACGGAATAGAGTAGGTCAAAGCTCCGGTTTCGCGCAAACTGAGCTTGATGGTGCAAAATTCGTTTTCGGCATCAAAATCACCCAGTTGCACGCCCAAGCGTTGCAAACTGTCTTCTACCGCCAAAATTTTCTCCTCAAGATTGACCAATTCATCAATTTTTCCACTTCTATCTTTAAAACTCAGCAAGGATTTATAAGTTTTTTCCAAAGAGACCCGCCGCGCATTGAGCTGTTTGAACTCATTGGTTTTATCAATTTTGTCAATTGACATATCTCTCAGTTTGCCAATTTGCTTGATTTTTTCGACCATACCATCAAAACCTTTGGGGGGTACGCCAATTGCCAAGTTGATAAAACGATTGCCCGGCAAACCGCTTTTGCGTTCAAACTGTATCAAGGCATTAAATTGCTTCACCGTTTGCCGAATTTGTGCCTCATCTTGCGCAAATTGGTCGCTTACGGCAGTCAAGCTGGCTATTTTTTCATATTTCTGGTCAATGGCTTGATACACCGATCCCAATTCTTTGGCTTTATAGCGGTCGCTGGCGTAGTTGCTCTTCGTGAGCCAACGCATTGACTCGTTGATGAGGTGATTTTGGGCGTTTTGCATATTGGGCGAACCATCGGCATAGATAATGTATCCATACCCTAAGCGCAGTATAAACACGCCGATAAACCCCGCAATAACCCAAAGAACTCCTTTTTTGATTTTTGCTTTCATATTTTTTATATATTGAAGCGGTTGATAAAGAAAATCTTACAATAAAAATAATGCAAACCCCTGATTGTCAAATATTTATAAAAAACACTTTTCTAATTCTAGCAATACTGCTCTACCCGTTCAAATATTACACTTAAGCCCGAAAAAATAAACAAATGATGAATGGTTAAAAAATCAAAAGAACACCTGAACTATCCAAGGGTTTAGATTTTGAAATTTATTCTAAAACCTTGATAATCAAGCATTTATATCATAAAATTTACAAAATAATATTCAAACCCAAGCCCACATAATCGCCTTTGGTAACGGCTCGCCCGTTTTGTCGGGTATAAATATTGTTATTACCATTGCCATTTTGAATTACATAGTGGAGCAATAGCTTCAAACTGCGGCGGTCGATATACCAATTTACCCCCATATCATACACAATGTCTTCACCATCAAAAAATCGCACCTCTCCGTTGTTGTCCTGTCCTTTGAAGTAAGCAAACATAAAAGTAGGCTCTATAAAGTATTTTTTGGCAATGATGGTATTGATACCCAACCGCAAATGCCCACTTTGTGATTGGTATTTTTGCCGGTTGCGGTGGCGTTGCAGCCACGTCCATTCACCGTCAAAGTTGATAGGTCCGTAATTTGCTAACCAATCCAAGCCATAAGCTCGACTGTTGTCAAAGCTATCGGTAGCCCCTTGTTGCGAAGTTACGGCGGCAAGCGTAATGCCCTTGCGTTGGTTATAAAAATTGGTTTCATAATTGATGGCATAGTTTTTCATTTCGGCTTGCCCCCAAGTAAGTGCCACCCGCCCCACCACTACGGGACTCCAACGCGCTCCTACATTGCCTAGTTGATTGTTGATGCCATAATTATTAAATAATCCCACATTGTAATTGATACCAAAGTTACCTTGATGTTTCATACCACCCAAGTTTATCCCAAAGCTCCGCCCATTGTTGCGCCCGATGGTATGCAGGCGGGTGTAGGTTTGGTCTATGCCTTTTTCAAATGAATTGACCGACAAAAAAGAAGTAATGCTCTCGCGGCTGATTTGAGGGCGAAAAAAGCCAAAAGTTAAGTGCCAAAAATCACTTTTTTTGCTCATTTTCCACTGCCCAAAAGCATCAAAAACCCCTACTGCATTGTCATTGTAATTACCCCGAACTGCACTCAAATCATCTTTGCCCATTTGGTCATAAAACAAAATTACTTGATATCGCAAACCCTTGTAAGGCTCACCTCTGAAACCCAGCCGCGCTCGCCTAAACATCACCGTCAGTCGATTGTCCACCGTCTCGAGTGTGCCGTTGTTGTCCAAGTCTTGCTTTTCATTGATTGTATAAGTCGTCCAAATTTGCATTTGGGCAAATGGTTGAAAAAATTTGTACAGCGAGTCGGGTTTCTTAAAATAAGTCTGGGCTGAGGCATCATAAGCCCCGCAAAGCCCTAAACATATCAAGGCAATTTTGATAAATTTCATTAATTTTATTAAATGTAATAGTGAAAACTTGCGTTTGGTAAATATGCTCGATACAACTCTAAATCAAATCAATTCCTTCGCCAAAAGATTAAAAATTTGGAAATTAAGTTTGCATAAATAGCTGATTATCAATTAGTTAAAAAGTAGATAATCTTTGAGTTGATATACTACTCAAATGATGAATAGACTTGCTTGAGTTTTTAAATAAATAGCATCTTTGATTAGTCTATATAAAATATAGATTAAATATTTTACAAAGGAATTGAAAAAAATAATGAAAATCAAATAATATTCATTTTTTTTGAAAAATGAACCATAAAACCCTCAACAATCGCCAAAAAACTGCCCTTTGGGAGCATCTTCGTACGTATTTGTCGGCGGGTAAGCAAGCCTTATTTGCCGAAAAAATCCAACTGCGCACCAATTACCTGACCATCATCACCGAAGATGTGTATTATGAGCAAAATACCAGTTCCATCATTCGCACGGCGGAGTGTTTGGGTATTCAAAGCCTGCATATCATTGAGAGTGAAAATCCTTATAAAATAGCTTCCGGCATCAGTCGCAATGCCGAAAAATGGCTAACTACCCATAAATACTTGGCAAATTCAAACCAAAGCAGTGCAGCTCAGGCTTGCCTCCAACACTTGCAATTGCTTGGTTATCAGATAGTTGCCACTACGCCTCACCCGCGCGGTGTTGCTTTGCCCGATTTTGAATTTAGCCAAAAAACGGCTTTGGCATTTGGCGGCGAAAAATATGGTTTGTCAGCCGAAATTTTGGACAGTTCTGACAAGTTTTTACAAATTCCAATGCAGGGCTTCACCGAAAGTTTGAATATTTCGGTATCTACGGGTATTATTTTGTATGAATTAAGTCGAAAACTTCGCCAACTACCTGCCAATATATGGCAACTCACCCCTGATGATGCCCTAGATTGTCAAATTGAGTGGGCGATAAACAGTATTCCACACGGAGAAAAAATAGCCGAACACTATTACAAAACCAATCTATTGGACAAATAAATACTTTGTCAAATTATTTTTCTAAAAAAAATGCTTTCTTAAGTGTAATTTTTGCCTTCAAACAGTGTCTAATGAAAATGTCTTGGCACAAAAAATGATTTTTTCAAACTTTTTGGGCAATTTATGATTTATTAGTAACAAAATCTTTTGCTCGGTTTTTATTTTTTGTTTTTAATTTTTATAAATCTTTTGATAAAACAAGCAAAATTGGTCAGTAGGATTTGTAACCTATTGATTATCAAATAGTTAAGACCAAACAGCATATACATCATTTACAACTCATTATTTAATATAAATATGAATTTTGCCGAAAATGTGCGAGAAGGTTTGCGCTCAGTCCAAGCCAATTTATTGCGTTCTATTCTTACCGCGCTGATTATTGCCATTGGCATCACGGCTCTGGTAGGCATTTTGACGGCAATTGATGGCATACAAGCCTCCGTAGATAGTAGTTTTGCTGAGTTTGGCGCAAATTCTTTTGACATTGAAGGCGGCAACTCGCAAATGTTTCGCGGTCCCGGACCGCCCCGCCGCGAAAAAGTTTATCCGCCTATCAAATATCGCCAAGCCAAGCAATTTGCCGACTTGTATAATTATGATGCGCGGGTTTCGCTATCGGCAACCATCACGGGCATTGCCGAAGCCAAGTATATGTCCAAAAAAACGAACCCCAACTCCTTGTTGGTAGGGGCTAATGAGCATTACTTTGCCGCCAAAGCCCTCAATTTGGAAAAAGGGCGCATTTTTTCGGCTTCTGAGTTGTCGCAGGGCAGTTATGTAGCGGTGATAGGCGGCGAAATAGCCGAAACCCTCTTTGACAAAGCTGACCCTTTGGGCAAGCCCCTCATTGTGCGAGGCAAACGATATTTAGTGATTGGTACGCTCAAAAAAACCGGAAGCTCGCGCGGGGGCGCGGGTGGCGACCGGTCAATTGTCGTTCCTTTGGAAAACGGGCGATTGTTGGCAACCAATTTTGAGCCTACTTACAGCATCACTACACTTTTGGATTCGCCCCTCAACTTCGAGATGGCAATTGGCGAAGCCACCAGCCTAATGCGTCGAATTCGCAAAGATGCTTTGGGGCAACCCGAATCTTTCAAAATATCGCGTAGCGAAACTTTGGCAGATAGTTTGTCAAATATCACCGGCTATCTCAAAATTGGCGGCGGAGTTATTGGCTTTATTACATTGTTGGGGGCGGCGATTGGACTGATGAATATTATGATGGTGTCAGTAACCGAGCGCACCCGCGAAATTGGGGTTCGCAAAGCCTTGGGCGCAACGCCTTACCGAATTCGCCAACAGTTTTTGATTGAAGGAATTGTCATCTGTATTTTGGGGGGAATTTTGGGGATTATCTTAGGAATTTTGGTGGGCAACTTCTTTTCACGCATTATGGGGGCTAGTGGCTTTATCATACCTTGGGTGTGGATTTTTACGGGCTTGGTTGTGTGTGTTGTAGTAGGTCTATTGTCGGGTATGTATCCGGCGTATCGCGCCTCTAAGCTTGACCCTATTGAAGCCTTGCGATTTGAGTAAAATTTGCTTGCTCAATCGCTCAACTTGATATAATTTGTAATTTATTGTTAAAAACCATAACTCATTGATAATCAATGAGTTGTGTTTTTTTTTTGAATCTTCGCTACTTCTCAGGAATTGCCTTCGGCAATTCCATTGAATTCTGAAAAGCTCTCGCTTTTCAGTGATTCTGAACATTACCAAGCAAAATGAATATTTTGCGAAGGTAG
>JALONJ010000429.1 GCA_025455045.1 Microscillaceae bacterium | reverse complement strand
AGCGTTGATTATCAAGAGTTTCAGATTCTTCGCTTCGCTCAGAATCACTGAAATTGATAAATTTCAGAAAAAAAATTCTCATTCCTGAAAAGTGGTGAAAAACCTTTACTTAGGTTCTTCACCACTTTTGAGGAAGATTGTAGCGCGGGCTGTCTAGCCTGCCTACGTAAATAGGTTTAGATTTAGGATAAAGCGAGAATTTCCTGAAAATGGGCAAAGAGTCTTTATTTATTTTCGGCTAATTGCTTGGTTTTCAGTTCCTTAGCTCCCCCCTATCAGTTTGAAGTCAGAAACGCTACAAACGCCTACATAATATCAATCACATTCTTTAACTTTGTGGGTAAATTAACCCCTGTATGAAAAAATTATTACCGACAATTTTCATTTTACATTTTGCCGCCAATCTACTCGCGCAAAGCTATGTGATGCCTAAACTGGGTATTACTTACAGCAACGTTGCGCTCAATAGCCGCACCCAAAGCCTTTTTCAATTTGGAGCAGGATTGTATGATTTAGAATATAAATTAGGATTCACGGGTGGGGTAGCCATCAATCGGGAGTTGAACGACAATCTATCGGTTCAAATGGAGTTTTTATTGACTGAAAAAGGTTTTCAAGGCAAAGCTGATTTTTTTGGTGACCGACTATTACTGCGTAGTCGATTATATTATTTTGAAGTACCCTTATTGGCAAAGTACTCTTTTGGCACTGATGATATACAGTTTTATCTCAATGCCGGTCCTTCTATAGCTTATGCCTTGGGGGGCAGATTCAAGGGCTACGATACAACTGCAACAATTGCTTTTACCGAAACCCCCAAGCCCAATGAATATTTTTTCAATAACCGCCTCGATTTGGGCTTACAAGCCGGTTTGGGGCTGGCATTTGATACCGGCAATGGCAAATGGATAGTAGATGCTCGGTTTGGTTATGGTTTGAGTCATTTGCTCAATCCGCCACGTGGGGTCAATCAAAGTGATTTCAAAAACCAAAATCGAGTATTTGCCCTTACGCTAGGCTATATGCTGCCTCTGGACGGCGGCAAAAGCAAAAAAAGGTACAAAAGGCGAAGGTAAAACTACCAAAGGAATTAGGAATTAATAATTAGGAATTGTTTAATTGCCTGATTTTCAATCAATTATGCTTTTACAATAGTTCGGACAGTTTCTAGTTCCGAGTTATTTATTAAGTATCTGATAATCAGTTAGTTATACAAAACACTTGAAATAGCATAAATTGTTGACCGTGTCCGCCTCTGGCGGATAATCAGCCAGAGGCAGACACGGTCAATTACTTACAAAAACTATCCGAAGTATTGAGGTAATAAATTAGGAATTAATTTGTTGTTATTAAAATTTTTATAATTATCTGTATATCAAGTATTTATAAGAATTATATCTGCAAAAGGTGGCTCAAAAACAAACTATTTTACCACTAAGAACACGAAGAAAATACCCACAAAGTTCACTAAGGACTTTGTGCTTCTTGGTGCTTACCTTAGTGAACTTGGTGGTAAAATTATTCTGTAATGTAAATACTTGACAATCAATCATTTACTCCAATGTTTGCCAATACAAATCATTTTAAATGATTTCCCAAAATACCCAATCTTATACAGGTATAAACGTTTTCTGCTAACCTTTTTACAAAATAATTGTCATATAAACAATTGATTATCAATGAATTAAGTGTAATTTAATAACAACAATTTAAAAAATCACAAATCCAAAAATTTGAAAATTAGCAGGCTTCCAGAAAGGCTTATATTCCAATGAAAGTTTGGGGGTTTGCCAATAATTCCTTTTTTTTGCAAAAAAATGATTTTTTGAATGGTCAAGCCACTAAAAACCTTATTATTATTGACTTACATCACCATTTTTTTGGGGGTTTTGCTCTTATTGCCCGCCGAAATAAATGTTTGGGGGCAAAAATTGAAGATTCCCCACCTCACGGCAATGTTCAATACTGCCAAACCGCAGTATGCCGACATTAGTAATTTGCAAAAAGAGTTTTCTAAAAAAGAAACTACTGATATTAGTGCGGATAGTAGTCAAAAAAAAGCGAAATCCAAGATTTTTATTCCCGATTCTTTGCGGCTCAAACCCGAACTCCGAATCCAGTTTCCTGAAGATAACAACCAAAATTTTCATAGTTTTTTCAAAGCCTTACAAAATCTAGAAAAACAAGACACTTTGGTAAGAGTAGTCCACTTCGGCGATTCTCAACTCGAGGGCGATAGAATTACTGCCTTTTTGCGCGATAGATTTCAACAAACTTTTGGCGGGTGTGGGGTCGGAGTTTTGAATGTAGTAGATAAACTCAACAGCAAAATCTCGATTGCTCAAAATACCAAGTTCAACTGGATACAAGCCCAAGCCTACGGTCCAAAATTTAGCCGCAAAAACCCTAATTTTTATGGCATTTTGGGCGATTATTACAAAGTACCAATGGCAGCCGAGCCTAAATGGACAAAGGCAACTTTTAGCTATTTCAAGTCGCCTTATGCAAGTCCCAAACAACAGCAAGTAGAACAAATCAAAGTTCTTTATCGCAACCCTGATGCACCGTTTGAGCTTACATTGCAAATGCCCGGTCAGCCCGAAATAAAGCAAAAAATTGAAAAATCCGATGAGTTTGGTATATTTTATCAACCCATCAATCAGGCTTTTGAGCATATAACCGTAGGTATAGCTACCGGCAGCAAAAGCCCCGAAATATACGGTGTGGCTCTGGATTGCAAACGTGGCGTAACTTTTGATAATGTGCCTTTGCGGGGTAGTTCGGGCGTTGATTTTACCAATATCAATCGCAACCACTTAAAAAATCAATTCGAGAAGTTAAATATAAAATTCGTAATTTTGCAGTTCGGGGTCAATCTAGTCCCCAATCCCCAGTCGGATTATACTTGGTACGAAAATATGTTTTATGAACAACTCAAGTATTTAAAGAGTTTATCTTCAGACTTGAGTATCTTGGTAGTAGGAGTTTCGGATATGTCGCGCAATTTGACGGGCAACTATGAATCCTACCCCAATATTGAAAAAATACGCAACGCCCAAAAAAATGCCGCATTCAGAGCCGGTTGTGCTTTTTGGGACTTGTACGAGGCGATGGGCGGCAAAAACTCGATGCCGAGCTGGGTATTTGCCAAGCCGGTAGCTCTCGCCAACAAAGACTTTACTCACTTTACGGCAAAAGGAGCCGAAATAGTGTCCGAAATGTTGTATAAAGCCCTGATGAATGAATACTATGAATACAAGCAACTTCATAATTAGCCTTTATATAAGCTTGTGGTCAGCCTTTGCTTATAATTATGTAGAAAAAATCCCACGCCCCAAATATACGCTTGGGCAGGAATACAATTTTGTAAAATATTACAAAAACGAGATTTCTGTGCCTTATCCCAACACTACTTTACGCACGTTTCATTTGGCAATGGATGACCTCATTCATCAACGACGTAGCAAAGTAAATATCGTACATTTTGGCGACTCGCACATCCAAGCCGATTTTTTTTCCGACCAAGTGCGCAAGCATTTTAATGATGAAAAACTCCTAGGCAATGGCGGGCGAGGCTACGTGTTTCCCTGCTCGATGGCAAGTCAGGCAAACCCCTACAATCTCAAAGTGTATTACAAAGGGCTATGGCAAGGCTGTAGAAACGTGCAATTGGGCAAATCCTGCTCGTGGGGTTTGGGAGGAATGACCTCTAGTACTGCCGACAGCACCGCCCAATTTACCATTGACCCCAACGCCCAAGCCTCACACAAATACCCGATTAGCAAAGCCCGGGTATATTACCACGTCAATAATGCCAATTCTTATTACATCAAATTGCTCACGCCCGAAGGCGAAATCTGGCCTTCGCGGATTTCGGTAGATGGCTATGCCGAGTTTGTCCTCAAAACACCCCAAGAGCGCGTAACTTTCAAACTGGAAAAAGTATTTCCGAATCAAAACTTCTTCACCTTGGAAGGAGTAGCTTTTGAAAATGACGAAGCCGGAGTACAATACCACGCCGTAGGGGTGAATAGTGCCACTGTACCCTCGTTTTTGAATACACCCAAGCTCGAGAGCCACATCCGTAGCCTTGCTCCTGATTTGGTGATTGTATCATTGGGAACGAATGATGCCTATACCCCGGTTTTTGATGCCGATGGTTTTAAAAGACAAATGGCAAAATTGATTCAAAAAATTAAATCTGCCAACCCCAATACTTCTATTTTGCTGACCACCCCCGCCGATTGTGCTTTGCCGGGTGGAAGAATGAATTTGAGCAACCAAGCCGCCGTCAAAGTAATGTACGAACTCGCCGAAGAAACCGACTGTGCAGTCTGGGATTTGTATAACATTATGGGGGGCTTAGGCTCGGTCAATCATTGGCTCAAGCAAGGACTTTCGGCTTGGGACAAAGTGCATTTTTCGGGCAAAGGCTATCGTTTGCAAGGTGATTTATTGTATGATGCCCTGATTCAAGAATATGCCGATTATTGCTTGAAAAAACAGAATTGATGTTCGTGAAATTTTAAAATCTTTAGGTAAAATATGCCATTTACCAAAGGTAAATGATAAAAATACAACTATCTGATTATCAGGCAGTTGTATTTTTTTTACTGGTTCTTCAACACTTTTTAGGAAAATTGTAACGCGGGCTGTCTAGCCTGCGCGCGTAAATGAGTTTAGGCTTAAGAATAAAGCTAAAATTTGGGTGTGATTTTGGTATGATGTAAAATTCCCCCCGCATCATCTTTGGTAAGCCGATCAGGAATAGGGTATGCCAACTACCCTAACCCACCCCTAGCCACTCCTCGGAGGGGAATGAACTACCAATTTCGGGTACTTAGCGCACGTATGACTCCCCTCCGAGGAGGGGCTGGGGGTGGCTTAGTTTCGTCCGCCTAAATTCTTATATGAAGACAAATTTTAGCTAAAGATATTCCGTATAAGTACAATTCTTGGTATTAAAAGTCGTGATTGCATCGGACAAACCTAAGCGTTACATAATTTAACGTGAATATTTTGAGATATTATTAAAAAAATACAAATTTTATTTATAAATTTAAAAGATTTATTTTAGAAATACAAAGTTATTTGACTTTTATAAAATGCTTATTGTCAATTATTTAAAACCATTTTTAGAAAATAAATAATGGTCTGTACCGCAGGTCTGACAATTATTTATTTTCTAAAAATATAAAAATTATTCAATTTTATTTTTAATAAAAAACACTTATTTGTCAAAATATTC
This sequence comes from Microscillaceae bacterium, assembly GCA_025455045.1. Lineage (GTDB taxonomy): Bacteria > Bacteroidota > Bacteroidia > Cytophagales > Microscillaceae > JALONJ01. Next base: position 110 of record JALONJ010000429.1, on the reverse strand, counting down.
CCAGCAATTCTCACTGTAGAAATTTTAAACGAATGTTTGATTTTTTAGAATATTTAAAAATAGGCTTTCTGTAACTAATTGATAATGAGGTGATTATAAATACACTTTTT
>JALONJ010000428.1 GCA_025455045.1 Microscillaceae bacterium | reverse complement strand
ATTTTTAAAATAATTGATGATTTGTCAAAAAAAGCGTATTTTTACATCATAATTAGCTCATTATCAAATAGTTACTAAAATATTCACGTTAATTTAACAAATCAACAAATCAACAAATCAACAAATCGCTAAATAAAATCATTGCTCTCTCGTCTCGGGCGGGCTAGGAGGCTGTATCATCACAACTCAATAATCACTTTGCCAATGCTCTGGCGATTTTGAATCATTTGGAGGGCTTCGTAGGTATTTTCAAATTTAAACACTTGATTTTCAGCTACTTCTACTCTCAACAAGCCTTGATGATAACTGCGGTTCAATTCTTGAAAGGCGCGTCTGACCAAGTGCGGGTTGTTGAACAAATAACTAAACCACCAAAGGGTATGCAGGCTGGCATTGCGAAACAATAACCGATTGATAGTCAATTGAGGAATACGTCCTGTGGCAAAACCTACCGCCAGCCAATGCCCCTCGGTAGCCAAGTGGCGAAAGAGTGGGTCAAATTTTTCCCCACCCAGTAAATCAAACATAATTTTTGCCCCTTTGCCTTGAGTGTATTCCCGAATTTTATCATTAAAATCATCTAATTGATAGTTGATCAAAAACTCCGCGCCCCTTTGTTGGGCAATGCTCAACTTTTGGGGAGTACTCGCCGAAGCAATCACTTTACCACCCAAATAACGGGCTAAGTCGACTGCCGCCAAACCCATACTACTACCTGCTCCGTGTACCAAAACCGTATCGCCGACCTGTAGCTTGGCACGTTGGGTAAGCCCAAGATAAGCCAGCGTATAAGGAACTAAAAAACCGGCACCAACGCCAAAGCTCATTCTATCCGAAATGCTAAATACTTGATTTTCAGGAGCTTTTACTAGCTCGGCTAGTCCGCCTTTCTCGACCCAAGCCACCACCGAATCGCCAATTTTGAAGTTTTTGACGGCACTCCCGCAAGCCCTTACTAGGCCGGCTACTTCGCGCCCCGGAATAAAAGGGAAGGGTGGACTAGGCGAAAACCTCCCCTCCATAATCAATACATCGGTGAGGCTTAGGCTTACGGCTTTTACATCTAGCAATACTTCGTGTGCTTCGATATTGGGGGGAGCTATTTCCTCAAAAGTGCGAGTTTGTTCAATTCCCCAGTTTTTACAAATGATGGCTTTCAATTGGGTTGTTTTTGGTTATTAAATGACTAAGTTAGAACAAAAATTCAAAAAAACAATTGCTCACACGATTCTAAGGAATTAGAACTTATATAAATGACTGATTATCAGCCAGAGGCAGGTATGCAGTCAATATAGTTACGCTTTTATAGATGTGTACCTTGTTTTATAATCATTTCTTAGTTCTACTTTGGCACTTTCAATTTTTGAACTACATAGTACCATAGAAAACATAGAAAAATACAATTTTAATCAAAAATTTGCGGAAGATACTTAAAAAAATAACTCAAATCTCCTGACTCATTTTTAAAGTGCCAAAGTAGAATTAGTAACAAGAACAAAATAATGCGCACAATATTTTTTGATAATCTATCGATTTTCAAGTAATTAAAAGATTATTCACGCTACATTATTCACTATTCATTCCTAAACTAATTTTGCTTATATATTTATTTGCTTTATTTTAGTATTTTTAAGCGAAAAAATTTAATTTTTTGAATAAAAAGCTTTCAACTATTTTTTGTTCTTATCAAACCCTTAATTTTTAGACTTATGCAGAAAAAATTATCTCAATTATGGATTTTGCTCCTTTTACTGCTTCCTTTTCAATTATTTGCGCAAACCAAACTTAATGGTAAGGTAGTAGATGCCGAAGGAGTAGCCCTTGCCGGAGTAACTATCGTGGTCAAAGGCACGATTAATGGTACAATTACCGACAAAGATGGCAGTTTTAGTTTCAATACCGCCAAAACTCCCCCTTTGATTTTGATTTTTAGTTCGGTAGGTTATCAGAGCTTAGAGCAAGAAATCAGTTCGGCTGATGCCTCAATCAGTGTTACTCTACAAGAACAAGCCATTGTGGGGCAAGAGGTTGTCATTTCTGCCAGCCGTTTTGAGGAGAGTCTGGTCAAAGCTCCCGTAACTGTTGAGAAATTGGGGATACGCCAATTTCAACAATCAGCCGCCATCTGCACTTTTGATGCCCTACAAAACCTCAAAGGTGTAGATTTATTGACTCAGAGTTTGGGTTTCAAATCGGTAAATGTGCGCGGTTTTGGGGCAAATAACAACAACCGTTTTTTGCAATTGACCGATGGAATGGACAATCGCTCGCCGGGTTTGGGGTTTGGTTTTGGCAATGCCGCCGGAGTGTCGGATTTAGACATTGAGAGTATAGAAATTTTGCCCGGAGCCTCCTCGGCTTTGTACGGACCCGATGCCTTGCAAGGCTTACAGCTCACCCGCACCAAAAGCCCCTTTGAGTTTCAAGGTTTTAGTGCTTCGGTCAAATTGGGCTTGAACAACTTTGGCAAAGACAATTTTGGACCCAAAGCATTTAGTGATGTTGCTTTGCGTTATGCCAAGCGATTGAGTGATAAATTTGCTTTCAAAGTCAATTTTTCAGCTTTAAATGGGACAGATTTTATTGCCGATAACTATGACGACCGTTCCACCCGTGGGCGCAGGGGCTTTTTTTTCAATGATGCCAACAGTCGTACGACTTCTATTGCTTATATCCCTAATAATAATCCAGCAACCAATTTTGAATATGATGGCGTAAATATTTATGGTGATGATGTAACCAATGGTGGTTCATTTGATTTTACTGCGAATAATACTACCAACCAAGCCCTTGTAGGTCGTAGAGTTACGCGCACCGGCTATACCGAGTTGGATTTATTGCAAAACCAAGGCAAGGTATTTAGCTATCGTGCCAATGTCGCCTTGCATTATAAAATCAATGACAAAATTGAAGCGATTGCCTCTTGGAATTATGGCAATGGCAATTTTATTCGAACTGCCGGTTTTCGTGAATACTTCCCCGACTATCGCCGCCACCAAGCCAAACTTGAGTTAAGAGGTGATGAGTTTTTTGTGCGGGCTTATGGCACATTTCAAAAAGCCGAAGGCTACAATTTGGGACAATTGGCAGCAAGACTCTTGCAAATTGCCAAACCAACCGGTACTTGGGCTACCGATTTTGCCAATGCTTATACCAATGACATTGTAGCCGCTCGCAATGCCGCCGACAATACCAAATTTGCCGTAGGAAGCAATGATTTTAACCGTTTTCGCAATGAGTTAATCAATACCAACAACAATACACGGATTCCGAGTGCCGGACAAAACAATGTACCGGCAATTAACGGTGTGCGTTTGTTGGATAACTCCTCAATGACTCATTTTGAGGGTATGTATAATTTTAAGAATTTTTTGCCCAAAGAATTCGAAGTTTTGACTGGGGCAAGCTACCGCCGATTTAATTTGGAATCCGAAAATACAATTTTTGCTGTGGGTAAAGCCGGCAAGATTATCAATGAATATGGCTGGTATTTGCAGGCTTCTTATTTGGTCAAAATTGCCGAAAATACTACTTTCAAACCTACCGCCGCCCTTCGTTATGATAAAAACCAATACTTCAAAGGAGGGCTAACCCCCAGAGTATCAGGCGTTTTGAGTATCAAAAACCACAACTTCCGCGCTTCTTGGCAATCGGCATTTCGCAATCCCTCGCCCAATCAAATCTTGTCTGATGGTAGCATAGGCGAGGTTGGGGGTACACAAGCGGCAATGGAAGCCGCCGGTTTGTATTCCAATCCGGGTTATACCGAGGCTTCGGTCAATGCCTATCGGGCTTCTGTTCAAAGCGCGCCTCCCGGCAATCCAAATTTATTGGTGCAATTTGTACCTCAGCCCGATAATTTTACTACCGAAAAAATCCGCACTTGGGAGGTTGGCTACAAAACACAAATTGCCAACAAAGTATTTGTTGATGCTTTTTATTTTGGAAGTGTTTATGATGATTTCATCGCCGCGCAAAACATTATTCAGCCAATCAATGGACAACAAAGTGATCTAGGAAATGCCGCTACTTCCCGAACTTATCAAGTCAATTTCAACAATTTCAATGAAATATTTGTCAGTGGTTTTGGTTTGGGTTTTGAGTGGGCAATTGATAAAGGCTATACCCTGTCGGCAAACTATGCCAATCAAGTCGGTAAAATTACTTTACGCGACAATGTAGGCAACGTGCGCAACGATCCTTTTGGCGTACCTATCGAAAAGCGAAAAATGAGCAACCCCGAAGTGTCAGCCGTAGGGCGCAATTTCTTTATTTCGCCCGAAAATCGCTACAATATTACCTTTAGCAATGCCAAAGTAACCAAAGATTTCGGCTTTGCGCTTACCTATCGTTGGACTGACAAAATGTGGGTAGAGCAAGGCAATACCCAAGGCGATGTATGGCTACCGGCTTGGAATACGGTAGATGCGCAAGTTTCTCTACGAGTGCCTAAAATCAAAACTGTGGTCAAACTCGGCGGTACCAACCTATTCAATAAGTACTACGCTCAAGGCTATGGTTTGGCACAAATTGGCGCAATGTATTATGTAGCATTGAATTTTGATGAATTGTTTAGGTAAAATGGCTTTCTAAGGTTGTTTGGTAAATTAACGTGAATATTTTAAAATTTTATTAAAAAAATACAAATTTTATTTATAAATTTAAAATGCTTATTTTAGAAATATAAATTAAATATTTTTTTTTAAAGCATTGATTATCAGTTCACTAAAATAATTTTTAGAACTTAAAGAATTGTCTTTACCTAAGGTATGCCAACTCTTTAAGTTCTAAAAATATAAAAATCGTACAATTTATTTTTATGAATATTAAATGATTTTTTCAAAGGTGTATTTTAATTCAATATTTCGGGTATTTTTTGTAAGTAATTGATAATCAACAGATTATGTTACTTTAAGTATTTTGTATAATACTATTGTATAATTCTATTTTCGCGCAAAGACGCTAAGGCGCAAAGCACTGATAGTCAATGGCTTAGTTTCCTTAGCTTCTTAGTTGGTTAAAAAAATGTACAGTAGTATAATTTTGTATTATACTGCTGTACAAATTTTGCGCTCAGAATCTTACCCCCTAGCCCTATCTTCCGCCTTTGGCGGAGGGTAAGTTCTTGATAATCAATATTTTACAAATCCCTCTCAGTAGGAGAGGGGCAGGGGTGAGGTTGTATTTTTGATTTTGTATAATAGTATAATTTGGCTCTTTACCACTTTTCAGGAATTGCCTTTAGGAATTCCATTGAATTTGTCATTCTGAACGAAGTGAAGAATCTAAAGCGTTGATTATCAAGAGTTTCAGATTCTTCGCTTCGCTCAGAATCACTGAAATTGATAAATTTCAGAAAAAAG
>JALONJ010000427.1 GCA_025455045.1 Microscillaceae bacterium | reverse complement strand
CAGATTCTTCGCTTCGCTCAGAATCACTGAAAAGTGAGAGCTTTTCAGCAAATTGTCGAGTATTTTTTCTACATTCCTGAAAAGTGGTGAAGAACCAAATAGCTGATACTTTAGGCAGGTTTGATTGCGTATTTTTTTGCCAAAACTTTTTGATAAATATCCATCAACATTTCGTAGTTTTTTTCGGGGGTAAATTTTTCCAAAAAAGTTCGACGGGCATTGGTTGCCAATACGTCGACAAAGTTTTTGTCATCTAGTTTCTGCAATTGTTGAATCAAGTCTTCTACGTTGTTGGGTTCAAAATGCAAGCCATTGTAGTCGTGTTGTACAAGTTGTCCGTGTCCGCCCATATTGGCAATAATCACCGGGGTAGCTGCCGAAAACGCCTCAATGACTGTAAGCCCGAAGGTTTCGTACCAAGCAGATGCAAAAAGCAAACCTTTGGCTTTTTTGGTGATTTCGATTACTTCGCTATTTTTCTGAAACCCCAAAAACTCGATATTTTCGTATTTGCGGCTGGCTTCGATCACTTCCGACTCCAAGTCACCGGCACCAATGATTTTGAGGTGATGTTTGGTTTGACTAAAGGCTTTGAGAATAGTCATCACACCTTTTTCGGGTACCAGTCGCCCCACAAACAAAAAATAATTTTCTTTGTTGCTGTCAAAACCTCTATCAAAGGTAAAATTAGGTTTCAAATAAAACTTTTCGGGTTTTACGTGCAAAGACGAATTGACAAACAATTGCCGCGAAAACTCGCTCAAAGTAATGTAAGCGTCAATTTTGCTGTCCCAAGTATGCAATAGCTTGTGAATACCGGTCATCATTACCACTGCCGCCGTCTGAAAGCGCGATTTGCGATAAACACCTTTCCAGATAGCATCTAAAGGGAAAGTTTTGTGAATCGATTTTTCGTAAATTTGGTTATTGTGATACAAGATTCCGCTAGGGCATATCAGGCGGTAATTGTGCAAAGTAACCACAATAGGAATGTTGTGCTTGTTTGCCTCATAAAAGATAGAAGGCGAGGCTATCGGGAAAAAATTATGGACGTGAATAATGTCGGGTTTGAAAGATAAAATTCGGTCGTTTAAGATTTTGGCACTTTTGTAATTGTAAAACAAATTGATTCCAAATTTCAAAACATCTAAAAACGAGCGCAAGGAACTGTTGTCAAATGCCAAACGGCTGATTTGATGCCCGTATTTTTCGAGTAACTCACCCTCTGCTTGATATACTACGTCTTCGCCTCCGGCTTTTTGATAAAAATTATGAATGAGGAGAATCCGCATGCTTTACTGATTAATTTGAGTGGTTTTGTGTGATTTATTAATAATAGGGCTTTTATCAATAGTCAATCAAGATAAGACTTTGAGCGTTAATCAAATACAAATAAAAGCAAAAAATAAAGACTAAGAAGTTAATTTTTGATTTTTTTCGGTAAAAGTAACAAGATATTTTGTTAACTACTTGATTAACAATGGGTTATGAATTTATTTTTTGCGCCGTTTTTGGGGTTGGAAATTGCCCAAAGTTTTTAAATTTTTGTGGATTGATTAGGTACAACGACACCGACAACCGCGTGTCCTACAAGTTGTTGGTGTCGAGAAACGCTGGACTAAACAGTCAGCGATTGGGTGCATTTCAAATTTACTACCTATGACCCTCTCCTTTGGAGAGGGCTAGGGTGAGGCAATAGAAACGCGTAAATTTGAAATGCACCCCAGCGATTAGCTAAAATTCGGCAGCATTTTTCTAAGGAATAATTACAAAATAAAGTAAACTTTTTAAAAACAATACTTTGGACATTTTTTATAAGCACTTGATTATCAGTTAGTTATGTAATTTCAAGTATTTTTTTTAACTATCTGATAATCAAGCACTTAGCAAATAGCTAGAAACCAGAAACTGTCCAAACTATTGTAAAAACATAATCAATTGAAAATCCTCCAAAGGCAGACACGGTCAGGTAATTAAACAATTCCTAATTCCCAATTATTAATTCCTAATTCCTAAACCCACCAACGGCACAAAATAAATTTCGGAATTTGAAAATTTAAAAATTCGCCACTCATTATTTAATGCCTAAGTAATATTTGATTCTGCCGGTAATGCGTGTCCAAAGGCTGGCTTTGGCTCTAAATGCCCGCAAAATCTGTTTATTTAATACCACTTCTTGGGGCATTTTAAAACTAAGGGCATTGCTTTGGTCTAGGTCGGTAGCAAAGCGGTTATAAAACTTGGTGTTGCTGGCATTGTCGCCAAAACCTATATTTTGCACCTTAGATACAGTTGGAAACACCGTTTGTTGCTTATTTTTAAATTGTTGATAGCCCCAACGAATCGCCCAAGAGTCGAGTTTACCCGCTTGTTGTTTTTGCAACATTCCAAACATATCACTTCCGCCTTGATTAAACGCTCGGATGAGCTTAGGATTGCGGCTAAACTCGGCAAAATCTTTGACCTCCCAATCTACCGTAGCCCAACGGTCAGCCCAAGTAGCCCAGCCCCACGATGAGGCGCGTGGCGCAAAATATACTTCGTAAGGATAATCTGCCGGATATTGAATCGGAAAAGTATAGCCCCCTACCGAAAACACCCCTTGATTGCCGGCATAAAAATCAAGTGCGGTATTCATAAAAGTCAAAAAATTGGGCGAAGTATAAATATCATCTTCCAGCACGATTACCTTGCCATAGGTATTGAGTACCTCACTCACCCCACTAATGATGGACTTTGCCAAGCCCCAATTTTTATCCCGTTTTAGGATTTTGATTTCGGCAAAACCCTCTACTTGGTCTAAGTAAGCCCGCACTTGGGCTACCAGAGGCTCGTCTTCGGGTTTTTTTGCGCCATCTGAAAATATAAATAAGTTGCTTTGGTCTGCTCCTAGGTTTTGGCGGAGGGCTTCAATGGCTTGGCGGGTACAATCCAATCTTTTGTAAGTAAAAAAACAAATGGGGGCAAAATTCATTGATTGTATTTGATAAAAATTAGTTATTGTAAATAAATAGTTGGCTGGTATTGTTCGGAGTAGGGCTTTTGGGTAATAATACTATACAATTCTATTTTCGCGCAAAGCCGCTAAGGCGCAAAGTACTGACCGTGTCCGCTTTTGGTGAATAATCAAGTACTTCATTAATCAATATTTCGGATATTTTTTGTAAGTAATTGATAATCAATAAGTTGTGATGGTTTAAGTGTTTTATGTAAAAGCTAATTATTCGCCGGAGGCGAGACGCAGTCAGATATTTAGTGGGTGCGTTTCAAATTTACTACCTATGACCCTCTCCTTCGGAGAGGGCTAGGGTGAGGCAATAGAAACGCGTAAATTTGAAATGCACCCTATTTAGTATTTATTAAATAACTCGGAACAGAACCCCTCCGGGGGCAGGGGGCTTAGAAACCCGAAACTATCCGAATTAGTATAATTATGAAGTTATCACTTTTTCTTTTTAAAAAACTTCATCGTTTCGGATTGGACTTTATCCACCAAAATCCCCAATCTTTTAAAATTAATGGTTTTGTCGGTAATTCCCAAATACTCGCCCATATACACCGGGAGTTTGTCCAAAGGTAAAGTCCAAAACTTAGATTGAGGTTTGAGCATTTGCTGAAAAAGATTGGGAAAACCTTGTTTTTTTTCGGCGGGCATATGCCAAATAGTCAAATCAAAATCCGATTTTTTGACCGAACTCACCCTAAAAGCCGTCCAAATTCGGCGGATATGCGCACGGGCATCGCGGTAGGGCAAGGGCATTTGATTATAAATCATACTTGTCCAATACTCCATACCCGAAAAGATATTTTTGCCATTGGGGAATCGGGGCAGTTCGGCTTCGCTTTTATACTTGGTCAGGATATGATAAAAGGATTTATCCAATTCTTCGGCAACAATTTTCAAATTTTGCGCATTGCCACCGATTACCTCACCGCCAAAAACGTGGGGTTCGGCAAAAGGATAGTTTTCATCAATTTGTTTAAAAACCTTGCCTACCTCCGACTTGTACAAGTTGTCTTTGGTAATTTTGGGGTCGCGCTTGGCGGGGTCGGTAGAAGTAAACGTATCGTACAGCAAGATTTCTTTTTCCCAATCCATCATCGTATTGAGCGTCGATACCGGTTTTATCCACACACAGTCCGAATCCAAGAGAATAAAATTACCTTCTTCTTTGCCCAATTCTTTGATTACATCCATTTTATAAAAAGCATTTTTGAAGGTATTGGAGTAGCCTTTGGGCGGATTGAAATGCTGAAATTGGTGAAATTTGACTTCCACGCCCAGTTCTTTGATTTTTGCCAGCAAATCAAGCCCATTTTTTACCACTTGGGCTTGTTCGTTGGTATATAAGATGTGGCGAGAGCTGGGATTGAAACGCTTGGAAGTAGCAAAAAACACATACACACATTGCCAGTACAACCACCGCCGGTCTTGGGCATTTACATCTTTGAGTTGAGGGTACAGCACCTTTTCGTCGGGTTCAATATCCACACACATACTGGTTACAATGCCAATGTCTTGCATAATTTTTTTTTGATAAAATAGTTAAGTAATGAGTTAATTATATGATGTGCTGATGTGCCAATGTAATACATTGATTATCAATTAATTAATAAATTCAATTGTTTACTTTATTTTATTCTTGTTCCTAAGTAATTATTTAGGAGCGAGATGTGAGAATTGAGGAGTGAGCAGCAAGCCTTCATTTCTCCTAGGGTTAAGAGTTAATTATTTATTATAAGTATAAAATGCTGATTATCAGCTATTTATATGTTTTTTGCAAATAGAATAACCTCAACTCGTCCCAATTTTTGCCCAGCAAAATTAATTTAAAAAAGCTAGAAATTTACTTCTAAAGTCGACAAAAAAAGTTCAAGCCAACTATCTCGTCCAATTGTAGGTCGCTCTTAGTCATCGCTACATCCATTGTTTTGTTTTCACCGGCGGCTAGGGTTATATCATTGGTAATGGAAGCCGACATTTCCCAATACATTATTTTATTTTAGGATTATTGACTTTTTTTAAAATATTATAGGTACACGCTCATATTTGAATGAAGTTACACCCTGTTTTAAGTAAATGGAGAGGGTTGTCAAAAATAAAAATAAAAAATAACGAAATTTAATTCTGTGCTGGGGAATGTCGGAAATAAGTATTTATCGGGTGCATTTCAAATTTACGCATTTCTTTTGCCTCACCCTGCCCTCTCCGAAGGAGAGGGTCGTAGGTAGTAAATTTGAAATGCACTCGTATTTATCGGTTTAATAGACAAATAAATAACTGACATTACGCAAGCTCAAAATTTGGTTTTTAGATAATAATTACAGTTAGGTTTAAACGCCTTTTTTTCAGGAATTGGCAATTTCATAAGGAT
>JALONJ010000426.1 GCA_025455045.1 Microscillaceae bacterium | reverse complement strand
ATTTTTGAAAATTTACAAAATCATTTTCTCAATTGGTACTACCAAAATGCCCTGCGCTCCGGCTTGGCGCAATTGTTCGATAATTTTCCAAAATTCATCTTCTTGCACAACTGAGTGTAGCGAACTCCAGCCCGACATAGCCAAGGGAACTACCGTGGGGCTTTTCATACCCGGCAAGATGTCAATAATTTTGGGAATAGACTCATTGGGCACATTCATCAAAATATATTTATTGTTGTTGGCGCGATTGACTGATTGGATTCTAAATTGTAACTGATTGAGTGTCTGGGTTTTAGCCTCACTAAGCTGAGGATGAGCAATGAGAATAGCCTCGGATTTGAATACCAGTTCTACTTCTTTGAGTCCGTTGCTCATCAACGTACTGCCCGAGCTGACAATATCGCAAATGGCGTTTGCCAAACCAATACTAGGAGCAATCTCGACCGAGCCACTTATTTCGTGAATGTGGGCTTGGATTTGATGTTTGTCCAAAAAACTTTGCAATATGCGGGGGTACGAGGTAGCAATGCTCATCTCTTGGAGGTCTTCTACGCTTTCGTAACCAAAATCGCGGGGTACGGCTATCGCCAAGCGGCATTTGGAGAAGCCTAGTTTCTCGACCAGTTGCACATTTTCGCCGGTTTCGAGCAGTACATTTTCGCCCACAATGCCTATATCGGCAATGCCTTCGGCTACATATTGCGGAATGTCGTCATCGCGCAAGAATAAAAACTCCAAAGGGAAGTTGTAAGCCTCAGACTTGAGCTTGCCTACGGCTTGGGTAAATGAAATTCCACATTCGCGGATTAATTTGAGGCTGTCGTCACTTAAGCGTCCCGATTTTTGGACAGCTAATCTTAATACATTTTCCAAAATTAAGTAGTTTTTTATTGATGATTGGCAGTGCAAGTTAAGCAATCGGCGGCAAATGCCTTGAGGAGTAGCAAGAATTAGGGCAAAAATTCCTAAAATGTTTATAAATATTCCTCGAAAAAGCCTAAGTTTTGCATAAAAAAAAGCGCGATAAATTCGCGCTTTTCAAAAAATTTAAAAAAAGATTAAATGGCAAAACCATTTTTAATATTCATAATCAAAGTCATTGGCTGACTCGCTCAAAGTCTCTTTCAACTCTTGGAGTTCTTCGGCTTCATCGGAACTCAAACCTTCGAATTCCATTTTTTGGCGAAGTTCGCGGATGCGGTCGTGGAGTTGGCTGGGTGATAAAAAAGCATTAAAATTACTCATAAGCACTCACAATTTAATTTAGATGAATGTGAAATTTGTGTATCAACCGATTACTTTTTTTAGATTTTTAAACGAAAAAACCGACTTTTAAGATGTCCAATATTAAAGAATCTTTTGAAAAAAAAATAAACATCTCCTAAATTTATTGCAATACTTTTGCCATTTTTTTAAAAAATTATGCCTTTTTTAGTTGAAATATTACAAAACCAATAATATTAGATAAACAACTGATTATCAATGAGTTATACAAAATATTTTTTTAAATAATCTTTTTTAACCAAATTGTAATATTCTAAGAAAACCATCATTCATCAATTCCCAATCAATTGGTTCAACTTATTTTTAAGTTTTTGCTGGGCGCATTTCAAATTTACTACCTATCACCCTCTCCTTCGGAGAGGGCTGGGTGAGGCAAAAGAAATGCGTAAATTTGAAATGCGCCCGTTTTTGCTTGTGTGAGGGTTGCTATCAAGAATGAAATTTTTTGAGGGGCGAATTGGGTTCCGAAAGCATTATTTTATAGGCTTGGCGATTGACAAACGCCGGAAAAAACTTGTGTAGCCAAACCGCCAATTTGCCTTGGCGGGTGAGGACAAGTGTGCGCTTGCGTTGCTCGATAGCCAAGCGAGTGCGCCGCGCTACTTCTTCGGCAGTCATCATTTTGTCTTCGGAGCGCGGCGAGTCGCCTTGGGCTTTGCCGGTTTCAGTAAGGGCATTTTTGCGAATATTGGACTCCGTAAAACCCGGGGCTACCACCAAAACGTGAACCCCACGCTGCCCTACTTCCATTCGCAAAACCTCAAAAAAACCATTCATAGCAAACTTCGAAGCCACATAGCCGCTTCGTGCCGGTGTACCCACAAAGCCATTGATAGAAGAAATAGCCACAATTGAGCCTTTGCTTGCCAAAATGTGTGGCAAAGCGGCTTTGGTGGCATACAAAGCTCCATAAAAATTGACCTCCATCAAGCGGGTGATGACCTCGACATCGGCTTCCTCGACTAGGGCGCGCATCGTCATACCGGCATTGTTGATTAAAACATCAATTTTTCCATATTTTTCTAGGGTTTTTTGCACCATCATTAGGTTGTCGTCCCATTGCGCTACATCGGCTTGCAGGGCTAGGTTGTCGATATTTTGGCGGTTGAGGTCTTCGGAGATTTCCGCAAGTGCGCCGGCATTGCGTCCGGTGATTACTACTTTGGCACCGGCTCTACCTATTTCGTAGGCTAAGGCTTTGCCAATTCCGGAAGTAGCTCCGGTAATGATTACAACTTTATCTTTCAATGTGATTCAACTTTAGGTTCTTTATCAAATGATATTATTTTATAAATAACTGATTATCAATATTTTAGATTCAAAAATTTATTTTACCTTCAAACAATGGCGCAAAAATACACCCGAAAATTGAGATAAATTTCAAAAATTGCCTCGCTTAGTTCAATCGCTTAGGACTTTTTTGCTTTTGTGGTAAGGAACAAGAAAAAAATAATGCTTACAATATTTTGGTTCTCGACATCTTTAAAGGAATTGTTTAGCTTAATTGTGGTCTAAAGCCGCTTACGCGCGCAGGCTAGACAGCCCGCGTTACAATTTTCCTAAAAAGTGGTGAAGAATCAATATTTTTTAGTAAGCTATTGATTTTCAGGTAATTAAAAAACTATTCATTCTACATTATTTACTATTCATTCCTATATTGAGATTTTTTTTAAAAAAAAAGTATTTTTTCGGAGTTTTAGCCGTATTTTTCAAAACCAAATGCTGGAATCTTAATTGATAAAATTTCACCACAAAAAAAATTTAAAATCATCAAAAAAAAAGATTTGAATAAGTTATGGTTTTTTGTATGGGTAATGACTGTCGGTAATACTTGGGCGCAAGTAGCTGATAAACAGGCATTTAAAGAACTCAAAAAATTGCAGGGAGTTTGGCAAATGATGCAAAATGAAGAAAAAATCTATGAAGAGTGGATACTCGAGAGCAAAAACACCTTGCGGGCCAAAAAATACAAGATTCAATCGGCGGATACTATTTTGCTGCATACCGCCACGATTTATTATTCCAAGTTTGTTCGTTTTCAGCATCAAAGCGCTATCCATTACCATATCCAAGCTCTAGACAAAGATGTGGTTTACCCTTTTCGCCTAGAAAAATCGGAAGCCGAAACTTATACTTTCAGCAATTTCAACAATGATTTTCCCAACGAAATTATTTTGCAATTAAAAGGTAATGAATTGATTGTGAAGCACATTTCTAAAGACAAAACCAAGGAACAAATATGGGTTTATCAGCGATTAAAATAAACCTTAAAGTTATAATGGTTGGTTCATAAGGGTTTTCAAAATACTAACTATATTTTTGCAACAATCTAAATACCGCCAACACATTGAATATCAGGATAATAGCTACAAAACCTAAGCCCAGAGCAATCACCGGCGGGGCTATGCCTAGGCTGATTTCTAAGCCTTGTCCGCGCAAAAAATGATATAAATAATCGAGGCTAAAGTACAAACTAAGGGCAGTAAGCAAGCTGATGATAGCCAAAAAAACTAAAAAATAACCAATCAGGGTGCGCGCCAGCATCGAAGCCGTGTAGCCCAATTGTAGCAAAAGGCGCACTTCTTCTTGCGATTCGGCTAAAATGACTCGAAAATTAAGAAAAAACACTACCAAAGACAAAGCAATAAAAAATGCCCCCAAAATGCCTACTGCCGACATCATATTTTGCGCCAAAGCACCCAAACGATTGGCATTGAGACGCTCTTGATTGATTTGATAGTTTTTGCGGGCAAAATACTCGGCTAATTGACTGTCTCCGGCACTTTTGACCTTGACGATGAGGCGCGAGGGTTGTGAGCTTTTGCCTTCGCCAATGTTTTGGTTTGCCCACTCCATAAATGCCGGTGGGACTAAAATAGTGGGAATTCGCTCACTAAAACCTACAATTCGCGCCTGAAAGCTCAACTCATCGCGCACTCCCCGCAGACGCACGCTGATAGGCAACAAAGCCGCCGTAGAACGCGAAATTTGAGGCAGATTGCCGCCCTTGCCCATCGAGAACCCAAAATTGTATAAGTCCAACATATCTTGCGACAAAATAAGCGGAATATACTCCGATTTTTCGTTCCAAGTCCATTCCTCGGGGCGAGCATCTAAAAACTCATCAGGTACAGACTCAAAAAAAGCCTCCGAATAAAAACCGGCTTGTTTGGCAAAAGCCGTTACCTCGTATTGATTGGCAGTAAAGCTACCTACTTTCTCAATAAAAGGCTGGGCTTGGAGGTCGGCAATTTCGCCGGAGCTAAAACCCGACTTGGCAAAAAACAGCGTATTGCTTAGGCTTACTTTTTTGCTGATAATCAAGTAGTTAGGGTCTTTTTGGCGTTGGGTGAGCAATTCGCTGATTTTGAGATAGACTTGAAGCGATACCAGTAAAAGCAATAAACCCAATAATAAGCCAATACCGGCAAACCAAAGTTGCCCTTGAGCTTGGCGCGAAAAAAGAATCTTGCGGAGTAGTGGGTACATTCAATTGATATGATTAGAGAGAGTGCGGCGGTTTTGCGTTTGGTCTAAATATGTAAATTATTGATAATCAACTAGACAATTTGCTTGTTTGCTAATGGACTGACAATGAATTAGTTACAAAAAATAATTTGTAATTTACACCATAGAAAAAAAGCCAAACTTAGCTTTCGGTTCAAAAATACAAAAATCAAATTTTTTTTTAATTGTTTTGCAAATGATTCATAAGAATTTGTATTCAATGGCTTTAAAAGAGATGATTCCATCAGAAAACATAATTCATTGATAGTCAAATAATTATCTAATCTTCAAAACGAAGGTAATTGAAATTTACTATAAGAAAAATACAATTTAAAATTATTTTAATACAAATATAAAAATTAAGCCGAAAAATTGATTTTCAAATCATCCAAAAACTATTTAAAAATAGGGAGATTTTAAAAATATTCCGTTTTCATTTTGAATTTAACCGAAGCTACTTTTATAATTTATTGATAATCAATACTTTACATTCATTTTATGGTTCTTCACCACTTTTCAGGAATGAAAAAAATTTCTTTGTCATTCTGAGCAAAGCGAAGAATCTAAAGCGTTGATTATCAAGAGTTTCAGAT
>JALONJ010000425.1 GCA_025455045.1 Microscillaceae bacterium | reverse complement strand
CATTTTGCTTGGTAATGTTCAGAATCACTGAAAAGCGAGAGCTTTTCAGAATTCAATGGAATTCCTAAAGGCAATTCCTGAAAAGTGGTGAAGATCCTTAGGAATTATTTAATTGCCTGATATTCAATTAATTATGTTTTTTTAAAATTTTACTTTATTTAATAGCTATTCCAAAGTTAGATTACTCAAAATCAATTTGAAATTAAATTTTTTGAGCCGTTGCCTGTCCGCCCAAGGCGGAGGCAACTATTAGGCTTTCGGTTTTAGAAAAAACAGTTCAAACCTGACAGGTTACTCATAAAAATAGCTCCAATAAATGCTATATTGTTGGGGATTGAGGCCAAACCCTAAGGGTTTTTAAAACCCTTAGGGTTTAAATGATCTTGAAAAATTACTATGAATTAACCAAATTAACGATAGAGCCATATTTTTTAAATAATTTGAAATGATTTACAATCACCCAATTATTTGATTGACAATCAGTTGCAAAACAGTAATCAGGCAAACAAAACAAATTTTTTAATTCCCCGCGCCATCGGTCTGGGCGCGGGCTACGGCATAGCCGCCAATCACTTTACCGCATCTAGCCCCGGCTTCGCAATCCATACGATAATGTATTCCTCCGTAAAGCCTTGACAAAGAGGCTTCTAAAGCCATTGCCTCCAGTTGATTTTTTTGATTGGGAAAAAGATGCCCCAATACTGTAGCCGCCGTATATGAAAAAGTAGAATGTCCAGAGGTATAAGCCGGAAAATTAGGTACACCGGTCAAGGTTTTGATACTGGGGTCAATTTGCGAGGGACGCGGAAAATAATAATAAGTTTTGGCTTCCCAACAGGCAACTCCGGCATCCATCATAGCCATATTGAGCAAGGCAAAATTGCGCGCTGTGCGTACTTCGCTTTGTTGGGCTTGCTGAATATAGTCGGCAGCAAGGGCGTTCCAATGCCCGGGAGGAGTATAAGTTCCGGCTCCATCCGCCCAATAATGCACGATGCGCAGTTTGTCGCGGTCATTGCTACCGGCTTCGCGTTTTACTTCGGCTAATTGGGCTTGAAATTCGGGCGAACCTATGGCGTAGGGAGCTTCGGGGCGGATTTGTGCCAAAGTATTGGTATCAAAAAGCCAAGTTTTGACCTGACCAAAAAAAGGCAGCATCGGCGGGCGAGCCGGATTCTCAAGGCTTTGCCAAGGTGTGCCGCCCATTGTCCGAACCCGATTTACCAAGCTGTCCCATTTGACTTGGGTGCCTACGGCGTTGCGCATATTGTCGTTGCGGGCGCGGGTGAGTACTTTTTGGGCAACGGCTTTGCCGAGGGCTTCACCGGCTAATATGTCGCTTTCAACTGCCGCACCTGCCCACATTTTATAGTACATTGCTTCGTAGGCTTTTTGGTTGAGGTAGTCGACTTCGGTTGGGAAAAGAAACTTCATTAGCTCGAGGCTGGCGGCGGCAATTACGGCATCTTGGCAGGGGTAGGCCGCTAAGGTGGATTTGGGAACTCGGGGTTGAATAGTGTTGTCGATTTGATAAGGGGCTTGGGTTTGGTACAAGTTTTTGTAATGGTAGGCGGCAACCAAAGCATCGTACTGGGCTACGCTCACATAGGCGTAGGCGCGCGCCGCGTAGGGAGGATTGGCAAAAGGAAATTGGGGATAAGCAAATGGGTTGGCTGAGTTGGGTATGGGGTAGGTGCCGTCGGGATTGGCGACCGGCGGAAGATTGTGTTTGGCGACTAACTCGCGCATTATTTCGTTCCAACGCAGGGTAACTCCGGCACTCCAATATTGAATGATTTGGGCTTGCTGGGGGCTAAGATTGGCAAGGGCGGCTTTGGTAGCTTGCAACTCTTGTTGGTATTGGGCGGAGTTGGGGGCGGGGGGAGCAGGGAGGGCTATTTCGGCTTGGGTACTGAGGACGATAGGTTGCCAAGTGCCGGCATTGGCATCTAGGTTGCTGGGGTTTAATGGAGCTAAATCTGCCCATTTTTCGTCGATTTGTTGGCTACAAGCCAAGCCCAAAAAGCTGAATAAAAGGGTATATAAAAGGTGAATATTCTTCATTTGTTGTTCAATTTTTTAATTTGATAAGTTTGAATTTGCGCACCGGATGGAAGCCGGACGGACGAGACCCCTTGTGGGCAGGTGAGCAATGAGCGAAGTTTACGAAGCGAATTGCTCACCTGCCCACAAGAGGCTCGGGCTTGCCCGACAGCCGGGATTTTGCGCCCAAATTATTGTAACCATTTGATTATCAGTGAGTTATTGAAATAAAACTTGACAGGGTTTAGTCTTTATTCGTTGGGCGAGAGCGTTGCGGTCTTTTTTACCAAGCTAAAAGGCTTCATTAAGCCTAACGAAAAGGCGGTACTTTGCCCTACATTGCGCCCGGCTAGGGTGTGATTGATGCCCGCAACTACTTGTAAATCAGCCAGTTGGCTAAATGTATAAGTGCCTAAAAAACCTAAATTGCTCATATCCATTTCATTGGAAACAAAGGGCATATCGTTGCGGCGAATGTCGAGACCACCCAAACAATTGATTTGCTCAAACATCAGTTCGGCTGACCAACGCGCGGTTTTGTAGCCGCCGCGCAGTCCATAACTCAATACATTGGGCATAGCCACTTGATTGGAATATATTTGGCGGGTGGTGTAATACGATTCGCGGTCAAGCCTCACAAGGCTGCGGGTGGTGTAGGTGGCGTGGGCGGTGAATAACCAATGGTCGCGGAAGCGGTAATGAACCAAGGCGCGCCCAAATAGGGTACGACTTTGTAAGCCAATGGAGAGGGGCAATAAATCGGGTGTATAATGGCTCAAAGGCACTGAACCGCCCACGACTGCCGATAATTGTAGATTGTGTTGATTTTTTTGCCAATGGAAGGCTTGGTATTTGAGTCCGCCCATCAGGTCTTGCACTCCGCGTTGCCCGGCGAGTGTACCGGCAGAGGCTTTGGTCCAAATATAAGGCAAGCCTACTACCAAATTGAGCTTGGAATTGATGCCATAAGTTACCATCAATTGAAGGCTTTGGGTTGAAACTCGCCCCAGATTGAGGTTTTCGCGCTTAAGGCTGCCTTCCCAATATTGTTGCCAACTGCTGTAAGAGTACATTAGACCGGCGCATACGCCTTGTTTTGGTAAATAAATGCCGTCATTGAGTGATTGGGCTTGGCTGGAGGTTGAAATAAATGCGATATGTAATATGCTGATAATCAGCAATTTGTATAAATATTGTTGCATAATTTTGTTTCGTATTAAGCTTTGAGCGATGCGATACACAAAACCGGCTCGAATCGGTGACAAAGCAGGTAAGTACTTGAAAATCAGGAGGTTAAAAATACAAAAACGGGGAATTTTTATTGAATGTAAGGGTAACAATAGTTCGTGGAGTTTCTAGTTAGGAGTTAAATACTTGAAAATCAAGTAGTTAGCTAAAATTAGAAAAATTCGCAAATGCCTAATCATCAATAGCTTACAAAATCGCCACGAAATATTGAGTGTAATGCTAAATTTTAAAATCTGTAAAATAGATGAATTGAGATAAGCTAAAAAAATCGTAAGTAATTGAAAATCAATAGCTTATGGATTTTTTGCTTAAATACGGGGCTTACCTCGCTATTCAATAGAAATTAAAATTTAGAGTAAATTTGGTAATAAAATACAAGTATTTTTTCATTCCTCAAGGTTTTTTTGAGTAATGAAATAAATAGATAAGTACTTGATTACCAGTGATTTACAAAATTGATTCAATAAAAATTAAATGACGTAAGGCTTGGGCGGTGGGGTAGCGTAGTCTAAAAATCTTGCATAAGTGGAAAAGTCAAGATTTGGATAATGATTTTTGTATAGCAAATGTATATGGTTGCTTAGATGATATTCACAGAATGGCAAATATTCTTTGATGAAATTGTTGTAGGTGATTTTTTCGGTTTTGGATTGATTGGATTGCGGAAAATCGGCTAATTGACTTTGGGTGTGTTTGCCAAGTTCGGCATAGAGTTGGGTTTGCGATTCGTCTTCAAGGCAGTGGACATAGAGTGTGTCTTGACGCAAAATTTGTTTTACTTTTACAAAATAACGCCCTTGATGCTCAAAGTTTCCCGAGGTGTATTCATAATCTTCCCAATCGCTAGGGTAGGGGAGAAACAAAGGAATTTTGACGACAAAAGTCTGGGCTTCGACGATTTGTCGGTTTTCAATTTTGAAAGACATTGATTGGGTAACGTGCCAGTGGCGAATCGCAAAAATAACATAATAGCCCACCATATTGTAGGTGAGTAAAATGAGGAGCGATATGGCAATAAAACGTTTCAAAATTTGTCTTAGAAAGCCCAAAGCTAAAGACAAATTTTAAATAATTGGTATTTTTCAGCGAAAAATTTTAATTTTTGCCCGAAAAATTAAACAAAATTCGCTGGATTTAGTTTTTGAGGCTTTTTTCTGATTTTTCGCTGGGGTTTGAGTTTCGTTCGTCAAACAAAATCCGCACGCCGGGCGAGTAGGTATCGTCAAATTGTCCGCTCCGAACCGCCCAAATAAATGCCGTAAGAAAACCTCCGGCAACTACGATACTGGCAATAATTAAAATAGGAATGACTGACATATATATAAGTAATGAATAGTGAATAATGTAGAATGAATAATTTTTTAATTATTTGAAAAGCCACCAGAGGCGGACACGTGAATAGGGTACCAAAAAATATTGTACGCATTATTTTTTTCTTGTTCCTAATGATTAGAAACGATAAACGAATCAACGATAAACGAATTGCTAATAAAAAGAGCCGATTTTGATTGGCAAAATCGGTTCTCTGCAGACTTAATTATGAATTAAACTTATGCGATACTTATCTCTTTTTTATGGGAGAAAGTTTTTATTTCTTTTTTGCCCAAAACGAGTTTCAAAATTCCGTGTTCGTAAGTAGCTTGGATAGCTTCTTCGTTGATGTTTTCGGGGAGCGCGAAGCTGCGCTTGAATGAATTGAATGAAAATTCTTGATGGGTAAAATCCTCAGTTTTTTCATTTTTTTCGCTTGTTTTTTCTGCCGAAATAGTCAAGACTCGGTTTTCCAAACTTACCTTAAAATCCGCTTTGTTGAGACCGGGAGCGGCGACTTCGATTTCAAAATTTTGGTCGGTTTCTTTGACATTGACTGCCGGTACGCCTTCTTTTTTGAAAAAATCGGACATCCAATTGAAATCGAGCCAATCATTGACCAATGGGTTGAAGTTTGCTAATGAATTTCTTTTAAGCAACGACATTTTCTCAACCTCCTTTTTATGATTTTAAAAATTAGCTAATAAATTGATTGTCAAGAGATTATCTTGTTAATATCTTTTGCCTTTTTAGATGATTTTGTAGATTTCAACGGTTTCAAGAACTGCTATCTTTACGCTACAAAACAAGCAATAATAATCGATAGAAAAACTGATTTATGTCATTTTGAGATTTTTTTTTGCTGGCTAGAGTCATAGGAAATAATTACCCAATAAGGCTCAAATCTACAAACATCAATAGTTCGGACAGTTTCTAGTTCCGAGTTATTTACTAAGTATCTGATAATCAGCCAGAGGCAGACACAGTCAATTACTTATAAAAACTGTCCGAAGTATTGCAAAGGATCTTCACCACTTTTCAGGAATTGCCTTTGGGAATTCCATTGAATTCTGAAAAGCTCTCGCTTTTCAGTGATTCTGAACATTACCAAGCAAAAT
>JALONJ010000424.1 GCA_025455045.1 Microscillaceae bacterium | reverse complement strand
TTTTGAGGAAGTTCTGGCTTTATTCTAAGCCTCAACTCATTTACGCGGGCAGGCTAGACAGCCTGCATTACAATTTTCCTGAAAAGTGGTGAAGAACCTAAAAATATAACTATCTGATTATCAATGACTTATAATTTTAGTAGGGTAGAGTAAACTTCGGCTAAAGTCGAAGCTAGAGATATTTTTAATAATCTTTAAAATATTCCTTGCCTTTGGTGTCAATATAGCCCGATTTGCCGTTTTTGGTGATTTTTGCCAGCCCTTGCTCAAAGCTTCCGGCTTGTTCGTAGAGTGCTGGTATGACCAAATTGCCATAACGGTCAATATAACCCCATTTGCCACCCATTAAAATACTAGCCAAGCCGTCGGCAAAATCGCCCAAACCCACATAACGTACCGGCACTATTTCGTTGCCGGTTTTGTCAATATAGCCCCATAGTCCGTTAATTCGCACTTTTGCCAAACCGTCTTTGAAGCTCGAGACTTGCGCATAGCGATGTGGAATGATAGTAATTGCCTGCTGATTGATAAAACCCCAATAACCATTGAGGCTCACGGCGGCTAAACCTTCGCTAAAGCTGATGGCGGCATCATATACTGGGGCGATTTCATTGCCTTTTTTGCTGATGAAGCCCCATTTGTTATCTATCTCAACGCGGGCAAAACCCTCATAAAAACTCTCTACGGCATAATATCGGTGTGGTACGAGCAACTCATCACGTTCATTGATAAAGCCCCAACGGCCGTTCATCTTGACTGCCGCCAATCCTTCGCGGAATGGCAGAGCAAAATCGTATTTGGGGCGGATGATTTCGTGATTATGGGTATTGACATAGCCCCAACGCCCTTCGTAGCGAATAGCCGCCGTTCCCTCGTTAAAATTGCTGGCATTTTCAAACATCGGGGGTACTATTTCTTTGCCTTCCAGATTTATAAAGCCATACAAGCCATTCAAAACCACTCTTGCCATTCCGTCTTTAAAAAAAGAAATGTCTTCATACTGAATCGGGGTAATTTCTAAGCCTTCGCGGTTGATGATGCCATAGCGTCCGTTGAGCCATACTTTTGCTACCCCGTCTTTAAAATCACCTGCATAATAATATTTACATTCAGTAATGGGTTTGAGGCGGGTATTGATGTATCCATAACGGCTTCCACACTTGACGCGCGCCACATTTTCGCGGAAGGGGTAAGTTTCATTGTAATCCATCGAGATGGCTACCTTCAAACCCTCACTGGCATAGCCCCATTGTTGATCGCGGCGGTAGGGGATAAATTCATAATTTAATTGCGCCCAAAGCAACTCAATTGCCCAAATATTCAAAATAAGCAAAGAATATAGCGTTTTTTTTAAAATTGTCAGCATAATTTTTTTGACTACTCAATTGCGAGGGCAAAGTTAAAGCAGATTCTTGAGGTATTTTGAATTTTGGCTTTTCACTTCAAAAAAAAAAGATTGTCGAGTTGCAATTCAACAATCTTTTGGGTTATTTTTTTGGAAATTTATGATGGAATAGCCACAGAATAAAGCAACGCTTTTGAGGATATTTAGCACTTTAAGATCATAACTTATTGATAATCAAACAGTTATATAAATTTTAATTCCTAATTAACAGAAGTATTCTTTATTTTATTAAAAAAATACAATTTAACAAAACTATTTGAAATACTCAAATCTTCCTCAAAACAGTCAGTCCGCCTCTGGCGAGAACAGACTATTTTTGGAAAAATTTGATACAGATTGAATTAATTGAAATATCGTTTGATAGCTAAAAATAATACAAATCGAGAATTTATCAATAGTTCTGGCAGTTTCTGGTGCTGAGTTATTTATTAAGTATCTGATAATCAATTAATTACAAAAAAATTTCCATTAATTACAGCAATATAAGCAAGCCTGCCTTTGGCGAAGCGAAACCTTGAACGGGAAGTTTGAGCAAATTTCTACCTATTTCAAGATTTTGCCCTGCCAAAGGCAGGCTTTGAGGGGGAATTTTAGCTTTTTTTACCAAGATTTCGTGCCTAAAGGCACTGAACGCAAATTTTTATTTTTTTTATATTTGCTCATATTTTTTATAGTGGGAATTGTTGCATTCATTCCTCATTATTCATTATTCATTCCTCATTATTCATTCCTATAAAATATACTGACTCAAATCCTTGTTTTTGACCAAACTGCTCAGGTTTTTCTCAACAGTTTGTTGGGTAATCAAGATTTTGGCGTTGGCTCCGATTACATCGGGTATATCAAACAAAAACTCGTTCAACAAATGGCTCATTACGGTATGCAGGCGGCGTGCGCCGATATTTTCGACTTCGGCGTTGATATGAAAAGCCATTTCGGCGATTTTCTCGAGCGCATCATCACTAAAAGTCAGTTCTACATTTTCGGCGCGCAAAAGTGCCTCATATTGTTTGGTAAGGGCATTTTTGGGTTCTTTGAGGATATGATAAAAATCGTCTTTGGTGAGGCTTTGCAACTCGACTCTAATCGGAAAACGCCCTTGTAATTCGGGTATCAAATCAGACGGCTTGGCTACGTGAAAAGCTCCGGCGGCAATAAACAATACGTGGTCGGTCTTGACTACGCCGTACTTGGTACTGACAGTACTACCCTCCACAATGGGCAACAAATCGCGTTGTACGCCCTCGCGGCTTACGTCGGGACCGCCTGAGCTTCCGCCTTTGCTGGCAATTTTATCAATTTCATCAATGAAAATAATACCCGAATTTTCGGCTTTGCGGAGGGCTTCTTCTTTCACCTCATCCATATCAATAAGTTTGGCAACTTCGTCTTCAAGCAATATTTTGCGGGCTTCGGCAATGGTTACTTTGCGTTTTTTGTCTTTGCGGGGCAACATTCCGCTAATCATTTCTTGAATATTAATCATTGCCATTTCGTCGATGCCGGGACCAATCATTCCTACATTGGACGATGGGTTTTGCTGAATGACAATCTCGATTTTGCGGTCGTCCATTTCGCCATTGCGGATTTTTTCGCGGAATTTTTCGCGGGTTTTTTCGTTGAGTTCTATGTCTTCGGCATTGGTTTCGGATACAAAACCAAAACCGCCGCCGGTTTTTTTGTCTTTGACCGAGGGGATTAATACATCTAAAATAGCATCTTCGACGGCTTGTTCGGCTTTGGTGCGGACTTCTTCTTTGCGAGCCGATTTGACCATATTGATGGCTTGCTCTACCAAATCGCGCACCATACTCTCGACATCGCGCCCTACATAGCCCACTTCGGTAAATTTGGAGGCTTCCACTTTGGTAAAAGGAGCATCGGCGATTTTTGCCAAGCGGCGGGCTATTTCGGTCTTACCCACGCCGGTTGCACCAATCATCAATATATTGTTGGGAACAATCTCTTGTTGCATTTCTTTGGCACTGTTCATTCTTCGCCAACGGTTGCGCAGGGCTATGGCAACGTGTTTTTTGGCATCGGCTTGCCCGATGATGTATTTGTCGAGTTCGGCTACAATTTGTCGCGGAGTAAGGTTTTTATTGAGTTCTGTCATATTTTCTAATTCAACATTCAACGTTTGAGCAATGAAAATCAAGCAATGTAATGGGTTAATTTATTGATTATCAAGCAATTAAATTTATTTTTAGGTATTTATTTGGCTTGTTTTTCAAAAATACGCAATAAATTTCGGAATTTTCAAAAGTAGGGTTTATAAAAAATACTTTAGGAATTAGGAATCAATGATTGGGAATTATGTAATTACCCGACCGCGTCCGCCTCTGGTGGATTTTCAATCAATTATTTTTTTACAATAGTTCGGACAGTTTTTGGTTTCTAGTTTTGATTTTTTTGTTAAGTACTTGATAATCAGTTAGTTGTAAGAAATAGTTGAAATAGCATAACTAGCTGATAATCAATTACTTATAAAAACTGTCCGAAGTATTGTTTTTAAAAAATTTTACTTTATTTTGTATCTATTCTGGGCTTGGTCGGGTTGAAAGATTTTTTCCTAAACGTAATTCAAAAATCATTTATACAAAAAACATCGTTGGACATTCTTTTTAAATTGATTAAAATTTGTAAATTTGCTAACTCATTGATTATCAATATTTTATGAAAACTAATTTTGTACTTATGCTATGCTGAGAGAAATTTTAAAAAATCAACAAGCAGCGTTTGCCCCGGTACTAGGCTTTGATTTGTCGGCGGCTAAATGTCTGGTATTGGATTTATCCATCAACAACCCTATTGCCAAAAACTTGGATTTACACGATTTGGCGGCTATGGAAGCCTATATTTTTGGCAGAATGAAAACCCAAGATGCTAGAGTAGCAGTAGGTGGCTATGGCGAAAATCGAGCATTTTATGCCCAAAGTTCGGTTTTTCAGGGTGAAATGGGGGCGCGTTCTATTCATTTGGGGATTGATTTGTGGATGGCGGCGGGTACGCCGGTGTTTGCACCCTACGCGGCAAAAGTCCATAGTTTTAAAGATAATGCCCATTTTGGCGATTACGGTCCAACGATTATTTTGGAACATCAACTTGAGAACCACATTTTTTATACTTTATATGGGCATTTGAGTCGAGCATCTTTGAATGATTTGTATGAAGGTAAAATATTGGACAAAGGGCAAAAATTTGCCGAATTTGGCGAACCGGAAGTCAATGGCGGTTGGTTGCCCCACTTACACTTTCAAGTGCTGACCGATTTGCTGGGAAATCACGGCGATTTTATCGGCGTGGCGCATTGGCAAGAGCAGGAATATTATTTAAAAATATGCCCTGACCCCAATCTTATTTTAGGAATCAAAGCATTAGAGAAATAAAATTTTGAAATAACCTTAGTAATGAGTTAATTATAAGATGTGCTGATGTGCTGATGTAATACATTGATTATAAGTTAATTTGCTGTTGTTAAAAGTGATATAAACACCTGATAATCAGGTGTTTACAGAAATTTTATTTGCAAAAGCTAAGGCGAGCATAAACTATTTAAACACCAAGAAAATACCCACAAAGTTCACCAAGGCCTTGGTGCTTCTTTGTGATTACCTTTGTGAACTTTGTGGTAAATTGGACAGAATTAGTTGTAAATGATTGATAATCAGGTATTTGTATCAAAGACGGAAAATAAAATTTATTTTATGTTTTTTTCACCCAATTCTAATTTTAAATAATATCAATGATACCCCTTTTGCAAAGCAAATAGCTCGTAAATAGCTGATTACCAGTAAATTAAATACAATTTAACGACAACAAGTTAATTAATAAATTCAATTGTTTACTTTATTTTAACGTGAATATTTTAAAACATATTAAAAAAGTACAAAAAATTAAATATTTGAAAATAACCCAACTCATCTCCCCACTCGTCATCCTGCGTGGAACTTTGTTAAATTTTTACCTCTTAGATTTTTTCTGTAATTAATTGAAA
>JALONJ010000423.1 GCA_025455045.1 Microscillaceae bacterium | reverse complement strand
TAAAATGAATAAGTAAAATTTGATACTGTATTTATTTGTACTTATACAAGCGTTTCCCAACTTTTTTTCTGTAGGGAGATTAGCTCCGAAGGAGAGGGTGATAGGTAGTAAATTTGAAATGTACCCAGATTTACGATTTACGATAGTTTGGACAGCTTGTTAAGGAATGAATAGTGAATAATGTAAAATGAATAATTTTGTAATTGCTTGAAAATCAATATGTTACCAAAAAAATGTTTGCATTATTTTTTTCTTGTTCCTAACGTGAATATTTTAAACTGTATTGGAAAAATACCTTCTGTATGAAATTAAGTGATATATACCCAAAATCATTAACTAATTAACTGTGTCCGCCTCTGGCGGATTTTCAATTGATTAGGTTTTTAAAAATTTTACTTTGTTTGGGTGCATTTCAAATTTATTCCTTAGATTCCCTCTCTCAGAGGAGAGGGCAGGGGTGAGGTCTTAAAAAGTAAATTTGAAATGCACCCCTTTGTGTTGTAGCTATTCCTTGGGCAAAATCCTTTTCCCATTTTTCCAAACAAATTTTGGTTTCAGTTTCCCCTGCTGGTACAAAATTTCTCGGTGATCACTGGTAGCAAAAGCAATCATATCTGCCTGATAATCAGGGCTTAACACCCCTCTGTCATTTAATTCAAGGGCGGCAGCGGCGCGGTAAGTGATTCCGGCAAATACTTCGGCAGTGCTGAGTTTTTGGCTTGCCCCCAATACGGCGGCTTGCATTAATAAATCACCCATAGGGGCTGAACCCGGATTCCAGTCGGTCGCAATCGCCACACAACAGCCTTTGTTGAGCAACTGTCGCGCAGGGGCAAACGCCATTCCCAAGCCCAAAGACGCGCCCGGTAAGACCACTGCTACGGTATTGGATTTTGCCAATAAGTCCATTTCGCGCTCGGTGCTTGCCTCCAAATGGTCGGCACTGACTGCCCCAATCTCTACCGCCAATCGACTACCGCCGGTGCTAAATTGGTCGGCGTGAATTGTGATAGAAAAGCCCATTTCTTGCGCCAAAAGCAAATAATATTTGGCATATTCTTCGCTAAAAGCGGTTTCTTCCACAAAAATATCTACTCGTTTTGCTAAATTTTGAGTTTGGATTTCGGGCAACAAATTATCCAAAATATAATTCAAATAATCTTTTTGGTCAGCAAATTCGGGTGGACAAATATGCGCCGCCAAACAGGTAGGAATTAGGTCAATGGCTTGATTATCAGCTACTTGTTTAATAACCTCGAGCATTTTTAACTCAGCCTCCACCGACAAACCATAGCCACTTTTGACTTCGCAAGTCGTAACGCCTTCTTGCAAATGGCGCAAAACTCGAGTAGTAAGCCCAGTTGCTAATTCTTCAAAATCGGCTTCGCGGGTTTTTTGTACCGAGTGCCAAATTCCGCCCCCGCGTTTGGCAATTTCGAGATAGGGTGTACCCGCCACCCGCAAAGCATAGTCCTGCGCCCGCGAACCGGCAAAACAAATGTGGGTGTGGCAATCGACCAAGCCGGGCAACAAAACCAAATCTTCAATCATTTCTTCCATTGCCCAGCCTTCGGCGAGGGCTTGTCGAGCCAGTTTTTCGGCATTATCTAAGGCAATAATCTTCCCATTCTCAACCACAACTCCCTGATTATCAAGCACTTCTAGTTGGTTATCAGCAATCGCTCCCTTTAAAGGCAAGCCTCGCATTGGCAATACTTGGTGGAATGGGAAAATGAGTTTTTTCATAATGCTTCACAATTAGCTCTTGATATGGTAGGAAAAGGTTCTTCTTTGCTGATAGCATAGACATTACCATTAAATGTAAAAACTGGCAATTGGTCAATAAAATCCAATCTGACCGATTTGGTACGAACATCATTTACACTGGCGGCAACAACCATTAATTTTATATTGAGTTGATAATCAGGGCTTAAGAAATAGTCTTTATAACGAATACTCATAAAATCATCAAAGCAATTGGGAAATTTTTTAGGTACAACTCGCTTTTTTTTAGTACTCATTGCACTTGAGCTTTCAACATTTTTCAATTCAACTAAATACACGTTATAGCGATTTTCTTGACAAAATTG
The DNA here is from genome assembly GCA_025455045.1 of Microscillaceae bacterium. Lineage (GTDB taxonomy): Bacteria > Bacteroidota > Bacteroidia > Cytophagales > Microscillaceae > JALONJ01. The sequence goes on along the minus strand of JALONJ010000423.1, from coordinate 3,320 downwards.
AATAATCAAACAATCTAAAGATGCCAAAGTTTCGCCTGTATCCTCAAGTTTTTGATAGTATTTATCCAAATCCAAAATCAAAATATTTTCGGCTTGGTCTGCAATGGTAACATATACTCGATTATCTTGACATTCAGCGCAAATACAATCTTTTAACTCCTCAATATTGCGTAAATCTTCAATCAATTTCATTGAACTGGCTGGAGTTTGGCTTGGGTATTTAATTTATCAATAATTCTCAATCTTTCATCATACAGTTCCTCTGCCACATCTACAAAATTATTATCTTCAATACCTTCGCTAGTAGCTTGCATATCTTTGGCATCATAACTGCCCTTATTTTTATCCATAACTAAGTGATAACTAGCTACTTTATCTGCTGAAACTTTGCCCCCCAAAATCAAATTACTCAATTTATTAAACATATAATTGCTGTGCGAAGTCATCACGACTTTGATGCCGTATTTGGGCAATTCGGTAAAAATTTCCATTAATTTGACTTGTACTTCGGGGTGGAGGTGGGCTTCGGGTTCTTCGATGAAAAGAATGATTTTTCTTAGGCTATCGGCTTGGGCTATGTATTTTAAGTATATGACCAAAGGAGCTAACTCCAATTGCATAGAAGATGCTTGAGATATTTCGAGGATTAAATTGTGAGTATAATAATTCAATTGATTTGTTCGATTATCATATTTGATATTACCGCCAATTACTTCATTTTCAATGTCTTGAGTGATTGTTAATAAACTTTTGTTATTTAACTGATTATCAATATGTTGGGTGCTATAAATGTAATCTTCGATTGGCTCAGAAAAGCCTAATGTGCCGATGATTGATTGCTTGTTTTTCCTTATTATTTTAACGGCTTGCTCTAAACCAGAACGAGAAGCCGGCAAAAAGTAAAGGGCTTGTAAACCTTGAATAATTTGAGATTTGAGGTCATTTACAAAAAATGATAATAGCCGAGATATTGAGTGATGAGGGCGGTAACTTTTTTCTAAAACATCATTAAATATAGCTGTTGCTTGCTTTTTTTCGTCAAATAAAAGAATATTAGGTTCATTATACATCAAAATTGTACCAAAATGTTCAAACTCTACTATCTCTAAATCTCGAAAATTGCCATTACTAATTTTTAATCTATAATTTTCAGTTTCAATCTTGATATAATAACCTTCTTTTATGTATTGGTTCTGAATATTTGCTGTAGTTTTAAAGTTTTTCAAAATGGATTCTTCAATATCCAATAAAAAAGAGTTTTCTAAAAAATATCGTACTGAGTTATTAATTATGCTAGTTGTATCTTGACGGTTTATCAATGAATCTTGTAGGGATACAAAAAACTCAATATCTTTTTTTCCATTAAAACTCAAACTTTTTCCATTAATTGATTCATAATAAGCAGATTCACTCCACTTATTCAAAATAAAATTCTTCAAAATCAAATAAACCGTACTGATTGCATACGATTTTCCCACGCTGTTTTTGCCATAAATGAGGTGTATGTCTTTATCCAAATCGAACTCAAAATGATGAATTGGACCGAGATTGTGAATTTCTATTTTCATTAGAATCGAAGTTTGTACAAAATTTGCTTGTATAAAATCGGGTATTTACCCTTTTAACAAAAATAAGTAAAAAAATTAATTATTCAAATTCCCTACAATATAAAACATTGATAATCAATCATTTACACAAAAACTAACTCTAAAAAGAAACAATGGCACGCGAATTTCACTTTCGGATAGACTCTATCCTCACTGCCTCGCCCGCGCAAGTGTGGCAACACGCCAATAATTTTGACGGAGTAAATTATGAGCTAATGCCGTGGGCAAAAATGACCGCCGGAGCATCAACTCCAGCCCTATCGATTGAGGCACTACCTACCGGCAAAAACCCCTTCAAAAGTTGGATTTTGCTCTTTGGTTTTATTCCCTTTGACTTGCACTACTTAGGTATGGAAAAAGTAAGCAAACAGGGCTTTAGCGAAAAATCTTACTCGTTTTGGCAAAAATTATGGAAACACGAACGCCGCTTGATGGAGCTGGGCAACAATTGTTTGGTGGTTGATGAAGTTACTTTTAGCCCGCGGATTGCTTTGTTGGGTTATTTGCTCAAGCCGATTTTTATGATAGTTTTTCGCCATCGACATTATCAGCTTTGGAAAAAATTTGGCGTGATTGCTTAATTTTAGCCCATTGCATAAAGTATTGATTTTCAGCTATTTACGTTGATTTTCCTTGAAAAAAGATCTGTTGATTGAAATAAAAAAGGGGTGGTTCTATAAAACCGCCCCTTTTTTGTTTTTTAGCTTTATCCGCGTTTTAGTGCCTAATAATACGTGTACCGTTGCCGCCCATTTGCTTCATTTGCTCATCAACTAGCTTTTTAAACTCGGCAGCAGTTATTTTTTTGCCTTCGTTGGGTACTTTGAGTTCATTTTTTTGCAAAGGACGCACTTCTACTTTTTTCGCCGTAATGACGATTTCGCCCTCATTGATGTCGAGTGCCAAAATCATTCCCGGTAAAGTGTTAATGGCTTCGGGTCCGCTCATCAAGGGTATTTTTTCGGCATACCAAGCCATTAGGTTTTGCTTGCGTTCTTCGTTGTAATAAGTAGCTTTTTTGCAAGTGTAGCCTTGAATGGTTTGCGTTTCGTCGACCAATTTCCAAGGAATATTTTTGATAGAGTCTTCAATCAAAAACTTTTTGGACATAAAATCGCGCATTTCCACTTTGCGTTTTTGCCCAAAATCAAAATAAAATTCGTTCTGTGGGCGCGTAAATCGCATTGTTACCCCACCGCCATTGTCGCTTTCTTCATCTTCTTCGGGTTCTTCCAAATTTTTGTAAAGTGAGGTCGTTTGATTAAAAAATAATTGGGTTTGACTAATCCGAAATTCAGGAATCATATTTTTCATTTCCTGTTGTTCTTTGGGTATGCGGCGATGAAGGTTCATTTTTACTTCATAAGTGATGACTCCTTCTTTGGTTTGGGCAAATACCAGCACTTGCCAACTTAAGCCCAGAATTAATAAAATTAGATTTTTCATAGTTCTTTAAAAATTATTTGTTTATAGATTTTTTGGCGACTACGCGCTTTCAATCATAGCACAAAACTAGCCCTCTGCCTTTAGAATTGAGGTTAATAAACCTGAAAATAATGTTAAACAACGTTAATAAATAGCGGGCTTATGAATTTGCTTGCTTAATTTTGTAAAGGTTTCTAGTTTCGGGTTTCTAGTTTCGGGTTTCTAGTTTCGGGTTTCTAGTTTCGGGTTTCTAGTTTCGGGTTTCTAGTTTCGGGTTTCTAGTTTCGG
>JALONJ010000697.1 GCA_025455045.1 Microscillaceae bacterium | reverse complement strand
CTCTTTCAATTTTTTCATTTTCTTCTTTTTTGCGTATTTCCTTATCTCTACTAACTTCTTTGAATATGACTGTCATTTCTTTCATATATCTTTCAACTAACACTATTTTCTTATATAGTTCAGTGATAATTTCGAGCCTTCGCTCATAAATTTTAGAATTCTTTAAATGAAATAGATTTAGCTCACTTTTATGCGATTCTAAAATTTTCGATAAATCGGTTTTATAGGCGTCTGTCTGTGTATTTAATTCCTTTTTATGAGTTTCTAATTCTTTAGATAGCTCAGTCTTTTTCAATTCAATAGTTTCACTAAAAAAATAAAGAATTAATTGTTTACCAAAAAAGCCAAATACAATAAACAACACAACATTTGATATATTAACTATACCTAAATTATATAAAAGATCCATTGTCTTTCCGTCCATTTTTATTATTTTTATAGTTTAAATTTTGTTTTATAGTTTTCAAAACACCAATTTTAACTCCATTGGGTAGTGCTAACAAGTGAGGTTAAAATGTTGGTTTTTAAAATACAGACATAAAAACGAAACTTACGGTTTTAGCATTACCAACCATTGTTGATTTTAAAAGTATTTTTCTCTATTGTTAGTATGTATATTTTGTTTTAAAACCGTACACAAAAAAAATTAGGATATTGTTTAAAACCGTACACAAAAAAAATTAGGATATTGAGTTTATTTTTATACTAAGCAAAAGATGGGCAATTTTGTAAAGTGTCGAATTTTACGCTAATCATTACCCATCTTAATGCATTACAAAGATATAAAAAATCGTTTAGAAAAACTGCATCAAATGTCTGGCAAAGCCCATGAAGCGCGTTTTAGCAAACTATGCCAGCTAATTTATTCGGTTATCAAGCGCGGGAAAAGTTCCCTATGTTCGCTGGGTTCAGGGCTGGCCAGCGAAAGCGCCCTAGCCAGTCGGGAAAAACAGGTCAAACGCTTTTTACAAAGCAAATATACCGATTGCGAAACATTTTATCTTCCCTATGCCCAAGCCTTTTTAGCCGGCTTAGAGAAGCAAGAGCTTATTTTGGTCATCGATGGAACGGATATGGGGAAAAATTGTGCCTCCTTGATGGTTTCGGTGGTGTGTGGCAAGCGGTCTATTCCTTTGGTATGGCTAGTCAAAGAGGGTCAAAAAGGGCATTTTTCGGTCGCTGACCACCTGAGCCTCTTAACCCAGGTGGGTCATTTATTAACTGCGGAACAGTCAGTCGTTTTACTGGGGGATGGCGAGTTTGATGCTTGGGAATTGCAAGCCTATGCCCAATCTCAAAACTGGCATTATGTACTCAGGACGGCTAAAAACACCCAAATTGAGGATGCCAAGGGGGATAGGTATCGGATCGGGGAATGTTATCCGGAGGTCGGACAAAAGTACGTTTGGCTAGAGGATTGCCTCCTTAACCAAGCCCGCCAAGGCTTCGTCAATGCTTTGGCTTGGCACGAAAAAAAATACCCCTATCCTTTGTATTTACTTTCCAATTTCGATTGGGTGAAGGATGTTATGGATTATTATCGGCGCCGATTTAGTATTGAAACCTTATTTGGAGATATAAAATCTAGGGGATTTAATGGGCATAAAACCCGCCTCAAAGACAAACAAATGATTCATAACCTACTGATAATCATTTGTTTAGCTTATTTATTATGCTTTATGATTGGGTCTAACCAAGACGCATTTAAACATTTTTTAGCCAAGATTTTTCGCAAAGATCGGATGCATCAATATTCCTGTTTTCACATTGGTTTAAAAATCATCCAATATTGCCACTAAAGTAAAATACTAGGCAAAAAAGTGAGTTATTTTAAATCAAAATTTTGCTAAGTCATTGATTTACAAGACTTAATAATTTTAAAATAAAACTGTGCCAAACCAAAATTTATTTCCCCAGAAAAAGTGTATGGTTTTGAATTATTTAAACTGCCCAACATAGCCGTTGATAAGCCCAAAAATTTATTTCACCGAAAAAGAAGCGGATTTTCTAAGAAAAACTTACATAATTGACTCCATTGTCAAAAAAAAGCTAATTTGGCACTTTAGTTGGTAAGTTTTTGAATTTAAACAAGAAAAAATTTTCAATTTTAGCTATGAGTTACATTTTTGTAAATACCTAATAATGAGAAATTTTGGACTACATTTTTATTTTTTAATTGTATTTTTTATTCCTTGGCGGGTTTTTGCTCAATCAAGCCCTGTCCCCCAAATTATTACAGAGGATGCGCGCATCCTCAATTTTAACAAAAATGGGGCAATGCAAGTGTATTTGGACAAAACCGGACAGCAAAGTTTCGAGCAAGTTAGTAAGCCCGAATTTAGGGTTAATTTTGTGCCTATGGCTAGTGTCAAAGATCTATACGCCCCCGATATTCAAAAATATTGGCTCAAAATGGAATTAAAAAACCAAAGTTCAACCGAAAAATTTGCCCTCAACTTACAAATGTGGGAGTATTCTGCGATTTATTGGCAAGACTCCAGCAAAAATTGGCAACAGTTCAAAAGTGGTTTGCTTACCCCTTTTGCCCAACGCCCGATTCAACATTGGGATAGAATGATTTATTTGCCTTTGCAATTGGCTCAAAATCAGCAAAATACCTTTTATATTCATTGTTATTCTAAAGATGATCGAATCAAAAAATCAGCTCAAACTTATCGCTTTTTTGACAAATTTATTTTGTATAAGTATAATTTAGCGGAGCATAATTCTCGAATTTCGGCTTATTTTTTCAGTTTTTATGCGGGGATTGGGCTGATAATGTTCG
>JALONJ010000044.1 GCA_025455045.1 Microscillaceae bacterium | reverse complement strand
TTTTTGGGGTTGCTAGAGCCTTCAATTTCTCTGAGGTAGCTCTAAAGATTAATCGCCGCAATTTTATCAATTATTTACTAATTATCAGCCTAATATTAACTCTAATTCAAGTGGTATTAGGTACTCAGGTTAGAGAGTCAATTGATTTGATTGCCAAGCAGTTAGGTGAAATAAATCGCCATAGTTGGGTAAGTCGCTTAGGGATTGAGTTTTATATCCATCGGTCTTTTTCGTGGCTGGTATTGGGTTCGCAGGTATATTTAATTTATTGTTTATATAAGCAAAATCTATTTGCCAAACCAATTATTCGCAACAGTGCCCGGGTTTTATTGAGCCTGACTTTGATAGAGTTTTTGAGCGGGGTAGCTCTGGCATATTTAGGGATGCCTGCCTTTTTACAGCCTATACATCTATTGATTGCTAATTTGATAATAGGCAACCAATTTTTATTAATACTAATTGTCAATTATGATAAATTGCTGACAGTTAAAGGATTTTACGACAAACAAGCCGTCAGCATTTAGGAAGATTGAAATGATAACAACAAAATTAAATACCCATTATACAACCAACCAACTGGTAAGCAAGTTGAAATTATTGTTTGAATTACTCAAATTCAGATTATCTTTTTTGGTGGCTTTTTCGGCAGGTTTCGGTTATTTGCTAGGTGTCAAAGGTGAAATCAATTGGTTGAGCTTTTGGGCTTTGAGTTTGGGTGGTTTTTTGGTGTCGGGGGCATCAATTATCATTAATCAAGTGTTGGAAAAAGATTCGGACAAATTGATGAACCGAACAAAATCCAGACCCTTGCCCACCGAGAAAATTTCACTCAATGAAGCCATTACTTATTGTTGCATTATTGGCTTAACGGGCTTTACACTTTTATTAGTGTTTACTAACTTGCTTACGGCTTTATTGGGCTTGCTTTCAATGGTTTTATATGGTTTTGTTTATACACCCTTGAAAAGAGTAGGCGCAATTGCGGTGTGGGTAGGAGCCGTACCGGGAGCTTTGCCGCCAATGTTGGGCTGGATAGCGGCTACGGGTGAATTAAGTTATGAGGCATTGGCTATTTTTGCTATCCAATTTGTTTGGCAGTTTCCGCATTTTTGGGCTATAGCTTGGGTAATGGATGAAGATTATAAAAAAGCCGGAATCAAACTCCTACCTGCTCAAGGTGAGCGCGATTTGAGTTCAGCAATTCAGATTATGTTGGGGGCTTTGTTACTCATTCCAATTGGATTCTTGCCTATGTATTTAGGCATCACCGGCGTAGTATCGGCAGTAATTGCCACACTTTGTGGAGTGTTTTTTTTGATACCCACTTTGAAACTAATCAAATCAGGCTCGTCAAAAATTGCGCTTCAAATTATGTTTAGTTCTTTTTTGTATTTGCCTATTGTGCAAATAGCTTATTTGATAGATAAAATTTGAATAGTAATAAATAGTTGAAGGGGTAGATTGCTAAGAGAGTTTGCATAACTATTTGATAATCAATTAATTAAGGATTTTATATGAATACTCATAAATTTCAAGTAGCCGAAGAAATTAACCCCAATGCTTTGATGCACCCCCACAAATTTATTTTGTGGTTGTTTATCGTAAGTATTGTGATGTTGTTTGCGGCTTTTACCAGTGCTTATATTGTGCGCCAATCCGAAGGAAATTGGTTGATTTTTGATTTTCCACAATTGCTCTGGACTAACTCTATGATTTTGATTGCCAGCAGTGCCACGATGCACTGGGCTTATTTGATGGCAAAACAAGATAATATGGGCAATCTTAAAATTGCGGTAGTTTTGACTACCATTTTAGGAATGGCATTTTTGGTAGGGCAAGTGTATGCTTGGGCTGATTTGGTGGAAAATAAAGTGTTTTTTGCCGGAAAATCCTCTAACCCTTCAGGTTCGTTTTTTTATGTAATTACTGGAATGCACGCCTTTCACTTGATTAGCGGATTGGTGTTTTTACTCATTGTTTTTGTTTCTACTTTTAGAAATAAAATTCATTCCGGCAATTTGACCCGAATAGAAATGTGTGCAACTTATTGGCATTTTTTGGATATTCTTTGGTTATATCTGTTTGGATTCTTATTATTGAACCAAAATTAAACTTAAAATTCATAACTGCTTGATAATCAATTAGTTATAAATTTTTGATAATTAAACTGAAATTTTCAATTTTAGATAAAATAAACTCAATTACTTTTACTAAGATTTATGGCTCACGCTAATACTCTTGAAACCCAAAAAGGCATTGATTGGAATGGTGGTAACGAACCGTTCAAAGCGAGCTGGGGAAAACTAATGATGTGGTTTTTCTTACTTTCGGATGCTTTTTCTTTTTCTTCACTTTTGATTACCTATGGTCTCATTCGCTATAGTCATAATGCCTACCACGGCGAAGCCGAAGCATTTAAGTTTTCCTTAGATTGGTGGCCTGTACCCGAAAAAGTATTTGAAGCCGTACCTTTTTTAGGCGATGGCTATCCTTTGGTGTTTGTAGGGATTATGACCTTCATCTTGATTATGAGTAGCGTTACGATGGTATTGGCGGTAGAAGCCGGGCATCGCCGCGACCGTAAAGACGTAGAGAAATGGCTTTTGTGGACTATTTTGGGCGGTTTTACCTTCTTAGGAAGTCAGGCTTGGGAATGGACTCACTTCATTCACGGTACACCCGAAGGCGGAGCAATCGATATTTATGGCAATGTAATTTATGGAGCAAATTTGATTCAAAATCAATATGGACCTGCGCCATTTGCCAATTTGTTTTTCTTTATTACCGGTTTTCACGGCTTCCACGTATTTAGTGGGGTGATTATTAATATCATCGTGTTTTACTTAGTAGCTTTTGGCGTGTATGACAATCCGCACCGAGAAACCGACCCGGGTGCCGAGCCTTACGAAATGGTCGAGAAGGTCGGACTCTATTGGCACTTTGTAGATTTGGTGTGGGTGTTTGTATTTACGGCTTTTTACTTGATTTAATTGCTAAATGGAAAATTTAATTGATTGATTATCAGTTAATTATAAAATTTAAACAAAATAAATTTAATTTTAATTATCAAAAAGAAATTGAATTATGGCAAATATTGATTTAGCTAAAGATGCTCATAGCGGCGAAATTCCAAAACCAAATACTGCGGCAATTTGGCGAACTTTTTATATTCTTTTAGGTATTACAGTACTAGAGTTTATTGTGGCTCTTGCGCCGTTTTTGATGTGGATTCCTCATGGCTGGAAAGTCGTTTTATATGCGATTATGACTGTAGCCAAAGCCGCATATATTGTAGGTGAGTTTATGCACCTGCGCCACGAAGTGAAGTTTTTGATTTATGCGATTTTGCTTCCGATGATTTTTGTGGCTTGGTTGCTGTTAGCTCTTATTTATGAAGGCGGTTCAGTATTCGATTTAAGGCATTTCTAAATCAAAATTCATTTTATTGGGAGTTTGAAGTTGATAAATTTTCTTATTCAATTTTTCATCAAATTTCAATCTCCTAATTCAAACCTTTAAATATTAAGATTGGTTGATATTTCACTAATCTGAAAAAATATGCAAAAAACATCTAAATTATTAATACTGGTCGTATTGCTCATACTTCCGGTATTAATTTTTTTATTTTTAAACCAATTTGGGCGCAATCACTACAATTTGCTCATTTATTACCCTTTAGACTCAACCCAAGTCAATGGTAAGTGGCAAGTAAAATACCATACAATTGCTGATTTTGCCTTGACCAATCAAGTCGGAAAAACCATCACGCGGCAAAACCTTCAAGGGAAAGTATATGTGGCTGACTTCTTTTTTACCCGTTGTGGCAATCCAACTTTTTGTCCACGAATGAGTAGCGAGTTGAGCAGAGTACAAACCAAATTTGCGAACAAACCGCAAGTACAAATTGTTTCATTTACAGTTGATCCCGAACACGACACGCCCGAAGTTTTGCGAAAGTATGCCCAAAACTACCAAGCCGATGCCAAACAATGGCATTTTTTGACTGGTAGCAAAAAAACAATTTACGACTTGGCGTACCATAGTTTCAAAGTCAATGCCTTGGAAGAAAAAGATGTGGTAACTCCTGACTTCATTCATACCACAAAGCTGATTTTGGTTGATGGACAAGGGCGAGTCAGAGGCTATTATGATGGTACTAGCCGAGAGGAGGTGGATAAGTTGATGGTAGAGATTGAAATATTGTTGTACGAAAGCCGATTGACTAAGGGATAATAACCTGTAAACTAAGGCGTGAGTGCCACACGATTGCGTTCTTGATGAATAAAACTTGTATAATATAACTATTTGATTATCAAGTAGTTGCAAAAATTTAATTTTAAATCAAATATGAGTGCTGTAGCTGAATTGATACCCAAAAATGACCGCCGAATTGCCAAATTGATCAATGCTTTGGCGGTAGCAATTCCGATTGTAGTGGCAATTTTGATTGGCGGAATTCGCCAAAAGATTGATTTGGGAACTTGGACATCTTACCTCCCCCACTTAAACGGATTGATTAACTCACTTACTTCTTTGGCTTTGGTGCTGGGCTTGGTAGCTATCAAGCAAAAAAATATTGCCTTGCATCGCTTGGCTATGCTGGTAGCATTTAGCTTGGGGGCTGTTTTTTTGGTAAGTTATGTGATTTATCATATCTCAAATCCGTCCACAGTTTTTGGAGGACAGGGCTGGATTCGCCCGGTTTATTATTTTTTATTGATTAGCCATATTTTGCTATCTATTGGGGTGGTATATTTTGTCTTGAAAGCCTTATATTTTGCCCTAAGCAATCAAATCGCCGAGCATAAAAAGGTGGTAAAATGGGCTTATCCGATATGGTTGTATGTATCAGTATCAGGAGTCATTGTTTATTTGTTAATTAGTCCGTATTATGCGCACTGATTTTGAGTACAAGGAGGTTTTAAAATTATCAATTATAAGTGATTGATAACAAGTTCATTATAAAATTTTATTAAAATGAAAAAAATTAGATATATTGTGCAGCTTTTGGCAATTTTACTGATTTTGATGCTGTTTAATCAATCAAGTTGGGCGCAATGTGCGATGTGCAAAAGCGTGATTGAAAACAATGCCAGTGAAGGCAGTAATTTAGCCGCCGGATTGAACACCGGAATTATATATTTGGCATCAATGCCTTATATTTTATTTACCTTTATGGTATTTATTGTTTATCGAAGTTATAAAAAAAATGCCCGCCAAAAACAAATTACAGGCTATTCTCCAAACTAAATGCCCCAAATGCCGTGAAGGGGAAATTTTTTTAAGCTCCTTGCAAAAAAAACCTTGGCAATTTATGGAAGTGCATAAGCACTGCCCCAATTGCGGTTTGCGTTATGAAATTGAACCTGGATTTTTTATGGGGCAATGTACGTGAGCTATGCTTTTTCGGTAGCTATTATGACTTCCGGACTCGTAGCAACTATGATTTTATTTAGTAATCCGCCTACGTGGTTGTATTTTGCGGTCGTATTTGCGTTGGTATTTGTGGCTGTGCCGTTTTCGTTTCGGTATTCGCGGGTATTGTGGTTGTATTGGTTTTCGGGGGTTCGATACGAACCGAATATACCCAAAAGAGGATAAAAACATAATCATTGGATTATCAAATATATACCAAAAAAGCTGACAAACCTTGTCAGCTTTTTTGATATATACGTTTTGGAATAAACAGGTATTTGTTTGAATAAACTACTTATCATTCACACTCAATTGATTAGCTAAATCTTGAGGCAATTCATTATAAATCAATACGTGAACTATACAACTCCGCCTTTGGGGGTCATCAATTGCCGGCTCGTCATTGATAAAATGTGGTACTTCTTCACCCTGTCCATCGGAATAGTTCTCAACGCGATACGCAATTTTGCCACCAATCGCACGCTTAAGATAATGACTAGTAGTTTTTGCCCGCATTTTTGACAAATGCAGGTTTTGGTTTTGGCGATGGGTTTCGGATTGATTATGGTGGAAAGGGGTGGCATCGGTGTATCCTACAACGCCCAACACAACCACCAAACTGTCATAAGGATACAACGATTTATAATACTTTATATCATCGATAAGTTCATTTGCCAATATATCCAAACGGCGGCGATCTTTGTCCGATAAATGATGATGTCCCGATGTAAACAAGACTTTGGTCTCAAATTCTACATACAAAGGCTGTTGTTTGGAGGTAGGTAAAGAGCTTATGCTCAAACTAGGATTAGATTTGCTAACCGACTCACCCGCTTGGAGAATTTTGTGTTCGTCAAATGTAAGCAACGAATCACTAAAGTCGAGGTGAACAACCGAGTCAATTTCCGGCTTTTCGGCAGGTTTTTGGGCATAAAGGCTATTGGATAGTAGCCAAACTAACACTAATCCCCACAACGTATTATCCGAAATAGTTAACATATCCTTAAATAAAAAAGTTATGTTAGTTTTTACGCGAAAATCGTACTATTGTTGATAAACGGCAATAAACCTTCGGTAAATGGCATAAAAAGTTCGGCGAAAGTAAGTGAATTGACTTAAATAATTCCACAAACGAGAATTATTCTAATCTTAAAGTTTTACTTGTCAAACCCTTTTTAGGCTTTTGAAAAGCCATAAAACCGCTTTGTAGCCTTGTTTTTGGGGCAATTTTGTACCTAAAATCACAGATGTAAGTTTATTGAGCTATTTTATACTTTTGAGAAAAATCCCTATATGTTTATGATTTTAATTATTTCAAAAGTTTGAATAATTTGTTATTTCAAGTTTTGGTTGCTTTTTTGGGGTATTGGGTCATTATTTGAGTTATGGAGTTATTAATTTCACCATCACACCATCACACCATTTCATTTTAAATTTCATAAATACCTGATTATCAATTGATTATCTTAAAATATGCACGCATCTCGAATTTTTTATTTATTTTTGTCCAATGAAAACGTACATTCTTTATCACGCGCAATGCCCCGACGGTTTTGGTGCGGCTTTGGCAATTTGGCAAAAATTCAAAAATCAATATATTTATTTGGCAGTGAGCCACAACCAACCCGTGCCGACTTTGGAGCTACAATCGGAGGTTTTTTTGGTGGATTTTTGTTATTCAGCCGATATATTGGCTGATTTGAGCCGCAAAATGCACCAAGTAACCGTGCTTGACCATCATAAATCCGCCGAAGAAGATTTGAAAAAGCTGAACCTTACCGACTTTCCTAACCTCACAGTGTTTTTTGATATGAATAAGAGTGGAGCAGTATTGGCTTGGGAACATTTTCGGCAATCACCTGCTCCCGAGTTTTTTAAGTATATTGAGGACAAAGACCTTTGGCTGTTCAAACTTCCCAAATCGCGTGAGTTTAGTGCCGGGCTTCGGGCTTATCCGATGGAGTTTGAGTTGTGGAACAAGCTGACTGTCAAGCAGTTGATTGATGAAGGCGAAACTTTATTGCGCTATCAAAATCAAATTGTGGACAAACTTTGCAAAAATATGCGCCTGACTGACATAGCCGGTTTTCAAGTGCCTACGGTCAATAGCCCGATTTTGCAGAGCGAAATTGGCAATTATTTGTGCAAGTTATATCCGCAGTATGCTTTTTCGGCAGTATATTTTGATGGCAATGAAAAACGCCACTTTAGCCTACGCTCAATCGGCGATTTTGATGTATCGGCAATCGCCAAGGCGCAGGGTGGGGGAGGGCATAGAAATGCCGCCGGATTTGTAATTAATTTGTGAATTGTGACAAAATTTTTGAAATGAAGATATACAAACCCATAAAAGTTCTGCTTTTATGGGTTTGTTGTTATATAAAGGAAAGAATCAAATTTATAACCCACATTCCGCACACCTATATTTTATTTTGAGGAATTTTATTGCACTTTTTTAAGCAAAATTATATTTTTATTTTATGCAAAAAGAAAAAATTTAATTCTAATTTCATATAAAAAAACCATTATAAATATTGCTAAAAACACCTTCAATTCAAGGGTTAAAATAAAATCTTGCTAAAATGCTAAATATCAAAATTTTGTTTTGAGGGTGCGGAAAGTCGGTTATAAGATTCAACTTGTGATATAAGGGACAGTAATTGAACTTAAAGTGATCTGCTTCGGTAAATAACAGTTATATGTCGGCAAACAGATAAAAATTGTCGATAAAATTTGGATTTGTATTTTTTTTTTTTTTTCGGACAAATTTTAAACTTCTTATTTCAATTATGCTTGTAAACTTAGAAATCATCCGGCAACTAGATGCCAAGATTAGGCGTAAAGCAACCGGAAATCCCCAAGACCTAGCTAACAGCCTGGGAATTAGCCGTCGTCACGTATTTCGTTATTTAGAATACTTGCGAGATGATTGTGGGTTATTGGTTGAATATGACAAAGATCGAGAGAGCTACTTTTATGCTAATTCCAATAATTTTTTTCTGATAAAATTAGGAAAAGATTAAAAGAAAAAACGAGAGTGCTTTGGCTTGGCACTTGCCCAACCTATCTTTGACCTAAGTACTAAGCGCGCCGGTATGATAGTCAAATTTTGTCAACCTTTTAAATTTTTACTAGAAATGAAAAAGAAATTCTTTGCTTTTGCCCTATTTGTAGCAGTTGCAGTATGCTCTACGTTGGCTTATGCAGGTCCAACCTGTGATTATGTTCAATGCCCAGGTGGTAGTTCTAAATGTTGTTCTCAGGATGGCGTTACATTATACAACAATGCTGGAGAGCAAATAATGTAATTAATTCTAACTAAGCGTATGAGTTTTAAAACTCATACGCTTGGATTTTATATCACCCTCTAATCCAAGTTACAGAGTATGCTATTCAAAAAAATATCTTTTATTTTAATTATTTATTTAGTAACAACTAATTTGATAGCTCAAACTAATCCTGATACTCTACAAGGGAAAGCTAAAATAATAGGTAAAGTAATAGAGAATAGCATTAATCATAACTTGGTGTACGCTACGGTTACTATCAAAGACACAATAAAACGCTTCTTTTTTGGCACGATTACCGATGAAAACGGTGTTTTTAAATTTAATAAAATTCCAAAAGGTGACTATGAATTATCGGTGTCTTATATAGGTTATCAACCTTATCTGGCAAAGATTAGTTTGTCGGAGAATACAAAAAATTTAGACTTAGGAATTATCAAGTTAGAGGTATCGGCGGCAATGCTAAAGGAAATAGCTATTACAGGTGAAAAAATTATTATCGAGGATAAACTTGACCGATTGGAATACAATGTGCAAAATGACCCTAATGCTGAAGGTAAAAATATTTTAGAAGTTTTCCGTAACATTCCGTATGTAAATGTAGATGCTGAAGACAAAATTGAGTTAAAAGGCAGTAGCCATATTCAAATATTGATTGACGGTAAATTTTCAACGATTACTCAAAACAATGCGGCAAAAATACTCAAAGCTTTACCCGCCAATACTGTCAAAAGTATAGAAGTAATTACTTCACCTTCGGCAAAATATGATGCCGAAAATGCTACTGGAATCATCAATATAATCACAAAAAGAGGTTTGATTAAAGATTTGATAGGAAGTTACTATGCTTCACTTGGCAATAGAGCAAATAATATTGGTAGTAATGTATTGTATGGCAGAGGTAAATTAGCCTTAGCAGGAGGCTTCAATCTAGGATTAGATATATTAAGAGGAATCGACGAATTGACTAGAAATGATTTGATTGACAACAACTTATTTGAACAAAATACAAATTGGAAACAACGAACTTTTGATCAAACTTATTATTTGGGCTTTGACTATAACTTAAACGAAAAAAATACATTAGTTTTCAATTCCAGCCTGAATGTCATCAATCTTATTAAAAATAGTGTGAGCGACAATTTCATCAATAATCAACGGAATCTATTTCAGAGGCTGGATTATAATAGTAAGAATTTAGAGCTAAATCTCCAAATTGGCTACGAAAAACAATTCAAAAGGCAAGGAAATACTTTGACTTTCTTGACTAGATATCAACAAAATTGGGACAGGAATCAAGATAAAGCTCAAAGGCAAACTTTTAATACAACCGAAGCTCTACCAAATTTTGAATTGCAAAACCCTAAATTATTCCAAGAAACAACCCTACAATTAGATTATGTGTTACCATTCAAAAATAAATTTAACTGGGAAATAGGAGCAAAAAATATTTTAAGAAGTTTTATAATTGATTACGAACAAAAATACATTGAAGCCTCTCAGATAAACATCGAACAATCAGGATTTGACTTTCAACAGTATATTTATGCAGGTTATAGTACTTTGCAGTATCAAATTAATAAAAAAATTACTACTCGAGTTGGATTAAGGATTGAACACACGAATAATATCTTTGAAGATACGCAAAATACAAATTATACTAACTTAATTCCCAATTTTTTAACTTCTTATAAATTGAATGATAAAACAACTATCAAATTTAGCTTGAGTAAATCCATTCAACGTCCAAGTATTTATCTGTTAAATCCTTTTGTTAATAATCTGGATTCTAATAACATACAAGTAGGTAATCGCCTTTTATTGCCCGAAATTACCAACATATATGACTTGGGTATATCACGATTTAGCAAAAAATGGAACTTAAATTTTTCTGTCTATTATCGCTTTACTCGAGATATGATAGCTGGGTTTAGAAGTGTAGAATCTAATATTTTGACCACTCGATATCAGAACCTTGGGCAACGGCAGAATTATGGGGCAAGTCTAAATTTAATGCTTCTTTGGGTCAAAAATTTACGAGTTATCATTGCTGGTGATATATCTTATATATTTATCCAAAATGCTGATTTTCGGCGTAGTGGTTGGCAAGGAAATGTAAGTTGTAATTTAATTTACTCGATTAATAAAAATATAGAACTGCAATTTTATAATTTTTATGTGGCTCCTAAAATTATTTATCAGGGTAATTCTCAGCCGTCTTATTTTTCAGTATTTAGCTTTGTCAAAAGGTTTTGGGAGCGTAAAGCCCAATGGGCTTTACGTGTAAATAATCCTTTTTTACAAACTTTCAATAATCAAGTGGAGATAAGTGAAACACAATTTTATCAGTTTTTTGTAAATAAAAGCTATACACCTTGGGCTTCTATTGGCTTGAGCCTACCCCTAGGAAAATCTAAAACCGATAGAAAAAACATTAAAAAAATAAATAATCAGGATTTAAAAAAAGAAACTGATTAGATTTATATGAAGATAAGGGCTTTCCAAAATTCGTAGGTTTATTATTAGATTATATAAATAATTGATTATCAATAATTTATAAATTATTACTATACAAATATTGTAAAATTATAAAAACTCACTACTAACTTTATATGAAAAAAAGTTACACGATTCTCTGCCTTATTTTTACAATAAGCCTGATTTTTGGCTCTTTGGTTTATATTCAACAACCCAAAATTACCGAAGCTGATATAGTTAGGAATAGATATAAGGGGTTTATTACTCCTTACGATACAATAGCCATAAATTCCGATAATATAATTTTTAATGATTTTAAAGTTAATGAAGGAATCTTTTATTTCAACACATTAAAATATATAACAGCCTATAATCCAAATGATAAATTTTATATAGATTACAAGCCCACAAAAAATGATGTTTTAATAATAGGTTGGAATATCGTTGGAGATTATTTATCATTATTTGACGTAAAAAGACACTTTTTATACCAACACAATTTGAAATCAAAACACCTGAAACAAACATCTGTTCCTTTCAGCTTTTATCGAGCCGTTCAAATAGACTCAGTAAACTTCTTATTTAAAACTGATAAAAATGACTTTGAAATTTTTAGCCTTTGGAATACAAATAATAAAATAATTCACAATAACGACACATTACTCAAAACCGTCGAAAAAGGAGGAATAATTACTGATGGTTTTTTTGTAAAGAATAAAAACGGTTATATATTTCATATTTCCTACTATTTAGATGAGTTTATATGCTTTAGCCCTAATGGAACTCCTAAATATAGCGCAAAAACTGTTGATATTTACTCTGCACGGCCTAAAACATTAAACATTGGTAATAAATATAAACCAGATCCTCAAAATCAGATGATTCATCCAACTGCATTTTGTAATGATAATTATTTATTTATTTATTATTTCCAAAGTCAAGGATAGAAAGCAAACTTTATCAAGTTTTAACCAAAATATTACAATTGACGGATATGATATAACCACAGGAAATTATAAATTTAGCTTTGAGATACCACGTTCTAGGGAAGTTAAGCTGTATGGTTTTGCATCCGAAGGTGATAAATTATATGCCTTAGCGAAAAAAAACATCTTTGTTTATCAAATGAATAAATTTTAATGGTAATGATAATGATGAGGAATCTCTATTTAAGTATTGTTCGTTTATTGTTGGTATTTTTATTTGTATATGCAGCAATATCAAAATTAGCAGTAGTTGATTTATTTCAATCGCAAATGTATGAATCTCCATTATTACCACAATATTTTGTGCCATTTTTAGCTTATTTTGTGCCTATATTAGAACTAGGAATTGCTTTATTTTTGGTGTCAGGGCAAAATTTACTAAATGGTTTGTATGCTTCTTTCGGGATTATGTTGATGTTTACACTATATATGATTGGTCTGATTAGTATTTTTACTGATAAAATACCCTGCGCTTGTGGGGGAATTTTAGGAAAGTTAGGGTACACAGAGCATATAATTTTTAATATAATTTTTACATTGTTAGCGTTATTAGCAATTTTTGTCCATACATCAAAAAACAAATCAAAAACTTGACAAGACACAAGACACCCTAATGCGAACAATTAACTAAAGTTTTAATAGTTGTTATATAAGTGTTTAATAGATTTCAGCCATCACCTACCAAGTCAATTTTTTGAATTTATCCAAGCTCAAGGAGTTTTCGGTATTAAATTGGAACAATTGCAATAAATTACCATCGGGGTCGCGCAAAAAAATACTGCGCTCGGTGGCAGTTTTGACCGGTTTGGCACTCAAAAGATTGAAGTTATAATTTTTAATCCGCGCGAGTTCTTGCGACAAATTGCCCACTTCAATCGCTATTTGTTGATAGCCAATTTGGGTAAAAGATGGATTTTGGCTAGGGGAGGGGGTACGAGGATGATTAAATTGCCAAATTTCCAAAATCATATTGCCGGTTTTGAACCAAGCCCCACGCAATTGTAGGCTGTCAATATTGGCGATTGCGTCGAGTTTAGGATTGTTTTGGATATTATCGGCGCGGCTGTGGGGTTTTACGCCCAACAACTGGGTATAAAAATCAACCAAGCGATCAATATCAGGCGTAGCAATGGCAATATGCCCCAGCCATACCTTGTCCGCAAATTTAGGCTTTTCCAATTGTTCTACCTCCAACAATATTCCGTCAGGGTCGCGGATATACACATATTGCACTCCAAAACCTCTATCTACCGGCATACCATTGCGACTGATGATAGTTGCTCCTTGAGCTTGGGCTTGGGCATACATCGCATAGTTTTGCGGAGCTTGATAGCAAAAATGGGTAAACCCCGGACCCTGAATTGGCTTGATTGGTTGGTCAGTCGAGTTTGGATTAGCAAACTCTACTAATTCAAGCATCGCATTGCTACCTTGCAAGAGGGCAATTTGGCGGGCTGGGGCTTTGATTCCGCTTTTTTTTTCTAACAAAGTCGGAGAAGATTGAGTGGTTTTGAGTGGTTTTAAATCAGCAGTTTTTTGGTAAAATATCAAGGCACTATCCAAATTATTGACCACAATACTTACGTGATGGATTCCTTTCAAAGTATTATTCTGTGCCAATCCACTCAAACTGAACAAAATTAGGCAATAAATGAATCCCCAAGTTTTTTTCATAAATACTTGATTATCAATGAGTTATATCTTTACCCCTAAAATTGTAACATCATCGCGGGGTTCGGTGTCAATTTGGTATTGTTCCAACTCAGTAGTTAAAATATGTCTTTGGTGGTCAAGGGGTTGGTGATGCACTTTCTCGAGCAAGTCTTGGAATTTTTGGGTGCCGTATTTTACTCGTTTGGCATTGGGCGCATCGGTATAGCCATCGGAAGTAAGGTACAAAATATCGCCCTTTTTGAGAATCACCTCGTGGGTTGTAAAATCTTGTTTTTCCTTCAAAATCCCGCCAATATATTTGCTATCGCCACCTATCCGTTGGATTTGATTGTTGTGGGTATAATATAGCGGGCGTTTGGCTCCGGCAAAAGTAACCACACATTGCTCATTATTAGCCGGATTGATAGTACAAAAGCATACATCCATACCATCGCGGTTGTTGGAGTCGCCTTGTCGGAGGCGTTCATAAATTCCTAAGTGCAGACGCTCCAAAACTTTGGCGGGATTGAAGACTTTTTTCTCATTGACAATTTCATTCAACAAATCAGTGCCAATAGCCGACATAAATGCTCCCGGCACCCCGTGACCGGTACAATCTACTACTGCCACAAAAGTTTTGCCTTCTTGCCGGCTCACCCAATAAAAGTCGCCCGATACAATGTCTTTGGGCTGATAAACAATAAAATAATCCTCAAAAATAGTTTTGAGAAATGTATCGGTGGGCAACATAGCTTGTTGAATGGTCATCGCATAACGAATACTATCGGTGATTTTGCGATTTTGGTCTTCCAGCTCTTCGGTTTGAGTAAGCAATTGGTCGTTTTTTAAGCCGATTTCACGGTTTTTATCTTCCAGTTCGCGTGAGGATTTTTCCAACAAATCATTTTTTTGATTGACCTCTTGTACTTTGTTCGCCAATTGTTTACGAGTCTGCTCTAGCGCATCTATGATTCGCTTGCGGCGCGCACTAAAATAATAAAATAAAGCCGCCAATGAAGACACCAAAAGCAAAATTGCCAGAAGAATTGTCAGTTGCAAACGCTGACGAGCCGTGGCGGTTTCTCTTTGGCGGTTTTGTACTTCAATAAATCGTTTGTTTTGTTCATCTTTGGCTTTTTGTAAAGCCTTTTGCTTTTCAATTTCCAATTCAAACAGGCTGGTTCTTTGCTTAATTGAGTCATACAAAGCCCTCGCTTGTTCGGGTGTTAAACCGCCGCCATTTAGTACTGCTTGGAGTTTTTTGCGAGCGGCTTCGGCATCAGCATTAGCATCGGCAATTATTTTTCTATTTTTTACAATATCGTCACTGATTACCGGTGTAGGTACATAAACTTTTTTTTCTTCTACCACTACTTTGGGTGGTTCTTTCACTCGGATAGCATCTTTTATCAAGTTATCATTGAAAGACAGTCGTTTGGCTTTGATTTTGTCGGGGTTGATTTCGTATCGCCATTGTGCGCCTTGCTGGACAAAATTAATATCACTACCACTGTTGTTTTCAAAATATTGCGCGAGTTCGCTCACTACCAAGCAAGGTCTGCCCTCCAAACGGCGAAAAACTTCACTGGGAAATATGGTAGTTGAAGTATTGGTAATATACACAATCGGGTAGGTGCGTATGTCTTCAGCCGAAGTCAAATGCTTGGTAATCAGGCGTTTACCTTTTATACTTTGCCCTCCGGCTACAGTATTGATAGCATCAACTACGCTGGGTTCGCCAATTACACCAATAATAAAATCATTCCCTACCACTCCACTAGGGTAGTTTATATTTTGGGCAAATTTTATCAAACCCAAAGCCTTGCGACTAAAGTCACCCTGAGCTTGGCTATAAGTTTGCCAAAATAATGCAAACAACAATATTAAAATAAATCTAAAATTCATTTTTAGGCTATTAATTACAATTGTATTGAAATGAGTTTGTGTCAAAAAAGTGCATAAATCACTCCAAATCTACCATTTTTTTTGAATAATTTTTGAAACCGTACACAAAAAAACTAGGATAATTGGGATATTTTTATGAGAAGCAAAAGATTGGCAATTTTGTAAAGTCTTGAATTTTACAATTAAACATCACCAATCATAATGGAGTACAAAGATATAAAAAAGAGTTTGGAACAACTACACCAGCTATCAAGCAAAGCAAATGTTTCTCGTTTTGATAAACTATGTCAATGAGTCTATGCACTGATCAAGCGGGGTAGAAGTTCTCTGCTGAGTGGTCGACCATTTACTTTCGGTGAGGCTTTTGGAAGAAAGGCAATAATTGATTTGCATTTTCGTTAAGAAGTCATTAACTTAGTGAGTTAAAACATTTCTATCCTCTAAACGTATCTTAATATTATAAAACTATTACAAAATCTTAGAGAACTTTAGTCAAAATCATATCTATATGTTATTTACTATTTTATTTTCTTTCATTATTAGTTGGACAAGTTGGTTTTTCCCCAACTCTACCCAAGCTGACGAAACTTACCAAGTAATTTTTGTGCAAGGCACTATCATCAATAAAGCCACCGGAGCTACCATTGCCAAAGGAGCTAAATTGAGTGCCAAAGACAAAGTTTCATTCCGAAGCAAAGATGCTAAAGCGGTTATTTTGAGTACTACGCGCGGTCGTTTTGTAATGACCGGCAAACCTGCCGCCGGAGGCAGTGAATTTATTGCTTTTGTAAATGATGTAGTATCACCCCTCAAAACCAACGCCAAATTGAGTACCCGTGGTATGGGTTTAATGGCTGAAAGTGGTATCCAAGATATGGAAACTTTCTTTGGTGTGGTGAGAAAAGATAGCGAAGGCAAAATTTTGAACCTGCCGATTTTTGCAATGATTGGTGATAAATATGCTTTCAAAGTAGATATATCGCGCTATCCGATGAACGCCGAAAAATTCTTGGGTATCTACTATGAGTCACCCAAAAAAGTAGGCAAAGCCATTGGTTTCAAAGGCAATGTAGCTACTTTGAGCAAAGAAGGGCATTTTGTCAGCAAAGGTGTCGACCCCAAAGATGTAGAGTTTGTTGAGATTCGTCAGTACAACAAAGCTACCAACAACTTTGAAAAAGACGTATTGGCATCTTTCCGCCCGATTTTTATCGACCCGATTGAGTTGAAAGAAACTTTCCAAGAGTTTGTCAATTTGAGTGGTGATAAAGACGAAACCCTACGCGACTATATGAAAAGTGCTGTAGTATATGCCGACGATGCTGAAAAAACTAAAAAGGAACAAGAAATTGCCGACAAAGTAAAAGCAATGAACGAAGCCGACAAAAAACGCGAACTTTTGTTCTATTTCTTGGCAAGTTGCTACGGCAATATGACCGAAGAAGGCGTAGTAGATGTAGCCAACTTCAATATGGATGGACAGAGCTTAGAAATGTGGTTAAAAGACAACAATCTATAATCTTGACAAGCCCGTAGAAATAAAAAAATCTTTTTGATAAAAAATCGTATCAAATTTGTTAGTAAGAAAGTCAGACTACAAGGTCTGGCTTTTTTTATGGATTTTTGTTTTATTTACAAAGTCGTTTACTCATTACTTATTATTGACTAATCAAATATTTGAAATTGATTATGGGCAATTTTTTTACAAAAAAACGGATAACGGTCATTGTTTTGAGCCTTCTCAATGCATTTTTTATGTTTTGGCTCACATTTTTTATCCAATCGTTCCCTTATAGTTTGCCCGATGAGTATGCCTTGGTGCGCTATTCTTCGGTATTGCGCAATGTGATTTTGGGCTTGGAGACTAAGCCCGATACAACCCGTTTTTTGTTTATCAATGTGGCTTGGGATAAAGTAATGGCAGATTATTTCGACCCGGCAGTTCCTGAATATCCCGTAGGTGTAGAACCAATTACCGACCGCAAAAAACTAATAGATTTATTGACTTTATTGGCACACCGCAAAGATTACAAATCAGTCGTGTTTGATATCAACTTCAAAGGTAAAACTGAATACGACTCGGTTTTGACTACCAAAATCAATGCGATGCCTAACTTTTTGGTTTCTTATCACCGCGATGAAAAAGATAAACCCGACTATCCTGATTTGGCAATTAAAAAAAAATTGGGGCTTTCGGATTTGGAAAAGGTATATGATGAAGCCCTCAAGTTTAAAATATTTTATAATGATTCGCTCAAAAGTACACCTTTATTGATGTACGAATTGATTTATAAAAAGAAATTTACCCACGACAAATGGGGGCATTGGATTGACGGAAAGCCGGTTTTTAATTCTTTTATTTTGGATTATCGAATTCGAAACTTCGACTACACCTCAGGCAAATATACTAAATTGCATTTGGGCGAGTTTTTAGGTTTGATGACTGATAGCTTGGGTAACGCAAACCCTAGTACCAATCCCGAAAATCTGGATTTGTTCAAAAACCGCATTATTTTCGTAGGCGACTTCGAGGACCGCGATATTCACGATACAATTTATGGCAAAATTCCCGGACCTTTGATTTTGTTAGATGCTTTTTTGGCTTTGGAAGCTGGCGACAATGTGATTACGCTGCCATTTTTATTGCTTTTGTTTGTCAGTTATTTCTTTATTTCTTATGTTACTTTTTATTACCAGCAAATATACGGCAATTGGTTAAAGATCATTACTTTCAAAAAACTCCAAAATCCCGAATCTTTTTTGGAATCTTTGACCATCTTTCTAGCTTATTTTGCTTTGGTCTCGCTTACTTCATTCTTTTTGTTCAACATTCATATTGGCGTGTTGGGTTTGGCATTTTACCTCAATCTTGCCGAAAAAGCCAAGCATATTATCTGGAATTTTATGGATAGAAAAAAATCTCATTAGCCCAATGTAGGTTAAAGGCTTGTATATCAATTACTTGTATATAGATTGGAGTTCTTCACCACTTTTCAGGAATGAGAATCTTTTTTCTGAAATTTATCAATTTCAGTGATTCTGAGCATTAATGAACCAAGCGATAGCTTGGTGAAATT
>JALONJ010000422.1 GCA_025455045.1 Microscillaceae bacterium | reverse complement strand
TTTCACCAAGCTATCGCTTGGTTCATTAATGCTCAGAATCACTGAAATTGATAAATTTCAGAAAAAAAATTCTCATTCCTGAAAAGTGGTGAAGAACCCCAATAATGGTTCTCGATATTTTTAAAGGAATTGTTTATCTTAGTTGTGGTCTAAAGCCACTTACGCGCGCAGGCTAGACAGCCTGCGTTACAGTTTTTCTGAAAAGTAGTCAAGAAACCCAATAACTCTTCAAAAATCACTTCGAGTACGGTCAAATCATTATTTATTACCTATTTTATGCAAGTAACAATTCAAAGATTAAATACGGCTTTTCATTTGGAAGCCACCAATGAGCAAGGCAACACTGTAAGTATGGACGCTTCGCCCGATATTGGCGGGCAAAACCTTGGTTTTCGCCCAATGCAAATGCTTTTGGCGGGTATTGGCGGCTGTAGTTCCATTGATGTTTTGGATATTTTGCGCAAGCAACGCCAAGAAGTCCGCGATTTGACGGTAATCGTCGATGGGCAAAGAGTAGAAAACCAAGTTCCGGCAGTTTTTGAGAAAATTCACCTGCATTTTGTTTTAAAAGGCAATATTGAGCCGGACAAAGCCGCGCGCGCCATTAACCTCTCGATGGAAAAATACTGCTCAGTAACCCGAATGTTGGAAAAAACGGCAGTGATTACCTATGATTTTGAAATCAATGAGTAGGAGGGAGGAGTACATTTTTCAAATGTTATCAACAATTGATAAATTATAAAGTATTGATAATCAAGTACTTACATAATTTGCTTGCTATACTCAATCAAAAGCGGTTTTTTAGCAAAAATCGCTCTATTAAACTTCGGCAAAGTTTTAAACTTTACCGAAGTTCATAAAAATAAACATAGTTGTAAGCGAAAAATCTAAAAAAATAATTTCTCAAAACCATTTGATTTATATTTAAGTTTTTTGTCCAAATACAAGAAAATGGACAAAATCTCAATTTTTTGGTTTCGGCGCGATTTGCGCCTGCAAGACAATGCCGGTTTGTATCAGGCTTTGCGCGCCGGTAAGCCGGTATTGCCAATTTTTATTTTTGACCGCGATATTTTGGACAAACTTAGCGACAAACAAGATAAACGGGTCAATTTTATTTATCAAACCATTCAAAACCTGCGCGCCGAGTTGCAAAACTTAGGCAGTACTTTGTTGGTAAAATACGGCAAACCCGAGCAAGTTTGGCAAGATTTGCTGGTACAACTACCCATTGCGCAGGTATTTGCCAATCACGATTATGAGCCTTATGCCAATCGCCGCGATGCCCAAATAAAAACCCTGCTCCAAGCCCAAAGTATTGATTTTCAGACATTTAAAGACCAATGTATTTTTGAAAAATCGGAGGTTTTGACCGATGCGGGCAAGCCTTATACCGTATTTACACCTTATAGCCGCAAGTGGAAAGCCCAGCTTAGTGATTTTTATCTGCAATCATATTCTACCGAAAAACATTTCAATCAATTGATTTCCAATGCCCATTCTTGTTGGCAAAGTCTTGATAATCAGTTGATTAGCCTACAAGCAATGGGTTTTGAGCCTAGCCATAGTTTGTTTCCTCCACAAGATATTCGCACTGATATTATTCAAAAATATACCGAACAACGCGACTTTCCGGCTTTGGATAGCACCACCCGCCTGAGTGTGCATTTGCGATTTGGTACGGTGAGTATCCGAAAACTAACCCAATTGGCGGTACAGCTCAACCCAACTTGGCTCAACGAACTGATTTGGCGCGACTTTTATATGATGATTTTGCATCATTTCCAAAGGGTTGAGAATCAGTCGTTTAAGCCCGAATATGACAAAATAGAATGGCGAAACAACCCCACCGAGTTTGAGGCTTGGTGTGAGGGCAAAACCGGCTACCCCATCGTAGATGCCGGTATGCGGGAGCTAAACCAAACCGGATTTATGCACAATCGGGTCAGAATGATAACGGCGAGTTTTTTGACCAAGCATTTGTTGATTGATTGGCGGTGGGGCGAGCAGTATTTTGCCCATAAGCTGTTGGACTATGATATGGCGGCAAACAATGGCGGCTGGCAATGGGCGGCAGGTTCGGGCTGTGATGCCGCCCCGTATTTTCGGATTTTTAACCCTTATACCCAAACCCAAAAATTTGACTCCCAGTTGAAATACATCAAAAAATGGATTCCCGAACTCAATACTTTGCATTATCCCCAGCCCATTGTCGCGCACGAGTGGGCGCGCAAGCGTTGTTTGGAAACTTATCAAAAGGCTTTGAAAAACTCGAGTTTATGAATTTTCAGATTTGCGAATTTTTGAATTTATTTTGATTTCGGAAAAAATCTCATTGCTTTTATAATACTTCAAGGCTTGTATCTCATATTTTCAATTTGTTAAAAAATTGCATATATTTCGATTAATATTTGAAAAAATCGAGATAAATTGCAAAAATAAAAAACACATTATTCATACTTTTTCCTTAATCCGATGATTTCCAAAACCCAAGCCTATCAACAAATTGAAGCCCTTGTCCATAAATTTGCTCAAAATGAAACGCTGTATAAAAACCGAACTTACAACGAAACCGAAACCCGCAACGAGTTTTTAGACCCTTTTTGGAAAGCCTTGGGCTGGGATTTGGAAAATACCAAACGATTGCCACCGGCTTACAAAGAGGTACAAGTGGAGAAAACCCAAAAGACCGAAGGTAAAAATAAAAAGCCTGATTATGCTTTTTGTAATGCCCGCAATCAAAAAGTTTTCTTTTATGTAGAAGCCAAAAAACCCTTTGTAAACTTGAAAGACGAACTCGAACCGGCGGTTCAGCTTCGCAACTATGGTTTTCAAAACAGTGATGTAAAAATATCAATTCTTTCGGATTTTGAAGAATTTGTGATTTACAACTGCCGCCTTAAACCCAAAAGCAAAGACCTGCCCAAAGTAGCGCAAATTGAGCATTTTACCTATCGGGATTATTTGACTAAATTTGATTTTTTTTGGGAAACTTTTGCTTATGAAAATGTAATCAAAGGCAGTATTGATGCTTTTACCTCGCAATTCAAACAAATCACCCAAAGTAAGGATAGAATAGACTTGGATTTTTTGGCTTCGCTCAACAATTGGCGAACCTACTTGGCTACCAACATTGCCCAGCATCACCCCGACTTTGATGAATATACCCTTACCTACGCCGTACAACAGACGCTCGACCGCATTATATTTTTAAAAATTGCCGAAGACCGTGCCATCGAGCCGGAAGGTCAGTTGCGGGCTGCCACCAAAAAAGGCAAAGTATATGACAATATCTTTCAGCTATTCCGAGATGCCGATGCCCGCTATAACTCTGGTTTGTTTGATTTCAAAAAAGATAATACTACTCGAAATTTAAAAATTGATAACAAAATATTGCAAAACATAATCCAAGAACTCTATGATGGCAACGAAGAAGCAGGAGTATTGGCTTATCGCTTCGATATCATTCCCGTAGAAATATTGGGCAATGCCTACGAGCAGTTTTTGGGCAATGTAATTGTTATCAATGAAAAAGGCACGGCGCAAATTCAGCCCAAACCCGAAGTTCGCAAAGCCGGAGGGGTGTTTTATACCCCTGCCGAAATCGTTGATTATATTGTCGAGCATACCCTAGGCAAACTCGTAGCTGGCAAAATCCCCGAACAAATCGCCCAAATCAAAGTACTAGACCCCTCTTGCGGCTCGGGTTCTTTTTTATTGGGGGCTTATAACTATTTGCTCCGCTATCATCTTGATTATTATACTCAAAAGAAAAATCAGTCCACCAAAAATAAATACCTCACCCCCCACGGCGACCTTACTACGGCTGTCAAAAAGCAAATCTTGCTCAACAATATCTATGGGGTGGATATTGATGCCTCGGCGGTAGAAGTAAGCAAACTCAGCCTACTCATCAAATGTCTTGAGGGCGAAACCCAAGCCTCTATCCAAACCCAGTTGAGCCTGTTGAAAGAACGAGTATTGCCCACTTTGGATAATAACATTCTTTGTGGAAACTCATTAATTGCTACAGATTTTTATGAATCTTCGCTTTTTTTAACTCCTAAAGAACGAAGGAAAATTAATACTTTTGATTGGGCGGAGGGCTATAAGTCTATTTTGAAAGCCGGAGGTTTTGATGTTATATTAGGAAATCCGCCCTATGGTGCAGGATTTAATGAAGAAGCTAAGAAATATTTAAAATCACATTACCCAAGCTCAGATAAAGAATTGGAAAGTTATTTGATTTTTATCGAGAAAGCCTATTATCTGCTCAAGTCAAATGGCACTTTGGGTTACATTATTCCTAGTAATTTATTTACCAATATAAGTTATCAAAAAACCCGCGAACTTTTGTTGAAAACCAGCATCAACGAATTGCTTGGTTTAGGTTCAAATGTATTTAGTCAGGCTTCGGTAGATACGTGCATTGTAATTTTTAATAAAAACTTCCAAAAAAACAATCAAATAAAAAGCTATGTAGGGTCGATTAGCCAATACCAACCGATTGATTATCAGTGGTTTAGCCAAAGTCAATTTTCGGAAAGTAGTAACAAATTATTCAATATCTATAATACTGCTGATGATAAAGATTTAGAGAAAAAAATTGAGAAAAATAAAGATTATCTAATCAACCTTGTAAAATTTGCGCGTGGAATAGAATTTGGGTATAAATCTGAACATACTACTGATAAAGCTACAGTCAAAAATGCCAAACCCTTAGTTGCCGGAAGATGTATTAATCGTTTTGAACTAAAATTTGAAAAAAAATATGTCTTGTTTGATGAAAATGATGTCAGTAATTTTAAAGATAAGGCAATTTATGAAAACCCCAAAATATTGGTGCGCCGTATTGGGCAAGATATTATCGCTACTCTAGATGAAGAAAAGTACTATAATGTTTGTGATGTTTACAATCTTTTGGCAAAAAACGGCACGAATTTGAAGTTTGTTTTAGGAGTTCTTAACTCAAAATTGATGTCTTTTTATTTGAAAAATAAATTTAAAAACGCCAAAAAATTATTTCCCAAAATTCCTATTGCTTATCTTGAGCAATTGCCCATTCCTGTCTTAAACGTAAAAGACAAAACCGAAAAAGCCCAACACGACAAATTAGTCAGTTTGGTAGAGCAAATGCTAAATTTGCAAAAAGAAAAAGTCCAAGCCACTACTCCTCAAGACCTCACCCAAACCGAGCGACTGATAACTGCCACTGACAGGCAAATCAATACGCTGGTCTATGCGTTGTATGACTTAAGCGAAGCCGAAATAGCTTTAATCGAGAAATGATTTTAGGTTCTTCACCACTTTTCAGGAATTGCCGAAGGCAATTCAATTGAATTCTGAAAAGCTCTCGCTTTTCAGTGATTCTGAACATTACCAAGCAAAATGAATATTTTGCGAAGGTAGCGAGCGAAGCTCT
>JALONJ010000421.1 GCA_025455045.1 Microscillaceae bacterium | reverse complement strand
CAGTATTTTATATATTTTTGCAAAAATCATTTAAAATATTTATTATATTAAAATAATACAATTTTATTTTAAACATAATTTATAATTTATCGAAAAAATTTATTTTTTACATTATAATTAGTTGATTATCAATTAGTTATAAAAATATTCACGTTATTTTAAGGTTTTCGCCTATTTTCAGGAAATTCGGAGCTTTATTCTTAACCTAAACTCATTTATGCAGGCAGGCTGGACAGCCTGTATTACAATTTTTCTGAAAAGTGGTAAATAATTCATTGCAATTCATAAATATCTGATAATCAGTTATTTACAAAAAAATATCTTTCAACAGCTTGTAGCGTATCTGGCAATAAAAATATTTTTGGCAAACCGAATTTTATTCCGGCTTATTTGTAATTTGCCATTTGAATCAAAGAATTTTTAAATTGAAAAAGCAATGAAACCGATTTTTGCCGAAATAATCACGATTGGTGACGAAATTCTGTACGGACAAATTACCAATACCAATACCAAATTTATCAGTGAAAAACTCTCGGATTTGGGTATCAAGGTCATACGCCATACTTCGGTCGGCGACCAAGAATCCGAAATTTTGGGGGCTTTGCACGAAGCCGAAACCCGCGCTGACCTTACGTTGATGACGGGCGGCTTGGGACCTACCAAAGACGATATTACCAAAAAAACCTTGGCAAAATACTTCGACTCAGCAATGGTATATGATAACAAGGTTTTGCAAATGGTAACTGATTTTTTTGAAAAGCGGGGACGCATCTTGACCGACATCAACCGCGCTCAAGCCCTCGTGCCTGAAGTTTGTAAAGTACTCTACAATGATTGGGGGACTGCTCCGGCAATGTGGTTTGAACGCGGTGGCAAAGCCTTTGTATCGATGCCCGGCGTACCCAAAGAAATGGAAAAATTGATGACCGATCGCGTAATTCCTCAAATAAAAGAGTTTTTTGCCACTCCCACTATCATTCATAAGGTGATTCATACCATTGGCATTGGCGAATCAATGTTGGCGGAAATGATTGCCGACTGGGAAGACAACTTGCCCAAGGGCATCGGATTGGCTTATCTGCCCAGCTATGGAGCAGTCAGATTGCGCCTGACCGGAATGAGCCAAGATGCCGAAAATTTGGCAAAAATCATTCAAAATGAGGTAGATAAGGTATTGCCTATCATTGAAAAATACGTATTTGGGTTTGATGAGGATACTTTGGAAACGGCGGTTGCCAAACTTCTGCTGGCACAAAACAAGACTATTGCCACTGCCGAAAGCTGTACCGGTGGTTATTTGGCACATTTGTTTACCAAAATAGCCGGTAGTTCGCGCTATTACTTGGGGGGAATTGTGGCTTACAGCAACGAAATCAAAATGAGTCAATTGGGGATAAAATCTGAAACACTGGTGCAGCACGGGGCGGTGAGCGAAGCCACCATTCGTGAAATGGCTGAAAATGTAAGGCTCAAATATGGTACGCATATTGGCGTAGCTACAAGCGGGGTTGCCGGTCCTGACGGCGGTACGCCCGACAAACCGGTGGGTACAGTGTGGATTGCCTATGCTGACGGCAATGAAACTTTTGCCAAAAAACTCCAGCTTTTTAGCGATAGAGGTATCAATATTTCAATGTCGGCTAATGCGGTAATGGATTTGATTCGCCGAAAACTACAAAATATTAACTGAGATTTTTAGGATATTTAATTGTATTTTTCAAAGATTTTTAATTTCAATAAAAAATAAGATAAATTATAGCTTTATAATAGGTAATATTCTGATAATCAGAATTTTACCTATTCTATTTTTATCACTAAACGTATTTTTAATTACAAAAAAATCTCGATAAAATTAAGATTTTATTCGACAATCAAACATTTTTGCCCGATTTTTGCGAAATTGACAAACAGACAATTTTTTTTGACACCAAGTAAGTTAAATAATTACAGCAATGACCAAATTAAAACGAATTTTGATTATCGATGACAATGAAATTGATAATCTTATCAGCCAAAAAATCATCAAAGATGCCGACCTCACCGAGCAAGTAAGTATCTGTGAAAGTGGCAACAGTGCTTTGAGCTACCTCCGCAAATCGATGCGTGATAATCCGACAATGGTTCCTGATTTGATTCTATTGGATTTGAATATGCCCCTTATGGATGGGTGGGATTTTTTACAAGAATTGGATAAAATTAATTTCAAGAGCGATAAATCTAAAATTTTTATCCTTACTTGTTCTATAGACCGCCGCGACATCAGCAAAGCCCAGCGCGACCCTCGAGTAACCGAGTACATTACCAAGCCTCTTACTGCCGACAAAGTACGGTTTATTCAAGAGCAGTGCAATTAATTACAAATCAGACTTTTTATAACTATTTGATAGTCAATTAGTTATAAATTAATTAAGGTTCTTTACCCATTGTGAGGAAATTCTGGCTTTATCCTAAGCCTCAACTCATTTACGCGGGCAGGCTAGACAGCCTGCATTACAATTTTCCTGAAAAGTGGTGAAGAACCTTAATTAATTAATTCAAACACTAATAAGATGATTGACTAAATATTTATAATCATTTGATTGTCAATTGTTTAACTCATCATATTTCTAAAAAAAGCTATTTAATGCAAAGGAAGATTATTGTCTAGCAGCTACCATTGGCTAATAATCTTCCTTCATAATTATATCAAAAACCAAACCCCAGATAAGGAATTAGAAATTTGGATATTCCAACTTTTTAGTGCGAAACTTGCCTCCGCCTTGGGCGGACAAGCCAAGGTTTTGAAAATTAATAATTGGGAATTAGAAATCTTATAACCAACTGACCGGATCCGCCCTTGGCGGATTAACTCATTACTTAATCCCTATTTTGGGAAATATGTCATACAGATTTTCTGGATTTATAATTAGAAAACTCATTTAATAGTCCAAGCTAAAGTCTTGATTATCAAAGATATATGAACCAATAAATACCTTAACCCGATTATCTTATATTTAACCCAAAAACTTTGGTATAAAAATAGCGTTTAGTTAAATTGCATACACAATACTTACTAACACAAACTGAATGATTAAGCGCGTTGGGTGTATATGGTTGATTTGGATTTTGGCAATTTTTCCGCTTTGGGCGCAAAAAACCCTACAAGGAAAAATTACCGATGAAAAAGCCGCGCCTATTCAAGAAGTGCAAATTTCGGTTGATGGCTCAGCCTGGGCAAGCAATCAAACCGATGGCTCGTTTAGCCTTCAAGTAACCAACAGCAATCCCAAACTTGTCAAAATCAAAAAAGAAGGCTGGCTTATCAAAAGTTGGCAAATGCGCAACGGGCAGTTGGAGGTAATCTTGGGCAAACCTATGACGATTCGGGGGCGAGTGATTAGCCAAAAAGGGTTTGCCGTAGCCGATATTCGGGTGATGCTGGTCGGGGTAAGGGGCTTAGAACCTACCAAAACCGACAACGAAGGTTTTTTTAGCCTTGAAGTGCCACAAGGCACCAATTTCAACAATCCCGGACAGTTTTTGGTATTTGACCCCGGGCGTTTGAAAAGCACCGCCAATTATGAAGTCAAAATTACCGAAGACGGGGTCGTTTATCTCAAAGTAGATGTGCCGCCGCGCTTGGTTCGCAAGGTAAAGGTGATGGACAACCAAAACCAACCTGTGGCAAATACCACTGTATATGTGGATAATGCCCCTTTTACCACTGATGCCGCCGGTGAATTCAAGCCCGATGCTTCGGCTAGTGATTTTAGCTATTTTCGAGCTGATGCGCTCATTATCAATCGTTTAGAATATATCGATTTGGGTAGCGTAATGAATGTTTATGCTCGCCGCCCCATCGAGGGCGAAACCCTCACCAAGCAAAATGTAAGTACGATTGACGAAAAACGTGATGCAGTTTTTGCCGAAAAATCATTTCTTGACCAAGAAAATGAAAGGCTTACTACAGAAATAGCCAAAATCAAAGCACGATTTGAAAGTGGCGAAAATATTAGTACTGCCGAAAGAACTCGCTTGGAACAACAATTGCAACAACTCGAAGCCAAATTAGTCAGCAATCAACAAGCGCTTGACATAGTGCGCGAAAAAGCCGAAAATGTTATTTTGAGTATTTCAAAAGAGTTTTCGGTGCAAAAACAACTCACCCAACAAGTGCAAGACAAACTCAACCAAACACAAGCCGAAAAAGAAGCCATTAAACTCAAAAATAAACTCAACCAACAACAGGCTCGCCAAAACATCATTATTTCAATGCTGGTCATTGGGGCTTTATTGGCAATTGTATTGGTTTATTATTTTAATTATCGAAAAATAAACAAGCAAAAAATTCAGCTCTCGGAAAGCCTTAGTGAAATCAACCAAAAGAATCTACTGCTCGAAGAGTCGGCGCGAATTATGGATTTGAAAAACAAACAAATCAACGACAAAAACGAACAACTTATAGCCCAAACCCGCGAATTGGAACTTAAAAATTTAAAAATCACCGATAGTTTGCGGTATGCGCGTTCTATTCAACAATCTATTTTGCCAAGTATAGAGCAAATTGCGCATATTTTTCCCCATTATTTTGTTTTTTATGAACCCAAAGACATCGTTTCGGGTGATTTTTATTGGCTTACTCAAAAAGGCGATGAGGTTATTTTTGCCGCCGCCGATTGCACCGGACACGGTGTGCCGGGGGCATTTATGACTATGTTGGGCAATGCTTCGCTCAATCACATTGTCAATGAAGTCAATATCACCTCACCAGCAGAGATTCTCACCGACTTAAATGATTTGGTTGCCGGAATGATTCGCCGCGAAGAAGAAGACCTCCGCGAAGGCGATGGAATGGATATAGCCATCATCAAATTAAACATTGTCAACAAAGAATTGGTATTTGCCGGTTCTAAATTGCCGATGTATCTAATTCAAAATCAAGAAATTCAACAAATCAAAGGCTCAAGCGTATCGATTGGCAGCTCGCCCAATAAAAAAGAAAAAGTTTTTGAAAACCAGTTTTTGCAATTGCAAAGTAATGATGTTATCTATTTTTCGTCAGATGGCTTCCACGACCAGTTGGGAGGGGTAAACAGTCAAAATGAGCAAGTCAGACGAAAATTCACCCGCAAAAAAATGATGGATTTGCTGTTCGCCAATCACCAATTACCCTTTGTTCAACAACAACATATTCTTAAATCCGAGTTCGAGACTTGGAAAGGTAGCAACGACCAGACCGATGATGTATTGGTGGTAGGTATAAAAGTGTAATTCACTGATTATCAATAAGTTATACAATTTTAAACAACTTGCAAAACCATCTAAAAATGAGTTTTTTTAAATTTTATGCTTCAATCGTTAACCCGTAACTTCCTGAATTATACGTAATAGGCGAGGGGTTTGAATGGAAGTAGTTGAAAATTGTCAAATGAATGGTCTTTTTATTTTTATATGCAAAAAAA
>JALONJ010000043.1 GCA_025455045.1 Microscillaceae bacterium | reverse complement strand
CAGGATGACGAGTGGGGAAATGAGTTGGGTTATTTTCAAATATTTCATTTTTTGTACTTTTTTAATATGTTTTAAAATATTCACGTTAGTTTACCACAAAGTTCACTATTTAGGCACAAAGAAACACAAAGTTCTTCGGGTGTTTATGCCACTTTTAACAACAACAAATTAAAGATAAAAAAAAAGTCATTTGCTTTGTAGAGCCGCCGATTTAAACGGTTTTACCTATGCCGATTGTTGGCTGGAAAACCTCCTTATTTCGGCATCTAAGAACGGTTTTCAACAAAACCACCAAAAATGTTAGAATCAGAAAATTCCAATGTGGGTATTGCTGAATAAGTTGATCATTTTTTGGATAAACCATTGATAATCAAATACTTACAAACAATAAACTTCAATCACTCAAACTCGATTCCCGAGTTTGGCATAAACAAATATTTGATAATCAATTTTTTATTTCATTTATTTATACTTTGAAAATTGAAAAAACCAAAAAATGCAAGAAAATATGAAACCTTCCCAACCTTTAATTTTAGTTTCCAATGATGATGGCATTACCTCACCGGGTATTCGTACCTTGGTTGAAGTAATGAGCGAACTGGGTGAAGTAGTAGTAGTAGCCCCCAATAGCCCGCAATCGGGTATGGGACACGCCATTACGGTAGGCGAAACCATCCGCCTCGATGAGTCTGATATATTTGGTAATGTGGAGGCTTATGAGTGTTCGGGAACTCCTGCCGACTGTGTCAAACTAGCCAAACACTTTGTTCTCAAAGACCGCAAACCCGATTTGGTTGTAAGTGGCATCAATCACGGGAGCAATTCGTCTATCAGTGTTATTTATTCCGGCACTATGTCGGCGGCAATTGAAGGGGCTATTGAAGGTTTACCGGCGATTGGTTTTTCTTTGTGCGACTACGGGCATCAAGCTGATTTTTCGCATACTCGGGCTATAGTTCGCCAGATAGCCCAAACAGTCATTCGCTCAGGACTGCCTCAAGGCATAGCCCTCAATGTAAATATACCGGCTAAGTCGAGCGAGGCGGTTCGCGGAATCCGCATTTGTCGCCAAACCAAAGGACACTGGGGTGAGGAGTTTGAGGAACGCAAAGACCCTTATGGCAGACGGTATTTTTGGCTTACCGGCAGTTTTATCAATCAAGACAAAGGCGAAGATACCGATGAATGGGCTTTGAAAAACAATTATGTATCAATCGTACCTTGTCAATATGATCTTACGGCTCACTATGCTTTGCCATTGTTGAACGAATGGAGTTGGGATAAATAGCCTAACTAAGTAAGCGTAATTTTTACCAATCTATCCCTTTGTTAAAAGTTAGGCTTACTTATTCAACATAGCCCGCGAAGGTTTTGGGTCAATCATTTCACCACCTGTCCATTCCCCTAAAATAAGGTTTTTTATCCTTTTCAATTCACCAACCCAAACCGGCAAATAAGCCTCACAAGTATTCAATTTTATTTTTTGGCGATTATGTTTTTGGACAAAGCAGTTTGGTAATATTTTTGCAATTTAGAAATAAACTATAGTTAAATCATAAATTGACTACAAAGTCGGTAGGTCTTGCTTGTCTGTCAATAGAGCTTTGAGTAAGCATTATTTGAAAAACTATCATTTTACCCAATCAAACCTCATTAACAAGCCTATTAAGTGTGTGGTAAGTATGACAATGATTTATTTATAAGTTACTCATTATCAAATACTTAATTTTATAACACTCGCCCTAACCATTCAAATAAAATCATAACTTCGGACAAACCTGAGCATTTTGCAAAAATTGGCATATTATCTGGTATAAAGAAAGTATTGGATATTTTGCCGGAGCATTAACCCACTAATCTTAACCCAATTTTTACTTTTTTTTAGGATAAAATCGGATAGTTTCCGAGAAATTTGATAAAAGACACTTTATAATAATATGCAACAACTAACCCATAATGAGCTTGTTGTTTTGTTGCTACAAATCAGCATTATGCTGATGTTTGGGAAATTGTTTGGCGAAATAGCCAAAAAATTTAAGCAACCTTCGGTAATTGGTGAGATATTGGCAGGGGTGATTCTAGGACCTACAGTTATGGGTACGCTTTTTCCTGAGCTATTATCCGAGCTTTTTCCACGACAAGGCAGTTCTCCCATCGCTTTACACGCCTTTACTTCGGTATCGGTAGTGCTTTTGCTGTTTATAGCCGGTTTGGAAGTAGAGTTGCCCATTGTGATCAGTCAGGGCAAAAAATCATTTTTGACCAGTTTGTTTGGGATTAGTTTGTCGTTTTCCTTGGGTTTTTTGGCGGCACCTTTCATTGCTTCTACGATGGTAAAAGTACCCTCGGGCAACGAGTTTGTATTTGCCTTGTTTATGGGTACGGCTATGTCTATCACGGCTTTACCGGTGATTGCGCGCACCTTGATGGATTTGGGCATTTTTAAGTCCTCAATTGGTATGCTGATTATATCTTCGGCAATGATTGATGATTTGGTGGGTTGGATGATTTTTTCGGTCATTTTGGGAATGCTTAATCAAGATGTCCATCACAGCATAGGAATGACCATTTTGGCAACCATTGCCTACGCCGGTTTGATGCTTACCATTGGGCGCAGATTGATTGATAAACTATTGCCTTGGGTCAATAACCATTTGTCGTTTCCGGGCGGAATTTTGGCTATCGCCCTTACTCTAGGGTTTTTGGGTGGGGCTTTTACCGAATACATCGGTATCCACGCTATTTTTGGAGCTTTTATCGTGGGGATAGCTTTTGGCGATTCTATTCATATGAGTAGCAAAACCAAAGAGATCATTCACGACTTTGTCAGCAATATATTTGCGCCTTTGTTTTTTGTATCTATTGGTCTGAAAGTAAACTTTGTCGCCAATTTTCAACTGGATTTGGTCTTGTTTGTATTGCTGTTGGCTTTTGTGGGCAAAACCATTGGTTGTACCATCGGCGCAAGATTGGGAGGCTTTAGTCGCAAAGAGGCTTTGGCGGTGGGTTTTGGAATGAATGCCCGAGGTGCAATGGAAATTATCTTGGCTTCTTTGGCATTACAAGCCGGATTGATTGACCAAAAAATGTTTGTAGCCTTAGTAGTGATGGCTTTGATAACCAGCCTCAGCAGTGGCTATTTGATTAGAATGTTTTTGCCCGAAAATATCCAAAAAAACAACCTGCCTAGCGGATTTATTATTATGGGCGACAACCCGCTCGGGCATTACATTGCCAAATACCTGATTGCCCAAAAAATCTCGGTTTTGATTACCGACCCTTCCAAAGATAAATTGAGCCAAACCAAATCCGATTTGCTTACTTATCAAGGCAATATTTTGGACAAAGGGGTTGTAGAACGACTGGATTTGAGCCGATATAGCAATTTTTTGGCTCTGAGCGAAGACGATGACCTCAACGCCAAGGCTTGTAAAATATTTGAACATCAATTTGGCGAAGACCGAGTATTTAGATTGATTTCTAAAAAAGAATCACATTCATCTAGCCTTTCTTTGCCCGAAAACATCTTGTTTAGAGGTACACATTGGCATTATAGTACTATCCAACGCATCATTGCCAAAACCCCGGCTTTGAGTTATATTCCTTTTGATACCGACGAAAGTTTGAATAAATTTATTTCGTTTAGTAACAACCGCAAGCGAATTATTCCTTTGTTTATCAAGCGTAAAAACAAACAGCTTGAGCCGCTATGTTCGCACCCCACCAATGTCCAACCCGGCGACAACTTGGTGTATATCGATTTGAACAAAGAAGCCCTCCCAAAGTCAGTTAAACCCAACAGTGAAAAGGAATTGGTGGTAAAATAGACTGATAAATATTTGATAATCAAGTATTTATATCATTAGAATAATATAAACTAATTTTGCACAAGCAATTTATAACTTTTAGAATGTTTGCCAGAGTCTGAGTAAAAAGTTAGTAATTTTTTCCAAAGACCTTAAACAGTATTTTATTCCTCAAAACCGTTGGGCTTTCCAGCTCAATGGTTTTTGATTTTAAGTAATCAATAAAAAATAATCTTCCATTGGCGAAAATGTAATACATTGATAATCAAGTAATTATATAATATCTAATGCCTAATTATTAATTTCTTAAATATCTTGAAGAGTATAAATTAAGCTGCCATTTTCGCTGACATCCAGTGTGAAAATATTTTTTAAATATAATTCTTCCAGTTTTTTTTGGGCTTCTTCCAAACTAACCTCTGCCAGAGCGCAGAGATAGGCAACAGTCAGATGATTTTGATTTTGCAAAGCCAATCTAATTACCTGACTATCAGTTAATTTAGCGACTTTATTAGACGTAGATTGGTTTAAATAATTAGTCGGATTAAACAAATTTGATTTAGTGAGTTTATAAAAATTATCCCAATGTGGGTCATAATGGTGGTAGTCAATTTCAATCAAATTTTTAATCAACATTGCATTGAGTTTGATAATGGCTTGATTGCGTGAAATCCCGCTTTTTTCGGCCAATTGTCGGGAGGTAATGCTTCCATTTTGTTCTATCATCCATTCAATTACTTGATTATCAGTGATTTCGTGTAGAGCTTGCTGAAAATATTTTTGAGTTGATTGCCAAAGTTTCATAAAATTAGGAATTTTAATAAGTGTCTGATTATGAGCTAATTATGAATTTAAAAATAAAACTCTTTCTTTAATGTGTAGTAGTTTTGGGTAAAGTATTACAATTCAAAAAAAATTAAAAAAATATTCCTTTATTAACTCAATCCTTCTAAAAAAGCCCTATCTTGAAATAAAAAAATATGAAGATGAATAGCTCTCGATACTTGATAATATTTATATTTTTGGGTTTATTCAGTCAAAAAAGCCCGGCCCAATCACCGCTTGATAGCTTACAAAAAGCCTTACAGAACGCAAAAAACGATACTAACAAGGTCAATATTTTGCAAAAAATAGGCAGTATGTATCGATTTAGTGATGTCAAAAAAGCGCAAACTTATGCCAATCAATCCTTACAATTGGCCGAAAAACTCAACTATGCCAAGGGAATCGCCTTTGCATACATAGAATTGGGAATCTCGGCAGATATACAGGGTGATTACAAAAAAGCTTTGAGTTATTATGAAAAAGCTGAACCTATCTTCTTGAAAATCAAACTATTACGTGGGCAAGCGATTGTATTGCAAAACCGAGGAATGTTGTATTATTACCAAGCTGATTATCTCAAAGCCCAAAAAAATTATTTAGATGCCCTCAGAATCTCCGAACAAATCAAAGATAAAACGGCGCAAGCGGCTATTTTGAATAATTTGGGGGCATTGTTTGAAGATAAAAAAGATTATCAAAGTGCTTTGCGCTATTTTTTAGCCGCCCTCAAAGCCAAAGAAGCCCTCGGAAAACCGGCGGCTTTAAGCAGTACTTTCAACAATATCGGTAATGTATATGTAGCTCTAAATCAGCTAGATACCGCCAAAATTTACTTACAAAAAGCCTTAGAGTATGCCCAAAAATACGATAACAAACAAAGCCAAGCAATGGCTTTGACCAATCTGGGAATGGTTGATGCTGAACAAGGCAAGTATGAAAATGCTATTAAAAATTACGAAAAAGCCCTCAAAATTGACAGCCTCTTGCAAAGTGAAGAAGGCATAGGCGTAAATTTAATCAACATTGGGCATAATTTAATCAAAATGAAAAAATATGGGGAAGGTATTGAAAAAATACAGCGAGGTTTGAAAATTGTGGAGAAAATGGATTACAAATACCATCAACAAAATGCTTTAAAATTTTTAGCCGAAGGCTATGCGGGATTAAAAGATTTTGAAAAAAGCTATCAATTTCAACAAAAATATATTGCCATTCACGATTCCATTTATACCGAAGAAAGTAATCGGAAAATCAATGAATTACAAACCCTTTATGAAACCGAAAAGAAAGACAAACAAATTGCCGTACAATCCTTAACCATTGATAATCAGCGCAATACGCAATATTTTTTGATTGCCTTGGCGGTTTTATTATTGGTTTTAGGAGGGGTTTTGTGGAATCGTTATCGTTTAAAAATCAAAACCAATCGCCTTTTAGATGCCAAAAATCGAGAATTGGCGCAATTAAATGCCACTAAAGACAAACTTTTTGCGGTGGTAGCCCACGACTTGAAAAACCCGCTTTCGGCTTTTCGCTCCATTACCCAATCCTTGTCGGAAAATATGTTGAGTGTCAGCAAAGCAGAAATTGATTATTTTATTCGCCAATTGAATCAATCAGCCAATCAATTGTTTGATTTATTGCAAAATTTATTGAATTGGGCGGTTTCGCAAATCGGTAAATTACCTTTTCAGCCCGAAAATTTGGATTTAAAAGAAATTATTGCGGAAAATCTTAACTTATTGAAAATCAATGCCGAAGCCAAAAATCAACAATTGACCACCACCAGCAACGAAAATATATTCATCAAAGCTGACCGACAAATGATCAGAACTATTTTGAGAAACTTAATTTCTAATGCTATTAAATTTACTCCCGAAAGCGGGAAAATAAATATAACTTATTCAAAATCAGATACTTATACGCAAATCAAAATCCAAGACACCGGCATCGGCTTAAGTGCAGAAGATTTAAAAAAATTATTCAACATTGAAGAAGACGTAAGCAAAGTGGGCGACTCGCCCGAAAAAGGCACGGGTTTGGGTTTATTACTTTGCAAAGAATTGGTGGAGAAACATAATGGGAAGATTTGGGCAGAAAGCCAAATCAATGAAGGCAGTACATTTATTGTGCAACTGCCTGATTAAATGATATTTACACCACATAGAATCATAGGAACACATAGAAAAACCTATGTTTTCTATGTGCCTATGTGGTGAAAAAATATATAAACCACACTGAATTATAGGAACACATAGGAAAAAGCTATGTGGTGAAAAAACAAATTTAAACCTTAAAATCAATGAATTATGCTTACAAAATCTTATTTGAATAAGCTTACTTATGAAATTATCAATGTAGCTATAGAAGTTCATAAAACCCTTGGTCCCGGTTTATTGGAAAATGTTTACCATCGTTGTATGCGACACGAATTCGGATTACGAAAGCATACATTTGAAAGCGAATTAATCGTTCCTGTTGATTATAAAGGGATGAGTTTGGATGCTGAACTTCGTTGTGATTTTTTGTTTGAACAATGTCTAGTGATTGAAATTAAATCAGTAGAGGCGATTTTGCCTATTCATCAAGCCCAATTGATGACTTATATGAAATTATTGAAAGTACCAAAAGGCATTTTAATCAATTTTAATTGTATCAATATTTTCAAAGAAGGGCAGCAAACCTTTGTAAATGAGCTATTTAAGTCTTTACCTGATTAATTTTTAAACCACATAGAATCATAGGAACACATAGAAAACTATGTTGCCTATGTGCCTATGTGGTGAAAAAAAATTTACACCACATAGAAGCATTGGAATACATAGCAATATCCTATGTTCTCTATGTGCCTATGTGGTGAAAAAAATTTACACCACATAGAAGCATAGAAACACATAGAAAAATACTACATAAACTATGTGCCTATGTGGTGAAAAAAAAATTACACCACATAGAAGCATTGGAACACATAGCAAGATCCTATGTTCCCTATGTGCCTATGTGGTGAAAAAAAATTTAAACCTCATAGAATCATAGGAACACATAGAAAACTATGTAAACAATGTGTCTATGTGGTGAAAAAAATGTAACACTTTGAAAAACTATGTTCCCTATGTGCCTATGTGGTGAAAAATAAATTAAACCACATAGAATCATAGAAACACATAGAAAAACTATGTTCCCTATGTGTCTATGTGGTGAAAAAAATGTAACACTTTGAAAAACTATGTAATCTATGTGTCTATGTGGTGAAAGAAACTCCGTAATTTTACCGATGCTTAAACCCCCATTTTTGCGGATTTATCATTATTTTGAAAAGCTTTATTTTCGCCAATTATTGATAGTCAAATGGAAAAAATTAAACTTATTACCGTAGATGACCACAAAATAGTCCGCGATGGCTTGCGGGCGATGCTTTTGGGTAATCGGGAAATTGAGATTATCGCCGAAGCTTCAAATCCTAACTCCTTGTTGGAAATTTTGAAAACCCAATTGCCGGATGTGTTGGTTTTAGACATCAAACTCGGCGGGGCTACTTCGGGGATTGACCTTGCCAAAATGTTGCGCCAAACTTATCCCAAGCTCAAAATCTTGATGCTCACGGCCAATGTGGACGAAAACTATATCATCGCTTCGCTCAAAGCGGGGGCAAAAGGTTTTTTATCTAAAGATTGTTCTAAAGAAGAATTTTTGAAAGCCGTTATGAAAGTCTATCGGGGTGAGGTGTATTTTGGCGAAAATATCTCGCAAGCGGTGATTCAAAGTTATGTGCGTCAAATTCAAGAAAATATTAGCGATATAGATAAACCATTGAGTGATAGAGAGTTAGAAATAGTCAAACTGCTTTGTGAAGGCTTGACTACCAAACAAATTGGTGATGAATTGTGCATCAGTTCGCGGACTGTAGAAAGCCACAAAACCAATATTCTGGAAAAACTCGGTTTGCAAAATACGGTTGAACTGGTCAAATATGCGATTAAAAATAAAATTGTAGAATTGTGAATCCTCACTTGAAAGAATTTGAGGGAAAATTTGTAACTTAGATTTGTCAAATAAATTATTTTCTATGTCAAATCAATACCAAAATTTTTTCAAAAAAGCTCTGGAAATACAAGCCCAAAGGCGCGAAAAACTTACCGAAGCGGAGAAAAAGGAAATTGCCATCGAGTTAGGTTTTTCGGAAGCCGACTGGCAAGCGGTGTTGGATAGCTTTCAGGGACATAAAAACAGAGGCATTGAGTTTCTGAAACGGAATAATTATGAAAAAGCTATCTCTGAACTGGGAGATGCTTTCGTCTTGCAACCCGAAGACGAAGAAACTTTGGCAAGTTTGGCGCAAGCCTATTTGGGTTTGTATGAAACTGGGAGAAAATCCAAACATAAAGCCAAAGCCCTCGAGTTGGCACAAACTTGCTTGGAATATGACCCCAAAAACGAACAAGCTCATAAAGTTATCGATTTTTTTAATCCGAATAAATCCTCAGTTAGTTCGCAAAAAATAGAAAAAAATGAGCTAAAAAAAATTCAGAACGCAAGTAATGAACGAGTTAGGGCTTCGCTTCAAAAAGCAAAAAAACTTCAAGACAAACAAGAAGGCAT
Source organism: Microscillaceae bacterium (assembly GCA_025455045.1). Lineage (GTDB taxonomy): Bacteria > Bacteroidota > Bacteroidia > Cytophagales > Microscillaceae > JALONJ01. The sequence goes on along the minus strand of JALONJ010000043.1, from coordinate 9,870 downwards.
CTTTCGTATGCTTAGAAAATTTTATCCACTTTTTTTAGTCTTGTTTTTTGTCATGGCTTGGCTAACTTTTCCCTCTTCTCCTCGAGAATTTACTCAAAATAAGCCCTCAAATTCTGAAAATACAAAAGATATTTCAAAATCTAAATCACTCACACAAGAACAAAATCCTAAGCCTGTAATTATACAAAAACCCAAAACTACGCCCAAAACAATCCAAGAGGCGGTCATACCCATTGCATTTGCGCCTTTGATTGGAAAATGGAATCAAAAAGGCTATCAAATCAAGCAAAAAAATGCCTCCACTTGGCATTTAGAAACACAAAATCAAGTGCCACTTTTGGAATTTTATTTGAAAGAAGATAAATGGAGGATATGGGAAGATTCAAAACCTAAAAAAGTAAAAAGGGAAGAATATTTGGCACATTGGGAGGTCAAAATTCTTTGTGATTCTATTCAGCATAATAAGCTTCGATTTAATTTTTCGGCTTATGATGACCTTAATTTATCTGAAAAGCCTTTTTTTAAGAGTAAAGAGCCTATTTACCTTTTTTCTGGCTTGCCTGCGAGTCATCTCTATCCCAAGGGAAGTGAGCATAGATTTTTTCTTCAAATTCCTTATTTTGACCTCAAAGACTTGGAATCCAAAAGAGGCTTTGGCAAAAAAGCAAAACGAGTTGAGGTAGAAATACTTGAATTTCAGACAGTTGAGCCTGAAAAATCTAACAAAAAACCACTCAAAATTAGCTTTGAAAAAAATGTTTTTCCCAGAAATGAGGTGAAATTTTGGGAGCAGAAAAGCACTTTCTTCAAGCGACACAATCATTGGGAACAGCATCTTTGGACGATTGAAGTAGAAAACAAAGATACTCAAATGGAACTTGCCGCCTTGGAAGTACAAACACTTTTTTGGGATAAAAATGGAAAACTTATTACAGATAATGCAAGTAATAGTTATCATCATTTGATTGGTGAATATGAAACGGATAAATATATTCTACCACAATCAAGCAAACGATTTGACCTACTCTCAGACCTTGGCGAAAAAACCGTTGATGGGTATCCAGTACCTATTCGTGCCGACGAAGTAGGTCGCTACGAAATCAAGGTGATGCGTGTGGCTTGGGCAAGGCAGTGAGGCTTGAATACTCATTACCTTGCAAAGCTTTCAATTGAACAGCCTGATTAATCCGTCATTTTCAATCGCTTCAACAAAGGCGTAATAGTCAGCCCTTGTACGATAATTGAGAAAACCACTACAATATAAGTTAAAGAAACTATCAGTTCCCGAGCAGGCATTTGATTACTCAATGACAGGGCTAGAGCCACCGAAATTCCTCCTCGCAAACCTCCCCAAGTGAGGATAGTGAGGGTATTGGGAACAAATTTTCGCTTGATTTTCATTAAATTGATAGGTACACCCACTGAAACCAATCGAGCAAAAAGTACAACTGCAATTGCAATCAGACCAGCTAAGAAATAATTGAATACAAAAGTCAAAGCCAATATTTCCAAGCCAATCAATAAAAACAAAACAGCATTTAAAATCTCATCTATCATTTCCCAAAATTTATCCACATATTCCCTTGTAACATCCGACATTGCATACACCCTTGCCCTATCACTCGTAATCAAACCCGCTACCACTACCGCCAAAGGTCCTGAAAGGTGAAAATAAGAAGCCAACGCATAGCCCCCCATCACCATCGCTAGGGTGATGATAACTTCAATATTATAGGCATTGATTGCTTTCAATAAATAAAAACCTATGAAGCCCAAAGCAAAACCAAAAGCCAAGCCGCCTACGGCTTCTTCCAAAAATAAAATCATAATTTCTTCAAAACCTACTTTTGCCCAGCCCAATTCGGCTATGCGATAAATACTCAAAAAAACTACAACCGCCACCCCATCATTGAATAAAGACTCTCCGGCGATTTTAACTTCCAGTTTTTTGGGAATATGGGCTATTTTGAGAATTGCCAAAACTGCTATCGGGTCAGTAGGCGAAATCAAAGCTCCAAACAAAAGACAATAAATCCAATCCAATTGCAAACCCACCAAAGGAAGTAAAAAATACATCAATATTGCCACAATAAAAGTAGATGCCAATACCCCCAAAGTGCTAAAAAGCATAATGGGGTAGCGTTCTTGTGCCAAAGTCTTCACATCTGTATGCAATGCCCCCGCAAACAACAAAAAACTCAACATCACTTCCATCAACACTTTGGAAAAGTCTATGCCTTTTACCAACTCCACTGACTTACTAAAAACGATTGGAAAAAAACTACCAATCCCCACGATTATCAAAGACACCAAGAGCGCAATGAGCATAATCCCTATGGTAGTGGGAAGTTTCAAATATTTGACATTGAGAAAGCCAAACAAGGCTGAAAGTGTGATTAAAATCGTAAAAGCGTGAAATAAATCCATTGTATAAGTATTGAATTAAAAGATTTGTAGAAAAATATATTAAGAGTGATAAATTATATAATCACTTGATTATCAATTAAATATATTAAAAACCTTATTTTGTGTTCGTTCCTCAAGTGCAATTTTTCACTTTTTTTTAAACTAACCAAAAATACTTCTTTGCAGTGCAAGATATAGAATCTATTGGCTCTCCGTAAAATTACTTACTCGACTTTGCGCAATTTCGCCGATTGAATAAAATGATTGATTTTCTCAGCTTTGTATCATCACAATTAAATACCCAATTGTTATGAAAACAAAATTTTTAAAATCAGCCATTCTGTCTTTCAGTTTGTTGATTTGTATGAGTTGGGGCGCAAATGCCCAAATCAATCTCAACAAACTCAAAGATAAAGTAGTAAAGAAAAAAGAAACTCCCAATACCACCAATAAGAACCCCACGAATAATAACTCCACCAATACCAACCCAAAATCAGGTAAAAACCTAAGTGTTGAACAAGAAACTTTCTTGATGAATTATTATCAAGATGTTACCAAAGAATGTGAAGCTATGGTGTGGCGTGAGGGGGTGCACGAAGGTTATTTTATGAGTATGTACGAGTTGAAACAAAGTAAGATTGAAGGCTTTTTGTTTCTAGTAAATAATTTGGAGCAACGAATTGCCCAAGATAAAACCCGCACCCCTGAATCTTTTAAATTTTATGGAAATAAAGCCGAAATGCCCGAAGGTATGGAGTATGGCGGGGCAAATAATGATTTTTTGGGTAATAGGTTAAGTTTTGTTAGTAAATATGTTACCAAGTATTATTGGTGGAAATCGCAAGTAAAAACAAAATTTTACCCTGATTTAGCCCAAAACGTACAAGCTTATCTCAACGAATCAAAACGATATGTCAGTAGTCAGTTAGGTTTTGCTTGGCGGTATGCCAATGTCGCGGCGCAGTTTGCCGATGCTTTTGCCAAATTACAGCCCAATAACCTAGAAATGGTCAAGAAGCAACAAGAAGCTCAAGCCCAGATCAATGCCGTCATTGCCGCTCTGAGACCCAAATTATCTGGTAAATTCCAAGAAGAGAACTTAGAGCAAGTAGTTGCCTTCAAACAAAAACAAACCCCCGGACAGGAAAACAGAGCCGATATTATTCAGGAAATTATCCCCGGACAGCCTACTTACTTGATTGCTTATGCCGTTGACCCATTGACAACTTTGGGGGCAAAAGGTGTGCAAGGTACAGGTAATCGTCCTCGTTTGCCCAAGTTTTTCTTCAAAAACCTCCAAGCAGAAGATATGGAAGTATCGGTATATCCTTATACTAATGAACCTATTTTCAATAAAATGAAGGGGGCTTTTTATATGGAATTTGAATTGTTCCCTGATTTGGGCAAAACCAATTATGAATCCCACCTCAATTATATGCCTACTTTGCACCTGACCCAGTTTCTTTTAACCCAACCGGCGGGTACTTATCTGTGTGAATTACGATTCGGGGAAGATAATGGAGATATAGGTCCCAAAACCAAGTTTACTATCAAACTTACCGAAGATTCCAAAAAAGCTTTACAAACCTACCACGACCAGATGTGGGCAAAAAAACTGGCAACTGTAACTTTCAATACCCAATATGGGGCAGGTGATGACCGCAATATGGTCTCGAACTGGCAGGAATTGAGTCGGCACGGCAAATTGGTAAAACTCTCGGTAAGCCAAACCGGTACGGTGATGCGCCCTTGGCCCAACGAAAACCAAGTGGAAAGTTATGTAGGCAGTGGTTGGATATTGGTAGAACGACCCGATGGAAAATATGAAGTGATTGGCTATAGTTTTGTCAAAAAACCGGGTGAGCAAAAATGGCGGGTAACGGCGGTGGCCAGCGATATGGATTATTACACCCTTACTATCCCTTCCCGATTAGGGTCTAAAATTGAGGCAAAAAGGCTGGAGTTCGGCTACGAAATACCAAAAGAAAATATTACCAAAGGTAATGTTTGGTAAAAGCCATTCTTCCTCAGCAACTTAGTAATGAGTTAATTATAAAATGTGCTGGTGTGCTGATACAATACACTGATTATCAATTAATTCGCCCTTGCCTGTCCGCCCAAGGCGGAGGCAAGTTGTTGGATATTCCAATACTAATGCTGGTGTCCTCACCGACAATACGATGCAAATGTTTTTTATATTTTCTCAATAAATAATTTTTAATCCTATGAAAAAATTAATTTTTGCTGGTTTATGCTTAATTTCTTTTGGACATATCTATGCCCAGACACCCAGTCCGCAAATCTTGGATACTGAAAAGGACATCATCAATGACTTGGCTTTTGCTCCGGCGGAGTCGAATAGAAGCCTCAATAATGGTCAGATGATTGAGCTTACAGAGTGTGTCTTTCACGGACAAGGTTTGCCCGGTAGCAAACCCAAGACCCGTGTACTGAAATATACACTTTGGTATTATGGAAGTGTGGTTAGTAGCCATAATCAACCTACGGGAGGTAGGCGAGTAACCTACGAAATAGATATGCGTCAGCAACTTAGGTTAGCCTATCAAAATAATAGTTTGGTCATCACTTGTAGCAATGTTAATGGGCGGGTTACCGAAGGCAGCAATGTGCAGTCTTTGAAAGTCATTACCATTCCAGATGTTACCGCCAATAGTCGCTATGCCAATATGGCTACTACATTGCAAGTTAAGTTTGCGGCTTTGAAAGTTCACATCGATAGATTTTATCGCTAATATATTTGGTTCTTCACCACTTTTCAGGAATTGCCTTCGGCAATTCCATTGAATTCTGAAAAGCTCTCGCTTTTCAGTGATTCTGAACGAAGTGAAGAATCTAAGGCGTTGATTATCAAGAGTTTCAGATTCTTCGCTTCGCTCAGAATGACAAAAAAGATTCTCATTCCTGAAAAGTGGTGAATAACCATATATTCCACTTAAACTATTGATAATCAATGAGTTTGACCGAGAGTATAATTCGCCAAATCATCGCGGATATTGGACAAAATGAGGTTTTTGAAACCGAATTTGGCAACTATACCGCCGGTACTCGTAGCAAAATTTCCATTCAAAAAAGTATGGATAATCAGAGTTTTATTGTAAAAGAATTAGAACAAGATGCTTTTAGCTCCGATGAATGGTCTAAAACTATTCAACTCCACAATACCGAAGAATTGAAGGTTTATTTGGGTAAAATCGTAAATATCTGATAATCAGTTAATTACAAATAATTTTAAGTTTTAAAACAATGAAAAAACAAATTTTGCAATTTTTATTTTTGACTTTATTAGTCGGCTTGGTAGCCTGTGGTGGTGGTGAAAAAAAAGAAAATACCGAAAATAAATCGGATAGTAGCCCCGCTACTGAAAAAGAAACCCCCAAAAGCGAAAGCTCAGGCAAAGAAGATGCTTGCCAAGAAACCAAAATCGCCCTCACCGGCGAGGGTGATTTCAAATTAGATAATTTTGAGGTAAAAGGAGTTCAAATCTACCGTGATATGATGCAATCGGGTGAAGTGAAATATCCAGCTTTGATTTTGACCTTATCCAATTATCCCAAAGAAGGCGATTATGTGAGCGACCCTACCAAAGAGGGCGATGTGAGGTTGATTATCAATTTCAGTGGTAAAGGTGGCTCTACCATTACTGCCCAAAGCTATGATATTGCCGGAGAAGGCTTTGGCAAGGCTGATGCTTTGGTGGCGAGTTATAGCACCAAAGACAAATCTTATGGTTTGAATTTGCCCAGTGGAAAAGCCGAAATCACTTATTTGAGTGCCGACCGAGTTTGTGGAACCATAGACGTAAAAGATAAAAGTGGCAAAACAACGGTGAAAGGCACTTTTTCGGTGGCTTTGAAATAATGTTAATTAATTGTGTATAGCCGCTTATTTAACAATACTTCAAGAATTTTTCGTAAGCAATTGATAATCAATGGGTTATACTATTTTTATTATAACTCGTTGATTATCAGGTGTTTAGTAAATAACTCGAAACTGCTCAAACTATTAGTATTTATAGACTTTTAGATAACCTCTTGCCAAACGCTGATAATCAAGCACTTACAAAAACGAGATAATTGTACTTTTTTTATATTTCATAAAACAAAACTCACTTTAAAATTAAGAATATTAGAAAAGTACAATTTTTAAATAGTTTCGAGGTCAAATTCCGCAAAATTTCAAGAAATCAATTTTTATAAGTAATTGATAATCAATTGCTTACAAAACGGCAAGAGGTTATCTTACAGTCTATAAAAAAAATCAATTACCCATTTCAAACAATCTTTTCAATGAAAACTAACACTTTATTATATTCGGTTATTTCTTTTCTTTTGATTGCCACGCTTTTTGCCTGTGGTGGTGGCGGCAAAGAAAAAGCCACCGAAGAAACTACCAAAACGGATAGTGTCGCCTCGAAATCTGAAAATAAAACGGAAGAAAAGAAAGAAACCAAAAAATTGGAGGCTGGTATGACTCCCTTTGATTTCCCAACTGTCAAAACCTTTGCCAAAGAGGGCGATTACGTACTTTGTCCAAGTTACAAAATGTGGATAGACAAAATCGCTACTGAAGACCCTACCAAAGAAACCTACATCTTTTATACTGCTGAAATGGGCAAACCGGGTGTAGTGGAATCACAAGTGAAGTTTACCTTTGATGGCGAGCAAATGATGCCCAATTCCATACTCATTCCGATTCCAAAAGGACAAAAAGCCAAAGTTGGGGATATTGTCCTTACTTGGTGGCAAACAGGCTCAGGTATGCAACGTGCTATCATAACCGAAGCCTCCAATCCAGAAGAACCTATGGCGCGTTATTTAGATTTAGGCTGGAACAACCCTGCCAAAGATAGCAAAAGTGGCAAAGGCATAGGAAAAACCGAATACAAACTTAAACCTAATTCATTTACTGGTATCAATTCTTTCAGCCCCGGCAGTACGATAGCTGCCAAAGCTGATGGCAAATGGAATGCTGTACAGGTAGTGAGTATGGCAGAAGGTAAGGTCTTGACCATTGGCTTTGCAGGTAAAATGGCTGTGTATGAGCGTAAAGATTGTATAGGGATTCCTCAAAAATTCAAAACACAAGCTGGTGATAAAGTCCAAGCAGTTTTTGTGGGTAGCTACAAAGATGCCACAGTAGTTCGGGTAGATGAAAAAATGGGTGTCGTATTCGTAAAATTTGAAAATGGAAGTGGTAAAGAAGAGCCTGTTTCTTTTGGAGAAATTACGCTGAATTTGCCTAAACCTTAAAATCTTTATTTCTCAAAACCGTCAGACTTATTTGCCTGATGGCTTTTATCTAATTTTAAGAATGAAAAAAATGCTTGACATATTACCCTTTATTCTATTTTACAGCCTTATAAGTTGCATTTTAACTGGTTTGACTGGTTTATTGCTGGGTTGGCTAAGTTTTAAATTCAATTTTACGGTTGGGATGATACTTTCAGGTGTGCTGGGGTTTACCCTTGCAGTAATGTTGGTTTTTGGGTCTTTTAAAATGAGCAGTGCTGAAAAAGCTTGGGTAGTGCTTTTGCCCCTGATGATTACAGGATTGGTTTTTACGATAACTCACACCACGTTATTTTTTTTCTTTTTTAAATACCAATTAGGACAAGTGATAGAAAACGCCAAGCCCATCGGAATTAAAAATGCTACTGGCGAGCAGCTTTTTTTCAAATTAAGTGCAGAGGCAGACTTTGATACAGACCAAACGATGCTACATTACGGAAGGAATAAATCTGTGATGTTTATCTGTCCCTTGATAGATAAAAAAAGCCCCGAAACTAAATCCCAAGTTTGGTTTGCGAGAAGTTATACAATCCTCTCTCCTGAAGAAGAAAGCAAAGCGGATTTTATAGCAAGGGTCAAAAAACTCAAAGCAGATTTTGAGTTTTTTACGCCTGATTTTATAGTTGAAAATAACTTTAATCCACCCATCTCCAAAGAAATAGATAAAAACCCCGTATTCCTCACGGGTATGGCACCACCCAAAGTAAAATTTAGGGAGATGAGCCGCTATTTAGTTTGGTCAATAGCTTTACAAAACATCATTTTCATTGTCTTTAGTTTAGCCCTTTCACAAGTAGTCTCGATTTTTATAAAGAATGTAAACCACTGATTATAAGATAATTACAAATCTATTCAATTCCAAAATGAAAAATCTATTTATTTCTATTCCAATCCTACTTTTTCTCATCGCCTGTGAAGCCTTTGATAGAATTAGTGAAAACGTACCCTTGGGCGAAGCCATTACCGCCCAAGTATTGACCGAAAATCAATCAGGCACAAATGTAGTAGTCATTGAATTGGATAGACTGCCCTATCACATTCAGCGATTTAAAGAAACGCAAGCCCAAATCGACAATACACCCGAAGGTGCGGCGACAATGTTTCTTTTGGCTATGCACATCTATCGCCAATACCCGATTGAGGGAAGCAAGGCACTCATCACTGCTTGCGGAGGAGTCGCTACTAAAGATGCCAACCAAGCCAGCAATGCTACCAACCGTTTTGAAGGGCGGGCTTTGTTGGATGCCGAATATGCCCGCATCATCGAGCAACTCCAACGTTATCCGAATTTAGCAAATGCCTATTTCAAAGGGGCAACACCAACGAATGGCTACATACCTACACAACCTTTCAAAATTGAATTTCCAAACAAACAGGTGAATACAGGTAGCACCAAAGTTTTTGTCCGAACCGAAGGTGCAGCAAGTGATAGACCCATTCGCACCATTCTAGTCAATGGCAAATGGCGCGTAGATGAGTATAGCAGTGTACTTTCGGGAATTCAATAAAATGCTTTCAACTATGAACTCACAAATCAACAAACAAAACCTAAGCCATCAAAAAGAACTAAAAGCAAAATTACTTTCGGTTATTGCTCAACATCCACAGGGATTGACCAAAAATGAAATGCTCATCAAAAGTGGTATCAGTCAAGATTTGATTGATTATAGCTTGAGAGCTATCTTGGAGGAATATTCAGTACATCTGGATATAACAGATAATCAGCAAGTTATTTATATATTTGATGTTCATAATCCCAAAAATAAAAAGCTCCATAATGCCTCTCAACTCCAAAAAGCTTTACAAAGAATAGCGAGGATTTTGATATTTCTGGGAGCGATTTTATTGGCGTTTAGTTGGGTAGTGATGGTGATTCCGATTGCTTTTACCATTTTGGGTTTGTATTTGGCAGCAGGCTTTTTTCATATTTTCTTCAATCAAGGTTTTTCGGTGGGCGTGCGTGAATATATGACATATTGGCTGGGTAGAGCCGAACAAAAAGATGCACTTTGGGAAGAAAAGGTGATATTGAGCTATATCGCCGAAAATGGATATTGCATCACGATAGCCGAACTAATGAAAATTATGGATTGGAGCTATGAAAAAGCCGAGCAAGAGGCAGTCTGGCTGTTGGTCAATTATGGCGGAGAACCCA
>JALONJ010000042.1 GCA_025455045.1 Microscillaceae bacterium | reverse complement strand
TCCATAACTCATTGAAAACCAATGAATTATGGATTTTTAATGATTCTCTACCCATTTTCAGGAAATTCTAGCTTTATTCTAAGCCTCAACTCATTTACGTGGGCAGGCTAGACAGCCTGCGTTACAATTTTCTCTGCACCGTTGCTTGTGCCCCCACAGGCAACCATTCTTGAGCAGATACGCTACAGAAGAACTTTTTTTACAGTGATGGAGAATTAAAAAAAACTCATAACTCATTGATTATCAATGGATTATGAGTTTTTAATTTTCTTTTCAAAATTCCAAATTTTGAGCCTTACTCAGCCGCGCCTCCTTCGGTGGCTACCATTGCGCCGTCATACACTACTTTGGTAATGGCTTGGTCAATCAAATACAATCCTTGACCGCCTTCGCCGATTACATCAAATAACTCTACCTGACGGCGGGCGATAAACTCCTCTTCTAACTGTTCTTTGATAAACCACTGCATAAAATGCTCGGTGGTGTAGTCGTTCACCTTGCGACAGACATTTACAATGCGGTGAATAGCGTGGCTTACGCCGATTTCTTGCTCCAAAGCAGCTTCAAATATATCGCGCAATGAGCCATACTCGTGCGGAATGTTATTGACCTCGGGTGAATAGGGCTTGCCTCCGGCATCGCCAATAAACCGAAATATTTTGAGCATGTGCGCCCGCTCTTCTTCGGCTTGTTTCATAAAAAAGTCTTCGCTGTTTTTGAAGCCTTTTTCGCCACACCACGAAGCCATTGCCAAATATTTGGACGATGAATAGGCTTCAATCTTTACTTGTTCGTTCAAAATCGCTTCTACTTCTTGGGTCAAAGAGGTTTTGAGTCTTACTAAATCTTTCATAATCAGTACTTTATCAATTGATTTTAAGGGTTTGCAATTTTATCTTTACGATAGATTAACTACCAAAAAATAGACAGTTTTGTTCCGAAATTGGTCTTTAAATTATTTAATATAGAATCAATCTAAATTTTTGATGGCAGTTTTTACAATTTGGTCAAAAAATCCATAGTATCTACACCATCGGCGTAGTCGCTCAGGCTAGGCATTTGGGTACTGCCCAAGGCTATACTCTGCGGAAACCAAGCCTTGCGGCTGGCTATTACTTGAATTTTGGTTTGTTGGGTGGCAATGAGTTGCTCCAAATCGGCATTGCTTTCATAAATCTGGTAATGCAACACCGCAATAGGCGAAGCCAATTTCTCATCGTTTTTGAGTAACAAAAAACCATTGTCATAGTGCATTGTTTGGTTCATCGTCAATACAGCGCGGTTGTATTCATAATTATTGCCGTATTTGTGGTGATATACAATTTCGTGCCACGCTTCATTGGCTTCAAAAAACGCTCTAAAATCATAATTCAAAGGCACATACAACTTAGCCACACTGCGACACCCCAAACCAAAATACTGAAAAATATCTTTGCCCAAGGCTTGCAAATCTTGTTCGGACTCTTCGCTGGTCAAAATCGCACAAGAATTGCGGTTTTGGCGGATAATGTGCGGTTTTTTGGCAAAATAATAGGCAAAATACCGCGCCGAGTTATCGCTACCTGTGGCAATATAGGCATCAGCCGCATTGATTTTGTCCACAAACTGGATTCTAGAAGCAAATTGCGGCTCAATTTCTATGAGCCATTCCAAAACTTGCTTCATCAGCACCGTATCTTGCGAGCTGAGTTTTGCCAACAATGTATGCCCACTTGCCAACACACACAGCGCATCGTGAAAACCTACCAAAGGTATATTGCCCGCCATTACAACCCCGATTTTGCGAGGAGATGGGGTGGGAACTACGTAGTTTTTTAGCCAATTTTGGAAATTTTCGCGCGACAAAAATCGTTGAATACCCTGCAAAGCCAGCCGAGAGTTTTCGGGCGTAAACCAAGGATTCTCGACTTTGGCACGAATCAATAAATTCTCTAAGTTTTCGGAATCAATTTGATTGATTTTTTGATTTAATTGGACAAAAGCCAGAATTATTTGTTCAATATTCATAATTTATATAAAAAAATCAAGAATTTGGGAGCAAATTTAGAACAAAAACATTCTATATTTTAATTTTGTTGATAAATGTGGAAATTATTGTGCTGCTGGTTGCTAGTTTCTGGTTTCTGGTTTGTAGCTGATAGTTAAACAATTGAAAATCAAGCACTTAACTAAAATCAGAAAATTTTGTAAGGGTCTGATAATCTGCCAAAGGCGAGGCGAGACACGTCAAAGCGTTACAAAATTGACACAGAAAATTGATTATAAAATTCCAGTTATTCAGCTAATTGTTTGATTATTAATTACTTAACTACAGAAACTCAGAACTCAGCACTAGAAACTAATTAATTTGATTTTTGAAACAATTTTAAAAAATAATTAGTATAACAATAATTAGAAAAGCAATTAATTTATTGCTAAATTGCAACATATTCCCAAGTTTTAAATGGATTGTATCAACATCACAACAAATTTTGAATAATAAGAAAGGAGCGCAGAATAATGGCTATTATGATCACTGACGAATGTATCAATTGCGGGGCTTGCGAACCCGAATGTCCGAATACGGCTATTTATGAAGGAGGCGTAGCGTGGACTTGGGCAGGCGGCACCAGCCTCAAAGAAGTAGAACTGGAAGATGGCAGTACGATTGATGCCAATGCCAAACAAGAACCTTACTCCGATGAGTTTTATTATATCGTATCGGGCAAATGTACCGAGTGTACCGGTTTTCACGAAGAGCCTCAATGTGCGGCGGTGTGTCCGGTTGATTGCTGTGTAGATGACCCCGACTACCCCGAAACCGAAGATGAGCTTTTGGCTAAAAAAGAGTGGATGCACGTATAGCAAAACCGAGGGCTTGGGGCAAATAATTGGCTGATAATTCTTAATACTGCTAATTCTACTTTGGTACTTTAAATTATGAGTGAGAAAATTTTAAATTAGAGGGTAAATTTCCCCTCGATTATCTGGCTGAAATTGTATTTTCCTATGTTTTCTATGTGCCTATGTGGGGGTGCATTTCAAATTTACGCGTTTCTATTGCCTCACCCTGCCCTCTCCGAAGGAGAGGGTGATAGGTAGTAAATTTGAAATGCACCCCTATGTGGTGCAAAAAATTAAAGTACCAAAGTAGAACTAAGTGCTTGAGCATATTTAGTTTATATTATCTTGAGCTAAATATAACTAATGGATTATGTACAAGCACTCACTCAGCTTTGTATAGTAGTATTTTAAGCAATATTTAACAATTGATAAACATCTGATTATCAGCCACTTACCAAAGCATAGCAAGCATTTGCGCAAGCTAATAATTGAATGGCAAACTTTTCGAATGAATAAAAAGTTGTAGAGGCATCAAAAATGGGCGAGTTTGTAAGCAATCAATCCACCAACTACCCAAAAATTGATAAAAACGAGGGCTTTTTTTTACTTTAATTTAATTTCAAAACTTATGCGCTATTTATTTGTACTCTTTTTATTTGTCTCGGCTTGTGGTTTTAGCCAAACTACCAAATCAAAACCCGAAAATATGACCGCAAAAGGCACAAAAACTCTGTACGATTTCAAAATGAAATCCATTGACGGGCAAGAAATTGACCTGTCGCAATACAAAGGCAAAAAGGTATTGTTGGTCAATGTAGCTTCCAAGTGTGGCTTGACCCCACAATATACCGATTTGCAAAAACTCCACGAACAATACGGCAACAAGCTCGTAATTTTGGGCTTTCCGGCCAACAACTTTATGGGGCAAGAACCCGGCTCAAACACTGAAATTGCCACATTTTGCCAAAAAAACTATGGCGTAAGTTTTCAAATGTTTGAAAAAATTTCGGTCAAAGGCGATGACCAACACCCTCTCTATCAATGGCTTACCAACAAAGACCAAAATGGCTGGAATGACGAAAAACCCGATTGGAACTTTGCCAAATACTTGGTAGATGAAAATGGTAATTTGGTTAAGTTTTTCTCAGCCCGCACCAAGCCTTTGAGCGATGAAATTTTGGCTTCGGTGAAGTAATATAAATAATTGATTATCAGGCATTTATTGATTAAGAAGTTGAATACTAAGAGGATTTTAAATACAAATCCCTGTATTCCACTTTAAAATGTATTTTTATAACCACCTGATTATCAAACAATTAAGGTGTCTCATATTAGATTTCCTTTTTATTTTTTTCAAAAATCCCCATACAAAATGAATCAGGGGGTTTTTGAAAAAATAATATGTATTACTCTGCATTTTTGCTTCATAAACATTTGACAATCAGTTCTTTATCCGCAATACCTCCAGAAACTCCTGCCTAAATCCCCCGATATTAGCTTCAAACTTCAAAAAATACCTTAATTTTGAAACCTATTTAAAAAAAAATTAAAAATCAATTGATGAAGAAATTGGTATAAATTTTTAAAAAATAAGCTAATCTGTTGATAATCAATGGATTATATTTTTTTCAAATCATTTCATCATCTAAATTTTTTCTCTAAAAATTACCTACGAAAATCAGATGTTAGTAATGAAATTTGGGGGTACTTCGGTTGCCTCCGCCGAAAATATTGGCAAAGTTATCCAAATTGTTCGGCACAAATCGCAAGAGTCCCGCCTAGTCGTGGTGGTATCAGCATTGAGTGGCATCACCGATTTATTGCTCAATACCGCGCGCAAAGCCGCCCAACAAGACGAAAGCTATTTGGCTGATTATGAGACCATTACGCAAAAACACCACGCCGCCGCGCAAGACTTGATTCCCAATTGGCAAACCACCCAAGCCGGTATTTTATTGAATGACCTGCTGGCACAGCTCCAAAGAGTATATGCCGGAGTCTATAATTTGGGCGAGCTTTCCAACCGTACTTTGGACAAAGTGGGGGCGTTTGGTGAGTTATTTTCCTCTACTATCATTAGCGAAGCGATGCAAATAGCTGGTTTACAAGCAGTTAGAAAAGACTCCCGCGACTTGATTATTACCGATGAAACATATTTGAACGCCAAAGTCGATTTTGAATTGAGCAATCAAAAAATTCAGGCTTATTTTCAAAATAATTCGGCGAACATTACGATTATGCCCGGTTTTGTAAGTTCCTCCTTAGCAGGCATTACCACTACTTTGGGGCGAGGCGGCTCCGATTATACCGCCGCCATTTTAGCCGCCGCTTTAGATGCTTCGGTCTTGGAAATTTGGACAGATGTAAGCGGCATTTATACTACCAATCCCAAAATTGTGAGTCAAGCCAAGCCCATTGCCAATATTTCGTACCAAGAAGCGATGGAACTGTCGCATTTTGGGGCAAAAGTGATATATCCACCCACAATTCAGCCGGTTTTAGCCAAAAATATTCCCACTTGGATAAAAAATACTTTTGAACCGGATGCCCCGGGTTCTTTGATTTGTAATGACGATTGTGGCGTAAACGAACCCATCAAAGGCATCAGCCACATCGAAAATTTGGCTTTGATTACCCTCGAAGGCAGTGGAATGGTGGGCGTGCCGGGTTTTTCCAAACGCTTGTTTGGAGCTTTAGCCGAGCAAAGAGTCAATGTGATTTTGATTACGCAAGCCTCTTCCGAACATTCGATTTGTATTGGTATCAATCAAAATGAAGTTGAAAAAGCCCAAAAAGCCGTCAATTCCGAATTTGAAGCCGAAATCACCCGTCACAAAATCGAGCCTCTACAAATAGAGCAAGGTTTGGCTATCATAGCCGTAGTGGGCGATAATATGCGCAATCATCAGGGCATTAGTGGCAAACTGTTTGGGGCTTTGGGGCGCAACAATGTGAATGTGCGGGCAATTGCGCAAGGGGCTTCGGAGCGCAATATCTCGGTGGTTATTTCGCAAAAAGATGTCAAAAAAGCCCTCAATACCGTTCACGAAGCCTTTTTTGAGGCGCAAATTCGCCATTTACACCTTTTTGTGGTCGGGGTGGGCAATGTGGGCAGTAAATTATTGGCACAAATCAAACAACAACAAGCCTATTTGTTGGAAAAAATGCACCTCAATATCAAAGTAGTAGGCATTTCTAATTCCAAAAACCAATATTTTAATAAAAAAGGGATTGACTTAAGCGAATGGCAAACTTTGTTGGCGCAAGGCGAAGCGGCCAATTTGGAAACTTTTTTTGCCCAAACCCAAGAGTTTAATCTCCGCAATAGTATCTTGGTCGACAATACCGCCAGCGAAGTAGTAGCCGAAGAGTATGAGCGTTATTTACAAAAAAGTATTTCGGTGGTTACTTGCAATAAAATTGCCTGTGCTTCAAAATACGCGCGTTATACCAATTTGAAGCGACTTTCGCGCAAATATGGAGCTTCTTTCTTTTTTGAAACCAATGTGGGGGCGGGTTTGCCCATCATTGGTACTTTGAACAATTTGGTGGATTCGGGCGACCAAATCCAATCTATCCAAGCCGTAGTATCGGGTAGTTTGAATTTTATTTTTAACAATTATCAAAAAGGCAAGACTTTTTATGAGATTGTCAAACAAGCCCAAACCGAAGGCTATACCGAACCTGACCCACGAATTGACCTTAGTGGGGTGGACGTAATGCGCAAAATTTTGATTTTAGCTCGGGAGAGCGGAGCAGTTTTAGAATTGGAAGATATTGATAATCAGTCATTTCTACCTCCAGCTTGCCAAAATACTGAGAGTGTAGCGCAGTTTTTGGCTAATGTAAAAGAAAATGAAGTTTTCTTTGAGAATATGCGTATCCAAGCCGAAAAAGAAAATTGCCAACTCAAATATGTAGCCGAGTTTAGCAATGGCAAAGCCCGCACCGGACTCAGGCATATTCCGGTCGGTCATCCTTTTTATAATTTGGCGGGTAAGGACAACATCGTTTTATTTTACACTGCTCGCTATCCCGAACAGCCCTTGCTCGTGCGCGGGGCAGGCGCAGGAGCTGATGTAACGGCTTCGGGAATTTTTGCCGATATTATTCGAGTAAGTAATGAATGAAAGAGATTTCTTGGATTGCGGATTTCCGATTGTGGAAAATGATTTTTGACTGATGAGTCTGTGTGGATTATTTTTATAATTATATCATAAGTAACTGATTATCAGTTACTTATGAGATTTTTAAATTTAATTTCTTTATTTCAAAAACAGATTGAGAAAGTCGGTTTTGACAAATTATTTGCACTCGGATTACAAAAAAAGTCGATCGCTAATTTTTTTAAGATTTTTTAACACCGCAAATTACTAACATTCAGCGAAGGAGGCAGTTATTTAAATAAATAAACTTGAATCTTATGCGCTTATTCATTTTGATAGTCGGATTCTGGCAATTGATATTGCCAAGCTATGCCCAGTTCAATTACACCAATTTGGAGGTAGATTATAGCCAAGCCAGCAATGAAAAATACACATTTCAAAATTTGCGTTTATACCCTATTCGCGCCAAAGAGGGGTTTCGCCGCGAAACTACCAACTTGGGCTACTATGTGAGCCTGCAAGATGCTATTAGTGCCAATAAGGTCTTGATTACCGAAAGCAGCCGGGGCGGCACGGTGAATAACCTATTGATTCGCAACCTATCCGAAGATACCCTTTATATAATGGCGGGCGAGATTTTGCAAGGTGGCAAACAAGACCGTGTAGTAGCCCGCGATATGTTGATACCGCCACAAAGCGGACGTTTGAATTTGCCGGTATATTGTGTTGAGCGCGGGCGTTGGGAATATAAAGGCGACTCCAATGACAACAAGTTCAAAGCCTACTATGGGGTTGCCAACGAACACTTGCGCGACTTGATTGACCACAAAAAAAGTCAGGGCGATATATGGAAAGAAGTAAGCAAAACCAATCAAAGAGATGGCGTACAAAGCTATACCGATGCCTATACTGCCCACATCAACAATCGCAGCTTCCGCGACCGCGAGCAAGAGTATGCCAACTTTTTTTTAAACCTATTCAAAGATGAGACTGATGTAATAGGAGTTATAGCCGTTACCGGCAATCAGGTCATTGGTTGTGATATGTTTGTGGCTAATCGCTTGTTTTTGCGCGAATACCCTTCGCTCATTTATTCATACATTGATGAAGCCCTCACCTATGGTACACCCGTTAACATTCGTCAGCCGGTAGTGGAGAGCTACGCCGACAATCTACTACAAAACAGTCGCCGCCAAACCGAATTTATTGAAGAAAAAGGCAAAGCCTTTCGGCGAGGCGACAAAATTATTCATATTGCAACCTATTAAATGTATCAATCAAAGCAAATTGAAGATGAATATTTTGAAGTATTATTGAAAAAATACAAATTTCGTTTTTGAATTTGAAAGATTTGTTTTGGTTCTTTACCGCTTTTCAGAAAAATTGTAACGCAGGCTGTCTAGCCTGCCCGCGTAAATGAGTTTAGGCTTAGAATAAAGCGAGAATTTCCTCAAAATGGGTAAAGAAGCATTTTTTTTTATGAGATAGCTATTTAACAAAGTTCCTTTCAAGATGACAATTTTTTTTGGGGGGGGATTTCGCATTTCTTTATAAAAAGTTAATTTTTTGTGCTTTTCCAATGTAATTTAAAATATTGACTTTAAATTAATTTTGAAAAGGTGTTGATTATCATTTTGTTTTGTTGGGTTATTTTTTATCTTTGGGCAAAGGCTTTCAATATTCAATCACTTAACTAAACAAACCTATATGAAAACCCTCCAAATCATCTTGGCTCTCGGCTTATTGATGGCTCTGAGTGCCTGCAAAAAGCAAATTGAAATCCAAGAAGTAGTCAAAGAAGTAGAAAAGAAAAAATCTTGGCAAGAACATCAAGGGGTATATTACTATTACAAAGTATGCAAAAATATCATCAGCGATGGCGAAAAAATATTTGTCCATACAGCTAATTCTGTTTATTCGGTCGACTCAAGCAAAATGTTAGGCTCTTATGAGCCGGTTACTCCTCTACCTGAACAAAAACCTTTTTTAAATAAAAATTTCTTTTTAAAATATCGTGATTACAATGATGAGAAATCTTTGGGGGTGGTAGATACTAAATTCTACGCCAATATTATATTTAAAATGACAAATTTCGACCCTGATTTCTCGCAATTTTATCCTTTGGGTAATGAAAACAAAGTTTTAACTTCTGCCAACGACCAACATTTTCTGCTATTACCCTACATAAAAAATGTGCAATCTGGTTCAAATGATTATTTTCAAAAGATATTGCTCATAAAATTGAATTTAGATAATGGAGCAAAGATTGATAATTTTAAAATTATTCCCTTTCCCAATGATGGAGAAGTATATGGGTGGATGAGGGTTGAGGATTTTTTTATCATATCAATCGGTGGCTTAATTGGCTCAAATGCCGGTACTTTTAAAATAACTTCCGATGGTACAATCAAAAAAGTAAGCCCTCAGCTATTTGCTAGAGCTATCAAATACAAAGACAAAATTTTGGCAATTAATGATGGCGGAGATATATATCAAAGTAACTTAAGTGGCGAAAACTGGCAAAAATTGGCGGGTATGTCCTATACCTTGTCCTTAATGAATTATATAGTGATTCAAGACGATTTGTATGGTTACTTTCAAGATAAGATTTATTATTTTGACTTTGGCAAAGATAAATTGACCCTAAAACCCCTAAAAAACGATGGGCTGGAGCGCAATTTTATTACCGGTATGGCTACCCTACACGATAAAGTATATGTAGCCACCCTAAGTGGTTTATTTTACAAGCCCATATCCGCGTTGAAACAATTTACCAATTAAAATATTATTTTGAATCCAAGACTTGGATTGACAAAAGTCATTCAAGAAGCAAAGAATATTTTATAGTTTTGCCCAAACTAATCAATTGAAAATATGTATTGGGAAAAAAAGACTTTTCAAGCAATCAAAGACCATTTGCTCACGGCTTTGGCAGAAAACGAAAACTATCGCCGGCATCCCGTGTTGGGCTTGCCGGCTTCTTATCTCGATGCCGATGTTTTTTACAATGATGCGCCTTTTTTAAAAGATCGACCCTTTATTCGGGCTTTGGTCGATAATCCCAATCATATTGGTTGCCATACTGTAAGCCGGTCCGAAAGTGCCTTTGCCGGTACGCAAGCCATTGAGCGAGAGTTGATTAAGCTCTGTGCCGAACAAATCTTTGGCGGCAATCCCGATGAGCAAGACGGCTACGTAGCCTCGGGCGGGTCGGAATCCAATATTCAGGCTTTGTGGATTTATCGCAACTATTTTATGCGCGAACACCACGCCCAATTGAATGAAATTGGCGTTTTTTATTCTGCCGATACCCATTACTCCATTCCCAAAGCCGGTAATTTGTTGCTTTTGCAGTCGTTTATCTTGCCGGTAGAAAAATGGACGCGCGAAATATCGCAAGCCGATTTAGAAAACACTATCCAACAAGCTCGCAATCAAGGCGTTAAGTATTTTATTGTGGTGATGAATATGGCTACTACGATGTTTGGCTCGGTAGATGATGTCAATCGAGTAGGCAAGTATTTGCAAAGCCAAAACCTGAATTTTAAAATTCATATCGATGCGGCATTCGGTGGGTTTGTCTATCCGTTTACCAATCCCGACAATGTATTTAGTTTCCAAAACCCTTACATCACTTCTTTTACGCTCGATGCCCACAAAATGCTCCAAGCCCCTTATGGAACAGGCATTTTTTTGATTCGCAAAGGCTATATGTTTTATGGCAGTACCAAAGAAGCCCAATATGTACAAGGGGGTGATTATACGGTGTGTGGTAGTCGCTCGGGGGCAAATGTGGTGGCAGTTTGGATGATTTTATACACCCACGGTTACGAAGGCTGGCATTACAAAATGATGCAACTATTGGATAGAACCTCGCGCTTGTGTGCGCAGTTGGACGAGATGGAAGTCAAATACTACCGCAATCCGTTTATGAATTTGGTTACGATTCATTCGGAATTTATTCCCCAAAAATTAGCCGAAAAATATTATCTTGTGCCTGACACCCACGACCGCGCGCCCGAATGGTACAAAATTGTGATGATGAGCCACGTAAGTCAAGGTTTGGTAGATAGCTTTGTCAATGATTTAGAGGTTTTTCGAAGTGTGGGAATTTGAAAGCAATTTTGCGGTCAAAAACTCTTTGATTTCCGATGATTTTCTATTTAAAATTGTTGAACGCATATTTATTTTTTTAGCATTTTCATAATTGAATTTCATAACTATTTGACCGTGTCCGCCTTTGGAGGATAATCAAATAGGGTTCTTTCGTGAAATTGGGGAAAAGATTGTATTTTTTGAAGTTTATTTAAACCCTAAGGGTTTGGACTCGATTACCAAAATTAACGATTGAACCTCAAATAGTTATAAATTTAAACCTTTACATAGCCCCTTGAAGGGAGAAATCTTTTTTGAATTAAAATTTCATTAACAAAAAAATAGTATGCAAGCCGAACATTTTTATTGGGTAAATCGTAAAAATTAATAATCAAACTTTGCAAAAAAATGGAAAATTCAGTAGAAAATTCTAACAGTTCAGCCTTTGACTTTATGGCTTGGGCTTCGTTTGCCATCTCGTTGGTAGGCAGTGTTTTGGGCATTGTCTATTTGCCGGTCGATGTATGGGTCAAGGCTTTTATGTCGATGAGCTATATATTCACGGTAGCTTCTTGTTTTACTTTGGCAAAAGCCGTGCGCGATAAGCAAGAGTCCTCCAAAATCATCAATCGGGTCAAATCTGCCAAAACCGAAAAACTATTGAGTGATTACGAAAAAATAATCAATTAAAAATTAAAAAAGAATTGAAATCACCGTAAAAATAGTTAATTATTTGATTATCAAATAGTTAACTATTTTTTATGTATAGTAAAATTCACTAAACCAAAATTACCGCCGTATCCATCAATCATAAAACAAAAGATATTTGGCTTTTTGCAAAAAAAATCCGAACTTTGCCGATTATTTCGGACAATCCAAAAATTTTTATATTCTTACATGGAACGCACCGTAGAACAAAAGCTGTCTGCCCTCTTAAAATTACAAACCATTGATTCTAAACTAGACGAGATTAAAAAAGTACGTGGCGATTTGCCCGAAGAAGTCCAAGACTTAGAAGATGAAATTGCCGGCGTAGAAACTCGTATTCAAAAGTTTGAAAGCGAAATCAAATCCTTTCAAGAAGAAATCGAAGCCCGCCGCCAACGCAAAAAAGAAGCCGAAAAACTCATTACCAAGTACAAAGACCAACAAATGAACGTGCGGAACAACCGCGAGTATGAGGCTCTTACCAAAGAAATTGAATCGGAAGAACTCGAAATCCAACTTTGTGAGAAAAAAATCCGCGAGGCTTCTGAGAAAATTTCGCGCAAAAACGAAGAAATCGCCGATACCAAAAAAGCCTTAGGCTCTCGTAAGCACGATTTGGACAACAAAAAAGGCGAATTGGAAAACATTATGCAAGAAAGCGAAGAAGATGAAGCCAAATTGTTGAAAGACCGCGAAAAACAAACCAAGCAAATCGAGGAACGCCTGTTTCGCTCGTATGACAAAATCAGAGGCAATGCCGTCAATGGCTTGGCAGTCGTAATGGTCAAACGTGATGCTTGTGGCGGCTGTTTCAATGTAGTGCCACCGCAACGCCAAGTAGAAATCAAAGAAAAGAAAAAAATCATCGTTTGCGAACACTGCGGACGTATTTTTGCCGGAGTTGAAGAAGTTGTCATTGTCGAAGACAAGGCAAAAATTAAACCCGGTAAAAAAGGCAAAAAAGAAGAAGTCGAAGTAGTATCAAGCGGCTTAGATGTAGAATAAGTAGCCCGCTAAAAATTGAAATAAAAATCATAACTCATTGATAATCAATGGATTATATGAAATTAATTTTGTTTCTAATTTTATAAAAAATAACCAAAGCCGAATTTTTGTTCGGCTTTTTTGTTTTTGGGCAAAATTTTGGAGTTTTGCAAAAAAAAGCAATACTTGGTTTTTAAATACTTGATAATCAATAGATTAAAACAAATATTTCAGAGCTTGCAGGCTATACTTGTCAAGGGAAAGCTCAAAACTCGAAATCCACAACTAAAAACCATCTAAATCATTGTAATTTTGAAATTGCCTTAAAATATATGCAAAAAAATTTTATTGAAGAACTGCGCCGCCGGGGAATGATTCACGATGTAATGCCCGGTACCGAAGAACAACTGCTCAAAGAACTGACCGTAGGGTATATAGGTTTTGACCCTACTGCCCCCTCGCTACATATTGGTAGCTTGTTGCCGATTATGTTGCTCAAGCACTTCCAACTTGCCGGACACAAACCCATTGCGTTGGTAGGCGGAGCTACCGGAATGGTAGGCGACCCATCGGGCAAATCAGCCGAGCGCACGATGCTATCGGAAGAGGTACTGCAAGCCAATGTAGCCGGTGTGAGGGCGCAACTAGCCAAGTTTTTGGACTTCGACTGTGGGGCTAATTCTGCCGAGCTAGTCAATAACTATGATTGGACTAAGGATTATTCTTTTTTGGGCTTTTTGCGCGACATTGGCAAGCACCTTACGGTCAATTATATGATGGCAAAAGATTCGGTCAAAAAACGCCTTGAGACGGGCATTTCGTTTACCGAATTTTCGTACCAATTGTTACAAGGTTTTGATTTTTATCATTTATATCAAAATAAGCATTGTAAATTGCAAATGGGTGGCTCTGACCAATGGGGCAACATCACCACCGGCACGGAGCTTATCCGGCGCAAAGTGAGCGGGGAGGCTTACGCGCTTACTTGCCCACTTTTGACTCGCGCCGATGGGCAAAAATTTGGCAAGTCCGAAGGGGGCAATGTATGGCTTGATGCCAAATTGACTTCGCCCTACAAGTTTTATCAGTTTTGGCTCAATGTCGACGATGCCGATTTGCCCAAATTGATGCGCTTTTTTACCTTGTTTTCGGTAGCGCAAATCGAGGCTTGGGAACAAGAACACGCCACCAACCCCAATGCCCTCAAACGCCTCTTGGCAGAAGATGTAACCCGCAGAGTTCACTCGGAAGCCGATTTGATACAAGCCCAAAAAGCCTCCAACTTGTTGTTTGGCAAAGCTACTTTGGAAGATTTTGCAACCACTGACGAAGCCATTTTGAACGAAGTGTTTGAGGGTATTCCACAAAAAAATTACACTCAAGCCGAGTTTGCCGAAGTTGCCAGCTTGGTCGATTTGTTGAGCCAAACCCTCGATACGTCCAAAGGTGAAGTCCGAAAACTCATCAAAAACAACGGATTGAGTGTCAATCAAGCTAAAGTAAGCCCCGAGCAAGGCGAAGCCCAGCCCAATTATCCCTTATTGAAAGGTAAATATTTATTGATTAAAAAAGGTAAAAATTTTTATCTAGTCAGTGTGGCTTAACGAGGAGTGAGAAGCAAGGAGCGGGGGGTGAGAATTTTTTTATTTCAAAAGGATAATCATTGAAAATACTACTATCCAATTATATTTTCTCGCAAAGACGCTAAGGCGCAAAGTGCTGGTAATCAACACCTTAACTTCCTTAGATTCTTAGTGGTTTAACAAATGTACCGTAGTATTACAAATTTTATGGTTCTTCCGACTTTTTAGCGCAAACTTGCCTGTGGGGACACAGGCAAGGGCTTATGAGCCGTTGCTTGTGTCCCCACAAGCAACTATTATCGCCCAAAGCGTTAAAAAACCTGAAGAACCATTTTTATTTTTGATTCCTGAAAAAAACAAAGATCTCAAAAAATATATAAACACTTGAAAATCAATTGATTATGTTTTATTGCGCCGGATTTGACTACCCTTCATAAAGGGATTCGTCAAGGTTGCGATATATATTTGAGCAATTCTTTTAAAGATTCATTGATTTGCGGTATTTTTGATAATACGTTTTATTTTAATCATCACTTGCAAAACTTTTATAAATCTTGATTTTTAAGAATTTATGCAATTCAGGATTTTAATTAATTAATTGATTTTCAAGCGATTAACTTAATTTATAAATAATTTTTTTTAACCAAACTAAACAATGAGCGACGAAACTCTTGGCAATATTACCCGCCCAAGCGAACTCGAATTTGAGAAATCGAGCTTTAGTACTTGGTTCAATCGCCACCTCAAAGGCGACCAAGTGATTTGGCTCATTATCATTGCGTTGTCAATTTTGAGTATTTTGGTGGTCTATAGTGCGACCGGCACATTGGCTTTCAAAGAAGATTTGAAAAACCAGCAAGGCAATTACTTGCTCCGTCACGCTTTCAATGTTTTTTTGGCATTGTTGGCGGTGTGGGCTTGCCATCGCATTGATTACCGATATTTTTCTCGCATATCGCGCATTGCTTTGCTGTTGTCAGTGCCTTTGTTGTTGATTGCGTGGTTGTTTGGTACTTCGCTCAATGAAGCCAATCGTTGGATTACCATTCCTTTTATCAAAGTTACGTTTCAACCTTCCGATTTTGCCAAATTAGCCCTCATTGCGGGCATTGCCAGTATGCTTTCGCGGCGACAAAGCAAGGTTCACGAGTTTGAAGAAACGGTGTTGCCCATTCTAATTTGGACCGGAATTATTTGTACTTTGATTGGTTTGGCTAATATTTCCAATGCTATCTTGCTGTTTTCTACCAGTTTGTTGTTGATGTTTATTGGACGCGTACCGGTTCAGCACTTGTTGATGCTGGTATTGGTGGGCATTGTATCGTTGATGCTTTCTTTGTATCTCGGGCAAAGGATGGGAACATTTCAAAGCCGGATTGACAAATATATGAATACCGAAGAAGTAGCTTTTCAAGCCGAGCAATCCTATATAGCCATTAGCAATGGTGGTTTGATAGGTCGCGGACCGGGCAGGAGTATTCAACGCAATTTTTTGCCCAACCCTTATTCCGATTTTGTTTTTGCTATTATTCTTGAAGAATACGGTTTGTTGGGTGGGGCAGTAGTAATGGGCTTATATTTATTGCTACTCTATCGGGGTATGATGGTAGTAGCCACCAGTAGTCAGCCTTTTGGCGGTATTTTGGCGGCGGGGCTTACTTTTAGTTTGGTGTTGCAAGCGGTTTTGAATATGTGTGTCGCAGTGGGTCTTACGCCCATTACCGGCGTACCTTTGCCACTTTTGAGTATGGGCGGAACTTCATTGCTGTTTACGGGGATTGCGCTGGGTATCATCATCAGCATCAGTCGGGGCGAGGTGGATAAAGATATTGAAACTATCAAGGTAACAACCGAAAATACATTTAGGAATTAGAAATTAATATTTGGGAATTGGGAATTATATAATTACCTGATTTTCAATTAGTTATGTTTTTATAAATGTTCGCCTTGTTTTGTATCTATTCCTTAGGGAAAAAATTTAGAAACATCGAGTAGTGAGATTGAATGAGATTATAAATGATTCTTCATCACTTTTCAGGAATTAGGTTGGACTGCGTGCCACAGTCCAAGGTCAAAAAAAATCAACGAGATTTTTACAGCAAGAAAATATGAAACGCAAAGACTTGTTTTTTGGGGGTATTTTGGTGATTGCCATTGTTTTGATAACCGTAATTTTTTATGGGTATCAAATCTTTCAGACTCCCAACTTCCGAGCCGGTAAAACCGACAAATATTTGTTTATTCCCCAAAGTACTGATTTTCAGGGGCTTATCAAAATTCTTAAGCGCGATACTTTGATTGAAGACATTACCTCATTTGCTTTTTTGTCCAAAATGATGCGTTATCAAGACCACGTAAAGCCGGGGCGATATTTAATCAAAAAAAATATGAATAACCTCGCCACAATTCGAATGTTGCGAGCAGGTTTGCAAGCCCCGGTTCGGCTTACCTTCAACAATATCCGTTTGCTCGACGATTTTGCCGAGCGCGTGGGTAATGAAATGGCTTTTGGCAAAGATACCCTGCTTAAATTATTAAAAAACCCCCAATTTACCCAAAAATATGGCTTAGATACGACCAATATTTTGTCGCTTTTTATTCCCAATACCTATGAATTTTATTGGAGTACTACGCCTCAAGCCTTTGTGGATAAAATGCACAAATCGTATCAAAAATTTTGGAGCCAAGACCGCTTGGCAAAGGCTAAAGCCCTCAACCTCACTCCAGCACAAGTCTCGGTTTTGGCTTCTATAGTCCAAGCCGAAACCCTCAAAAATGACGAAAAACCGCGCGTTGCCGGAGCTTATCTCAATCGCCTGCGCAAAAATATGAAATTAGATGCCGACCCTACCGTTATTTTTGCTTGGCGCGACTTTGGAATGAAGCGGGTTTTGGAACGCCATCTCAAAATTGACTCACCCTTCAATACTTACAAATATCTGGGCTTGCCTCCGGGTCCTATCAATATGCCCGACACCAAATCCTTAGATGCAGTATTGAATTACGAAAAACACGATTATATTTTCTTTTGTGCCAAAGAAGATTTTTCGGGGTATCATAACTTTGCCATTACCTACGCCGAGCATCTCAAAAATGCGCGCTTGTACCAAAAAGCCTTGGATATGCGCGGGGTGAAATAAGCAATTAATTAACGATTACTGTGAAATATATTTTATATAACCTCCTGATTATCAGCCTATTGACTTGCACACCCAAAGGTACGCTCACGCAAGCTCCGCTTGATAAGCGTTTTTATCGCGGGGCAGATTTATCTTTTCTACCCGAAATGGAGCAAGCCGGAACGCAATTTTATCAAGGCAATACTGCCGGTTCGCCTCTCCAAATTTTAAAAAAATCGGGAATGAATTTAGTCCGGCTTCGGCTGTGGCATACTCCCGCGCCCGAACACCAAGGACACAGCAGCTTGACCGAAGTACTGGCATTTGCCCAACGCCTGCGCGCTGAGGGGGTGGATTTTTTGCTCGATTTTCACTATTCCGATACTTGGGCTGACCCGGGCAAACAATTTATTCCCCAAGCGTGGCAGGGTCTGTCTGTCAATACTTTAGGCGATAGTATTTTCAATTATACTCGCCAAGTACTGGCTCGCCTGCAAGCTCAAAACACATTGCCGCAAATGGTACAAATTGGCAACGAGACCAACTCAGGTATGCTGTGGGATACCGGCAGAGTGGGCGGCGAATATGACAACAATTGGCAAAATTATGCTTGGCTTATCAAACGCGCCATTGCCGGCGTGAAAGCAGTTGATACCCAAAACCAAGTCAAAATTATGCTACACTTTGCCGGATACACGGGGGCTGAGTGGTATTTTCAAAACCTGCACAATCAGCAAGTAAATTATGATATAATGGGGCTTTCGTACTATCCTTTGTGGCACGGTAAAAGTTTTGCCGAACTCCAAACCAAACTCAATCAATTGATTGCTCAATTTGACAAACCGATATTGATTGTGGAAACTGCCTATCCTTGGACGCTCGAGTACAACGATTTTACGCACAATTTCGTGGGGCAAGCCGACCAACTAATGCCCGGCTATCCGGCAACGCCTAGCGGACAAAAACAGTTTTTATTGGATTTAAAAAAATTAATCCAAAATCTTGACCGACAAAAAGGCATTGGTTTTTGCTATTGGGAACCGGCTTGGGTAGCGTTCAAGGGCAAACAAGCCACCGATGGCTCGGTGTGGGAAAACCAAACCATATTTGATTTCGCCAATCGTGCCTTGCCGGGGTTGGCGGTTTTTGAGCAATAGATTTTGTCGGGTTGCACAGTGTAAGGAATGAATAGTGAATAATGTAAAATGAATAATTTTGTAATTGCCTGAAAATCAATATGTTACCAAAAAATGTACGGATTCTTTTTTTCTTGTTCTTTACAATAAATTAATGAGTTTTCATTTGTTTTAGAAAAATTTATAAAATTAATGAGCAATGAGGTTTGTAGTTTTGGCTTTAGCCGAAATGAATCTTTCGGCTAAAGCCGAAGCTACAAGTTTTTTTTATAAATTGTATTTTTCCTTATATTTTAACCAACGTGTGGCTATTTATTACTTAAAATAACGTGAATATTTTGAAATATATTAAAAAAGTACAAAAAATTAAATTTTTAAAAAAACAATCCAAAATCCCCCAAGTCGTCATCCTGCGTGGA
>JALONJ010000420.1 GCA_025455045.1 Microscillaceae bacterium | reverse complement strand
CAACGCAAAATGTTGAGCTTGGATATTTTAGAGCGTTTGGAAAAAAAGTTTACAGGGGCGGCAAACAAAGCTCCCTATTTGTACCGATTCAAGTGAGGAGATAGGAGTAGGGAGTTAGCAATTAGGAATAGATTTTATTGTTAAACAAAAAACCATAACCAATTGATTATCAATTGGTTATGGTTTTTTAATAGTGGTAGATTTCAAAATTAAATTTATTTCGATTTTGACAAGCCTTTCAATTATTGGTTTTTGAGATGTTTGGCAATTGATTCAAAAATATCAACCGTAGCCGTAGATTTGTTCAAAGTATAAAAATGAACACCCGGTGCGCCGTTTTTGAGCAATTCTTCACATTGTTGTACAGCAATATCTACCCCAATTTGATAAATTTTCTTTTCATCATCTTGATAAGGCTCGAGTTGGGCAATGGTTGATTCTGGAATTTTTGCCCCACTTAGCTCGGCAAATCTTTGAATTTGTTTGAAATTGGTAATCGGAATTACCCCCGGAATAATTCGACAATTGATGCCTATTTCGCGGGCGCGATTGACAAAGTCGAAATAATATTGATTATCAAAAAACATCTGCGTTACCAAAAAATCAGCACCGGCATCTACTTTGGTTTTCAAATTGGGCAAATCATTTACCAAGCCGCCTGATTCCAAATGACTTTCCGGATAAGCACCTGCCCCGATACAAAACCGATTTTGTTGGCTCACAAAACGAACCAAATCACTGCCATAATTGAAGCCATTGGGATTGTAGCGAAATTTTGCTTCCCCTTTTGGGGGGTCGCCGCGCAAAAGCATCAGGTTTCTAATGCCTTTTTCGTACAAAAAATCCATATCGGCGGCTACCTTATCGGCAGTAGCCCCCACGCAAGTATAATGAGCCATACTTATCAAGCCCATTTTGTTTTGCAGGTAATCCAACAAATCAAAAGAAATATTTTGAGTTGAGCCACCCGCCCCATACGTAACAGAGATGAATGAAGGCGATAATTTCATCAATTGCCCTACATTTACCCCCAAATCGATGGAGGCGTGAAAAGACTTGGGCGGGAAAAATTCAAACGAAAAAGTTTTCGCTTGTTTTTCAAAGAGTTCGGTTATTTTCACTTGAGTCTTCTAATTTGATTTGAGTGCAAAAATAGTCAAAATTTTGGGTATAATTTATCTGATAAATAGGTCGATAGAAATTTAGCTTACAACTTCGATTTCTTTTTTTTCGTTATTTCAGCATATTTTTGTCGATATTTTTTCGTTTTGAAGAAAGAATAATTTTTTTTAAGAAATTATTAAAAATTGTAAAATACTGATAATCAATTAGTTATATAATTACATTAAAATAATAAAGTCCCATTCAATGAAATCTATTATCAAAATAACTTGTTTTATTTTTCTTTTTGTCGGCGCATACACTTTGCCAGCCCAAAACGCCAAACTTACCAAAACCAAAGTCAATGACTGGCTGAGTCTAAGCCTTCCGGCTGATTTTACCATAATGGCAGAAGATGTATATGCCCGCAAATATGGAGCTTATCGCCAACCCTTGGCAATGTACACCAGTCCCAATGGCTTGGCAGACTTGGGTATCAACGAAACCATCAATCGATCTTTACGAGCCTTCAACAACTCCGATTGGCAAGAAGAAGATATGAATATGCTCAAAAGTCTTTACAAAAGCACGATTATGGCGATGCACGCCGAAGTTACCTTTGTGCAAGATAAACTCGAGACCATCAATGGACGAAAATATATTGTTTTGGAGTTTGTCGGTACTGTCAAAGACGAAGACAAAGCCGTATCTTTTGGTAGCAATATCAAAAAGCAGTACTCTTACCTGCAATATACCGTCGAAGCCGGAAAAGTGATTATTTTCAACTTTACTTGCCCAGCCAACGTGCGCAATTTATGGCAAGATACCGCCAAACAAATTATGCAAAGCATCAAGTTTGGTAAAGCTAAGAAGAAATAATAGGCTTGAAAAGTTGGAATAAATTAGGATTTCTGCAAATTCTCAAAATTTGGAGAAGCCCTAATTTATTTATTTTGGTAAAAAGCCGTTGGATTTGAGCCATTTTTCTAAGGCAGCGTGATTGGTATAGCCATATAACTTTTCAAAATACTCGATGTACTCATTTTTTTGCTTTTCCTGATTCATTTTTTCATTCGCTTGTTTTTCCAAAACCAATTTGAAGGCTTTGAAACAGTCTTTTAATTCTTGTTCAGGCACAAAAGCAATCGTAATAGCGGTCTCGAGAATAGCCTTTTTGATAGTCAAATCGACTAAATAAATATTCACCAGACTATCGCCGACTAGATAAGGCTTTATAAAATCCTTGCTGATTACCAATGTATCATTGGCTAGGCGAGGGATTTTGATTGGTTTGGTGCTGCCATTGTTTTCCGCTTTGATTGCTAAATATTGATTAGGAGCTACATATTTGCCCGACAAACGAATTTTGAGTGCATCGCCCAAAATAAAGAACATTCGCTTGCCAAAAAAACCTTCTAAGTTATCTACTGTGGTAGCCTCTAGCCTTCTTACACTCGAGAACGACTCGATGGGCTTTTGCGAAAGTAAGTCTTTTACTTTTTTAGTGGATAATTTGCCCGAAATAGTCAATTGATAGATATTTCGGTTTTCGTCCATCAAAGTAGCTGAGGCTTTCTGGTCTTGAAAAGAAAGAACATCTTCGGCACTAATGCTTTGGGTTGGAAATAGGTCGGTTTTTTGGGTTAAGTCGTGAATTTTACCATCTTTTATCCGCAAAACTATGTAGTTTTGGGCTGTCAACGTCCATATATTCATCAGCAAAAAATACACAATCAATACACTTAGTTTTAAATTAATCATATTATCGGATATTTTAAAATAAATTTAAAATTTCGTTCTGTGGCACACAGAACGAGGGTTGGATAGTGATGGGTGATAAATCAATCCACATGGGTGTATTTCAAATTTACGTTTTAAGACCTCACCCCTGCCCTCTCCTCTGAGAGAGGGAATTTAAGGAATAAATTTGAAATGCACCCAATCCACATTTACTATGAAGCAAAATAAGCATAAATTCTAAATTAATGACAAAATTCCCGAAAAAACATTGATTATACGACTTTTTTTTGATTATTTGAGCAAATAATCATTTATCTCAATCTTGATGCAATGAATAAGATTCTTTATCATCTGTTGTTTTTTGTTGGGTTTTTGGCATTTTTCTATACCGAAACCACAGCTCAGGCGATATATTTAAAAACTTTGCTTAAACAATTAAAGTCTGCCAGAGCCGAAAAAAAAGTTGATTTATTTAATCGAGTAGCTGAGTTTTATAAACCCTTCTATCCCGATTCCTCACTTATATACGGCGACTCAGCCATCGCGCTGGCATTGGCTTTGAATTATCAGGTTGGACGCGCCGATGCCAATACAATTGTCGGGGTCGTGCAGTTTGAAGCCGGAAATATTGATTTTGCTTTGAGTTATTTCGAGAAAGCTTTGAGTGTATATGAAAAGCAAAAAAATTATACCCAATGGGCAAGAATACTCAATAATATGGGAGAAGTATATTTGAGCAAAAGTCGCACCGCACTCCAGTCCGATTCTATCCAAGTGGGAATATACAAACAAAAAGCCTATCAATTTTTTCGCCAAGCCTTGCGCCTGAGTGAGCAGTATGCCGATCAAGAAGGGCTGATGTTTGGTTATATTGGCTTTGCTAATTGGCATAAGACTTGGCAGAAAAACGATTCGGCGGTTTTTTATTACCAAAAGTCCTTAAAAGTTGCCCAAGCTCGCCAAGATAATGATGCCATAGCGCGAAACTATATCAATCTTGCCGATGTTCAGAAGCAAAAAGGGGATAAGGGCTTGGCAATGAAACTAAATCTGTTGCAAAAGGCACTAAAGTATGTCAAAATCATACAATCGAGTTATCATTTGGCTTTTACGCTGAATAAAATAAGCCAAACCTTTTTGGAATATGAACGCTTGGATTCGGCGGCTTTTTATGCGGATCAAGCTATGAAAATCGGTTATCAAAACACCCCTTTTCTGAACAAAGAAATTCAAAAATCGTACGAGTCGAGCATTCAAGCCGCTATTTTACAAAATCAATCCGAAAAGGCTTTTGGTTTATTTTTTGGTTATACGCAAATTTTGCGCGATGAGAGCAAACTTATTGCCCGCTCGGCTATCAACTATTTGCATCAAGAAGAGTTAATCCAAGAAAAAGTAAATCAACAAAATCGATTTATCAACTTAATTCTTGGCTTGTTGTTATTTTTAGCATTAGCATTTTTGCTTTATGTCATTTTTAACATTCGTAAGCAAAAAAAAATCAACCGTGTCTTGGCTCAACAAAAACAATCGATTGAAGATTATGCCCAAAATTTACAAATCCTTAATACTCAAGTTACTCAGCAAAAAGAAGAACTATTTATCAAAAATCGCAATATTGAAGATAGCATCAATTATGCCCAAAGAATCCAACAAGCTTCGTTACCGCCTATCAACGAGATTGAAAAAACCCTAGCCGATTTTTTCGTGTTTTATCGCCCTCGCAACATAGTTTCCGGGGATTTTTATTGGTTTGGGCATAGTTATCCCAAATCCGCTTATCCAAGCACCCCAGAGCAAAATGCGGACATAAATCACTTAACAAGCGAAAAAACCATTATCATTGCTGCCGATTGCACCGGACACGGGGTGCCGGGTGCATTTATGTCGATGATTGGCAATACTTTGCTCGATGAAATTGTGTATGTGTTGAATATTACTGAGCCTGACTTAATATTGGGTCAATTGCATCATAAAATCCGCGATGTTTTGCGACAACACCAAACCGATGTAAGAGACGGAATGGATATAGCGGTGTGTGTAATTGATTTTACCAAAAATGAGCTTGCTTACGCCGGCGCACGTAGCCCTTTGGTAGTGGTACAAGGTGAAGAAATAAAAATAATAGGAGCTGACCGAATACCGGTTGGGGGTGAAAATTATGAACAAATGCGGAGCTTTACCCGCCATATTATTCCCTTGGAATCAACTGTGTCTTCAGCATTTTATATGTTTTCAGATGGTTATATTGACCAATTTGGGGGCAATGAACGCAAAAAATTTATGCGTGCCAATTTGGTTAAATACATTCAAGAAATTCATCATTTGCCAATGAGCCAACAAAAAGAAAGTTTTATCCAAAAATTTGACGAATGGAAAATCGATGAAGAACAAGTAGATGATGTGTTGCTTTTGGGGTTTAGAATTTGAAATATGCCCAAAATTAATCGGTTTTGAGCTTCGGCAAAGTTTTAAAACTTTTTAACCTTGGACTGTGGCACACCCCCCAACCTAATTCCTGAAAAGTGGTGAAAAACCATTAATTAACGTGAATATTTTTATAACTAATTGATAATCAAATAATTATAATGTAAAAAATACATTTTTTCGGTAAATTATAAATTATATTTAAAATAA
>JALONJ010000419.1 GCA_025455045.1 Microscillaceae bacterium | reverse complement strand
AAAAATACCCATAAATTTGTACTATTTTTATATAAGGATTCAACTTTTCCATCTAAAATTAACTGAATTTACTTTTTAAGACCCAAATGCTTCTTCTTTGGTATTTTTAGTACTTTTGAAGAGTACGCTTATCTTAGTTTTGTTACATTTTTCAAGGTAATTTATGGGAAAAGTACAAATTTCAAATCTTGATTGGCATTATTTATAGAAAAATCCTGAAAAACAACAATGCAACAAAATTCCGTACAAGCGGAAGATTTGAGAGATTTTTTATCATTTTTTTTAAAGATTTTATCTTTTGCACTTTTCAATATGCTTTAAGATATTCACGCTAAATTTACAGAAGAATCAAAAGTTTTTTAAAAAAAATTTGCGCGCAATGAAAAATATATAGTACTTTGCAATACATACTACTATATAATACAGATAGCAGGAATTAATAAACCCTTTATTCACTAAAATCATTACTTTACAAACCAAACCTTAGACTTAATTTGTATGGAATTAATCATTCAAAACCTTAGTAAAACTTATTCAAATGGGGTTCACGCCCTCAAAAATGTCAATCTGACCATTCCCAAAGGAATGTTTGGTTTATTGGGTCCCAATGGTGCGGGCAAATCTTCCTTGATGCGTACCATTGCCACTTTGCAAGAAGCCGACAGTGGTTCGGTAACTTTGGGCAGTTTGAATATTTTGAAACAGAAACACGAAACCCGCCAAATTTTGGGCTATTTGCCCCAAGAGTTTGGCGTATATCCCAAAATCAGTGCCGAAACGATGCTTGACCACATTGCCTCTTTGAAGGGAATCCAAAATGCTCAAGAGCGCAAAGCTGTAGTGAGTGAGCTACTTGACCGCGTAAACCTTGCCCACGTCAAAAAGAAAAACCTTGGCACCTACTCCGGCGGGATGAAACAACGCTTTGGCGTAGCCCAAGCCCTGCTAGGCAATCCCCAACTCATTATTGTCGATGAGCCTACCGCCGGACTTGACCCCGCCGAGCGCAATCGCTTTTATAATTTGTTGAGTGAAATCGGCGAAAACACGATCGTGATTCTCTCTACGCACATTGTGGAAGATGTAACCAACTTATGTAGCAATATGGCGATTATATGCTTGGGTGAGGTGATCGCGCAAGGCAATCCCAATGATTTGATTGCCGAAATGCAAGGCAAAGTTTGGCGCAAAATCATCGAAAAACGTGAATTAGACCGCTATCGAGCTGAATATCAGGTGATTTCAACGCAATTGAAAACCGGCAAAACGCAAATCCATATCTTGAAAGACAATCAACCCGATGATACTTTCCAATCGGTAGAAGCTGATTTGGAAGATGTCTATTTTTCAAGGATTTCGGAGAAAATGAGTGTGGTTACTTTGTAGGTGAAACCTATCAGGTTTTTGTAGATGAAACCTGTCAGGTTTTATAAACCTGACAGGTTTTTGTAGGTGAAACCTATCAGGTTTTAGATGAAACCTATCAGGTTTTTGAAACCTGACAGGTTTTAGATGAAACCTGTCAGGTTTTAGATGAAACCTGTCAGGTTTTTGAAACCTGACAGGTTTGGAAATATTCAATTCTCGCTTCTAAAAAACTCAATTCTAAAAAAACTATGTTTCTAAAAATATTCACTTTCGAACTCAAGTACCGGCTTTTTCGTCCGGCTACTTATTTGTATTTTTTGATTTTGTTTTTGTTTGCCTTTTTGAGTGCCGTATATGGCAATGTCCCCGGCTCCGAAAAGACTTACATCAACTCGGCTTATACTTTAAGCTTGCTCATTGTCATATTGACCATTTTTGAGATAATGATTTGCTCGGCAGTGATGGGTGTGCCGGTGTACCGCGATATTGAATACAACACCAAAGGCTATTTTATGGCTTATCCCATTAGTGAAAAAGGCTATCTTTTGGGCAGATTTTTCGGCTCGTTTGTGGTGTTGGTTTTCATTAGTTTGGGCGTACATTTTGGGATGATTTTGGGGAGTATTTTTGGTCCGATGGTGGGCGATGAAGGACCTGAAAGATACGGACCTTTTAATTATATGTATTATTTGTACCCGACTTTGCTATTTACCATTCCCAATTTGTTTTTTAGTGGTACGATTTTCTTTTCTTTGGTAGCCCTCACCCGCAAAATTTATGTTACTTACGTGGGCAGTATTTTGTTTTTTATTGCTTGGTTGTTGGCAAATTCGCTTACGCAAGACATTGAATACCGCAATTATTCCGATATTTTAGACCCTTTTGGATTCAATGCCTATCTCAATGCTACGCGCTATTGGACACCCGCCGAACAAAATACTATGTTGATTCCCCTCACCGGTAATTTGCTCTGGAATCGGCTTTTGTGGGTGGGGGTCAGTTTGCTGGTTTTCTTTTATACTTTGTATCGTTTTGATTTTCAAAGCTTTTTGGCGGTTAAATTGGGCAAAGGCAAAAAAGACGAAGAAACGCCCCGCGCCAAAGACAAAGGTGTTTTTGTAATGCCTCAAGTAACTAAAGTATTTTCGCAAGGTATTTATTTTCGGCAAATGTTGGGCTTGGCAAGTTTGGAATTTAAAAACATCGTGCGCGATACATATTTTATTGCCATTTTGCTGGGCGGGGTTTTGTTTTTATTTTTAGATGGCTGGTTTGGCAATCCTACTTATGGAACTCCCTCATTACCAATGACTTACTATATGCTCGAAGTCAAAGATTTTAATTACATCATTTTTGTTTTTATCATCTTAATCTTCTATACCGGCGAGGTAGTTCACCGCGATAAATCGGTCAATTATGCCAATATTTCGGATGCTTTGCCCATTCCCAATTGGCTCACTTATGGTTCTAAATTTTTGGCTTTGGTCTATGTGTGTTTTTTGTTGGTCAATTTGGTGTTGGTTTGTGGGGTTTTGAATCAAATTTTACAAGGCTATTTTAATTTTGAATTGGATAAATACTTTACCGATTTGTATTTGTTTGAGTTTCCCGAATACATCCAATTGGTGATGCTGGCATTTTTTGTGCATATCTTGGTCAATCAAAAATTTGTGGGGCATTTCATCGCCATTGGTTTTTGGGTTTTGATGATTGGCTTGCGAAATCTTTTGGAGACCGACTACAATTTATTCTTTTATAGCAATACGCCCGGCTATGTAATATCGGATATGAACGGTTTTGGGCATTTTGGCAAGGCTTTGTTTTGGTTCAATTGGTATTGGCTGAGTCTTGGGGCTTTGTTAATGGTCATAGGCAATCTATTATGGAATCGCGGGGCGGAAAGCAGTTTCAAAACCCGTATCAAACTCGCCCGCCAACGCTTGAATAAATATTCAGGAACGGCTTTGTCATTCTTTTTTGTAAGTTTCTTATTATCAGGCATTTACATTTATTACAATGTGAGTGTCTTGAACCGCTACCAAACCGCCGAGCAAGCCCGAAAAAACCAAGCCGAATATGAAAAAAAATACCGCAAATATGAATTTGCTGTTCAACCCAAAATCTTTGATGTAAAAGTAAAAGCCGATATTTTTCCCGAAAAACGCTTTGTCAAGGTAGCCGGCGTTTTTCAAATGAGCAACAAAAGCAGTCAGCCCATTGATTCCTTATTTTTCCAAATGGTGAACGCCCAAAGCAAAATTAAAATCCTGAAAATCAATGGTTTAGAGCCTAAATTATTGATGAATGACAAAGTTGCCCAATTTTCTATCTACAAACTCCCCAAAACAATACAACCCGCCGATACTGTTCAAATGGAGGTGTCCGTAGAAGTAAGCTATGAGGGTTTTCCCAACAATGGCTTGGGACGTGAAGTGGTGTATAATGGGACTTTTTTTGATTTGAATGTATTGCCGGGTTTTGGCTATAGTACTTTTTTTGAATTAAATAGCGACAAATACCGCAAAAAATATGGCTTGAAAAAACAAGATTATCGCCAACCCAAAATCACCGACAAAGTGGGTTTAGAAAATCTTTTGTTTAATGATGATGCCGATTATGTAACTTTTGAGGCTACGGTTAGCACTTCGCCCGACCAAATCGCGGTAGCCCCGGGCTATTTGCAAAAAGAATGGAAGGAAAATGGACGGCGTTATTTTCAATACAAAATGAACAACGAAATGGACTACTTTTTCAATGTGAGTT
This sequence comes from Microscillaceae bacterium, assembly GCA_025455045.1. Classification (GTDB taxonomy): domain Bacteria; phylum Bacteroidota; class Bacteroidia; order Cytophagales; family Microscillaceae; genus JALONJ01. Next base: position 1,347 of record JALONJ010000419.1, on the reverse strand, counting down.
CGGCGCGTTATGCGGTCAAAAAAGAAGTTTGGCAGGGCAAAAAAGGCGAAAAAGTAAATATTGAAATATTCCACGACCCCAAACACACCTACAATCTTGACCGATTTATGAAAGGCGTAAAGGCAAGTTTGGATTATTTCAACGCCAATTTTAGCCCTTATCAGTATGCTCAAATGCGGATTTTGGAGTTTCCGCGCTATGCCGGATTTGCCCAATCATTCCCTAATACCGTACCTTATTCCGAAAGTTTTGGTTGGGTAGCCAATTTTTCTGACCCCAATAAGACCGATTATGCTTTTTATGTTACTTCCCACGAAGTCGCGCACCAATGGTGGGGGCATCAGATAACTCCCTCTAATACAAGGGGTTCTAATCAAATTTCGGAATCAATGGCAGAGTATTCAGCCCTAATGGTGTTGAAAAAAGAGTATGGCGAAGAAGTAATGCAAAAATTCTTGCGCTACTCGCTCGACGGTTACTTGCGCGGGCGCGCTACCGAAGACAAATTTGAAGATAACCTGCGCGACAACGAATCGAGAGCTTATGTTTGGTATCAAAAAGGTTCGCTGATTTTGTACGCTTTGCAAGATTTGGTGGGTGAAGCTAATTTGAATCAGGCTTTTGCCAAATTCTTAAAAGATGCCGCTTTTCGCCAAAAACCGCCTTTTGCCACCTCGCACGAGTGGTACAAATACATTGAAGAAGCTACACCCGATTCTTTGAAGTATTTTATTGAAGACAGTTTCAAAAAAATTGCTTTGTACGAAAATCGCATTACCCAAGCCGAAGCCACCGATTTGAAAAACGGAACTTACAAAGTGAAATTGAAAGTAAATTGCAAGAAAGTCTATTATGACGGCTTAGGCAACGAAAAAGGGCAGGGCAAGGGCAAAGATTACATCGAAATTGGCATATTCACGACCGAAGGCAAAAACGCCAAAGGAATGACCAAAAAAATGCCGCTTTACCTCCAAAAACACGCTTTGAGCGCGGGCGAACACACTTTTGAATTTACGGTCAAAGGCAAACCCCTCAAAGCTGGTATTGACCCTTATAACAAACTCATCGACCGCATTCCCGATGATAATGTACGAGCTGTGGAAATAAAATAGAACAGCTTGCCTACAAGTCGTTTTTTTTATACCAAAAGCCAATCAAATGAAAGTTTGATTGGCTTTTTTGTCAGTAATTAACTGTGTATAATCCGTCAGAGGCGGGCGCGGTCAATTAGTTATAAAAAAAATCACGCTAAATTAACGTGAATATTTTTATAACTAATTGATAATCAAATAATTATAATGTAAAAAATACATTTTTTCGGTAAATTATAAATTATATTTAAAATAA
>JALONJ010000418.1 GCA_025455045.1 Microscillaceae bacterium | reverse complement strand
GATAGGATAATACAATGAAATGATAAGATTTCAGGATGATAGGATAATACAATGAAATGATAGGATTTCAGGATGATAGGATAATACAATGAAATGATAGGATAATAGGATTTCAGAATGATAGAATTTCAGGATGATAGAATGATAGAATTTTAGTAACTATCCGTAAATAACCATTAGATTAAAATTGCGAAAACCATTGATAATCAAATATTTACGGTTTAAAAGTGTAAAACTTATTTCGTTATAATTACTTAGAAAAAAACAATCCTAGGAACAGATTTAAAATAAAGTGACACTTTTAAAAATATAATTAATTGAAAATCAGTGTATTGCATCAGCACACTAGCACATCTTATAATTAACTCATTACCTACAATCATTTAATCATACAAATCGTAATCCAGACAGAGAATTATGAAATACGAAGAAATAACCAAGAAAATAATTGGTTGTGCGATGAAAGTTCATTCCACTTTAGGCAATGGCTTCCAAGAAGTTATTTACCAACGTGCTTTGGCTATTGAGATGAGTAAGCAAGGCTTATCATTTCAGCGCGAAATGGAAATGACCATATTTTATGATGGAATAGATATTGGCACAAGGCGAGTGGATTTTTTTGTCGAGAATATTATTATGGTAGAATTAAAGGCAGTTAGCCAGCTAGAAGATGCCCATTTAGCTCAAGCAATGAATTATTGTCAAGCCTACAATTTACCAATTGGATTACTCATCAATTTTGGCGCAAAAAGCTTAGTATTTAAACGAGTGTATAATGTAAATCATCCTGAAAACAAGGATTACATCAAAAACAATCCTAAAATCATTTAATCATACAAATCGTAATCCAGACAATTATGAGCAAAGTAGGACAAGTAGAGCGCATCACCCAAGAACGAGTAATTGCGCTATTTCGCACCAAACTAAAATATGAATACTTAGGCGATTGGACAGACCGCCCCAACAATCGTTGTATTGAAGAAAGTTATTTAACGGCTTTTCTCCAAAAACAAGGGTATTCGGCTACGCTGATTAAAAAAACCATTACGCAATTAAAGAAAGTAGCTGAAAATCAGGTGCTTAACCTGTATGATTTGAACAAATCAGTTTATACTCTTTTGCGCTATGGTATCAACGAAAAAGACGATAATCACCCGACCAAACAAACCGTTTGGCTCATTGATTGGCAAAATCCACTCAACAATCATTTTGCCTTTGCCGAAGAAGTAAGCGTACAAGGCGAAAACAGAAAACGCCCCGATATAGTGCTGTATATCAATGGGATAGCTTTGGGCGTATTGGAACTCAAACGTAGTACGGTTTCGGTAGCCGAGGGCATCCGTCAAAACCTTGATAATCAGAAAGCTATGTTTATCAAGCCTTTTTTTGCTACTATCCAGATTGTGATGGCGGGAAATGATACCGAAGGCTTGCGCTATGCCACTACCGAAACGCCGGAAAAATATTTTTTGGAATGGAAAGAAGAAAACACCACTATCCAACTACCCAAAAATACGCCAATTTTGGATAAACACTTAGCCCAAGTTTGCGAAAAAACTCGTTTTTTAGAGTTGGTTCACGATTTTATTACTTTTGATAGAGGCATCAAAAAAGTGTGTCGTAGCCATCAATATTTGGGTATCAAATTAGCCCAAACCTTTTTGAAAAGGCGGGAAGGAGGGATTATTTGGCATACTCAAGGCAGTGGCAAAAGCCTGACAATGACTTGGTTGGCAGCTTGGATTAAAGAAAATATCCACAATGCGCGGGTTTTGCTCATTACTGACCGCGATGAACTCGACCAGCAAATAGAAAAAGTATTTTTGGGGGTAAATGAAAAAGTTTATCGGAGTCGAAGTGGTAAAGATTTGATTGATAAGCTCAACCGAACCGAAGAATGGTTAATTTGCTCTTTGGTGCATAAATTTGGTCGGCGCGGAGTAGAGCGCAATGATGAAGATTATGAGCAATATATCATTGATTTGAAAAAAAGTTTACCCAATGGATTTCAACCCAAAGGCGATATTTATGTATTTGTTGATGAGTGCCATCGTACTCAATCAGGGCAATTGCATAAGGCAATGAAAGCAATTTTGCCTAATTCCGTTTTTATTGGTTTTACCGGTACACCTTTGCTCAAAAAAGATAAACAAACCAGTTTAGAGGTGTTTGGCAAATATATCCATACCTATAAGTTTAATGAAGCAGTTCAAGACAAAGTAGTGTTGGATTTGCGCTATGAAGCCCGCAATATTGAACAATTTATTACTTCGCAAGGCAAAATAGATACTTGGTTTGATGCCAAGACTAAGGGTTTGGCAGACATCGCCAAAGCCAAACTCAAAGAACGTTGGGGAACTATGCAAAAGGTATTGAGTTCGAAAGACCGATTAAATGAAATTGTCAAAGATATTGTTTTTGATATGGAAACCAAAGATGAATTACAATCAGGCAAAGGTAATGCGATGTTGGTTGCCGGAAGTATTTATCAGGCTTGTAAATTTTATGAGCTTTTTGAAAAAACCACTCTCAAAGGCAAATGTGCTATCATTACTTCATACATACCTACTGCTCAAAGCATCAAACTCGAGAGTAGTGATACCCAAACCGAAACTGAAAAATTATCCCAGTACAATATTTATATCGAAATGTTAGGGGGTAAAAATGTGGAAGATTTTGAAATTGAGGTCAAACGTAAATTTATTGATGAACCCGCCCAAATGAAATTGCTGATAGTCGTGGATAAACTCTTAACTGGATTTGACGCACCTCCCGCTACTTATTTGTATATTGATAAAAAAATGCAAGACCACGCATTATTTCAAGCAATCTGCCGAGTAAATCGCTTGAATGGCGAAGAAAAACAATATGGCTATATTGTAGATTACAAAGATTTATTCAAAAACCTCGAGAAATCTATTTTTACCTATACCAATGAGGCTTTTGCCAACTACGACCAATCCGATATTGATGGTTTATTGTCTGACCGTATCACCAAAAGCAAAGAAAGGCTTGAAAATGCTCTAGAAGCGGTTAAAGCCTTATTCGAACCAGTAAAACCACCCAAAAACAGCCTAGATTACCAAAATTATTTTTGTGGCAATCCTGCTATACCTACTGATTTAAAAGATAAAGAACCTCTGCGTCAGGCTTTGTATAAATATGTAACCGAATTGGTAAGGGCTTATGCCAACTTAGCCAACGAAATGGACAAAGCCGGATATACCGATAAACAAGCCGAAAAAATAAAAAATGAGGTTGCATTTTTTGATAAAGTGAGAGAAGAAATCCAAAAAGCTAGTGGTGAATATTTAGAATTGAAAAAATATGAGGCAGATATGCGCTTGTTGATTGATATGTATATCGGCGCAAAAGAAAGCCAAAAGATTAATGAGTTTACCGATTTTACGCTCTTAGATTTGGTACTTCAGCAAGGGGAATTAGCTTTGAATACCCTACCCGAAAACATCCGCAAAAATAAAACAGCTATTGCCGAAACTTTAGAAAATAATGTTCGCAAAGCCATCATTGAAGAAATGCCTACCAATCCTAAATATTTTGAGCGAATGTCTATTTTATTAGACGAATTGGTCCAATTACGCCAAAATGAGGCAAAATCTTACGAAGAATATTTAAAAACGGTAATTATTTTGGCAAAACAAGTAAAACAACCTAACTTGCAAACCTATCCTGCAAGCCTTGATACTTCGGGTAAAAGGGCTTTGTATGATAATTTGAACAAAGATGAAAGATTAGCTTTAGACTTACACGAAACAATTATGAATACTAAAAAAGAAAGTTGGCGAGGGCATAAAATGAAAGAAAAGGAAATCGTGTTAGCAATGAAAAAATACATTACCGAAGCAGAAGCCTACAAAATATTGGAAATTATCCGTGAACAAAAAGAATATTAGCAGTTATAATCTATTCATTATCACAAGATTAATAAAACTAATTAAGTTAGAAGGTTTTAAAAATTAGAATGAATTATCAATTAGAAGTCAATGACCTCAAAATAGAGGTAATCAAAAAGAATATCAAAAATATGCACTTGGGGGTTTATCCACCTACCGGAAGGATTCGCTTGGCAGTACCCACCAAAACCAGTGAAGATGTAATGCGCTTGTTTATTATTTCAAAACTCGCTTGGATTAAAAAGAACATCAATCAATTTGAAAAGCAAGAACGCCAAACACCTCGTGAATATGTCTCTGGTGAAAGCCATTATTTCAAAGGGCATCGCTATTTACTTAACATAGAATACCACAATGCCCCTCCTAAAGTGATTGTTCGAAATAATAAATACCTTGATTTGTATATCCGTGAAGGTAGTTCTCAAATCCAACGAAAAACCATTATGCTGAATTGGTATAGAAATCAATTAAAAGCTGAAATTCCTTCCTTAATTGAAAAATATGAGGCGATAATGGGCGTAGAAGTCGCTGAGTGGCAAATAAAACAAATGAAAACCAAATGGGGAACTTGCAAAATTGAAGCCCGTAGAATTTGGCTAAATTTAGAACTTGCCAAAAAACCTTCCATTTACCTAGAATATGTCATTGTTCACGAATTAGTCCATTTATTAGAACGGCATCACAATGACCGATTCAAAGCCTATATGGATAAATTTATGCCCAATTGGAGAAGTATTAGAGATGAATTAAATCGATTTGTAATCTAACCTTCCTTTAAATTAGTAAGTGTTTTTTAATTTTCTTGTTTGAGTACACGTATATCCAACAGAGCATTGATCGCATCCTTTTTGTGCCATTTTTTGATTTTGCCGTTTATCTTTTTTGCGGTAGAGTTCCAAAAATTCAGCCCAGCGTTTACCTTTGCCTCCAAAATCTAAAGAAATGCTCTACCTCAAAGCCCTCCATATCATATTTGTCGTTACGTGGTTTGCCGGATTGTTTTACATCGTGCGCTTGTTTGTCTATTACGCCGAAACTTTGGAAAGACCCGAACCCGAAAAATCCATTTTGCAACGCGAGTACTTGGGTATGCAAAGCCGCCTCTGGTATGGCATTACTTGGCCCTCCGCCATAATGACGGCTATTTTTGGACCTTTGATGTTGTGGTGGTTTCCTTTGAATACTTGGCTGATTATCAAGCTATTACTCGTGGTGGGTTTGTATTTTTATCATTTCAGTTGTCAAATTGTGTTTAACCAACAACGCAAAGGCATTGTCAAATACACGGGTATGCAACTGCGGGTGTGGAACGAAGTAGCTACTTTGTTTTTGATTGGGATTGTATTTTTGGTGGTCAATTTCAGTGATTCTGAGCATTAATGAACCAAGCGATAGCTTGGTGAAATTACCGAGCGAAGCTCCGAAGAATCTGAAACTCTTGATAATCAACGCTCTAGATTCTTCACTTCGTTCAGAATCACTGAAAAGCGAGAGCTTTTCAGAATTCAATGGAATTGCCTTCGGCAATTCCTGAAAAGTGGTGAAGAACCGAATTGTCTAAATTTCGGCTGATAAAAAATCTTCCAACTATTTTTAATAATAGTTCGGACAGTTTCTAGTTTCTAAGCCCCCTGCTCCGCCAGAGGCGGAGGTTCTTTCCCGAGTTTGCGTGAAAACATATTTTGTATAGTAGTATTACAAAAAATATCTAAAATAGCATAACCTGTTGATTGTCAATTACTTACAAAAACTGTCCGAAGTATTGTTTAAGGAATTAGGAATTAATAATTGGGAATTAGGAATTATTTAATTATCTGACCGTGTCCGCCTTTGGAGGATTTTCAATTGATTCTGTTTTTAAAAAGTTTGCTTTATTTGGTATCTATTCCTAATCAACAATTGCCGCCAAAATATATTTTTCTAAGATGTGATAAGGTTCTAGGGGGCGCGTAACTTCATAATTGCCCCCGGTAAATACCACTACCATATCGTATTGTGGCAAGATAAAAATATGTTGCCCACCAATGCCCCACGCATACCTTATTTTAAACTCCGACTTGCCTGCCGCTTGCTCGGTCGGCAAATGCCTGAGCCACCAACTCAAGCCATAAGCCTCGCCCGAGGCAAAAAACTGATGTGGAGCAAAAGACTGCGCCAGCCAATCCGTACTAACTACCTGATTATCAGCCCATTTGCCATTGTTTAGTACCAACTGACCCAGCTTTGCCATATCGCGCGGGCTGAGGTCAATGTCGGCTAAAATTCGTGGATTTTTGCGCATTTTTTGATACCTCAAGTCATTGATTCCCAAATAGTTATACAAATATCGGCGGGCAAATTGCTCATTGCTCATTTGGGTAGCCTCATTCAAAATCTTCGAAATCAAAATCGGATTTGCCGAACTATAACAAAATTCAGTTCCGGGTGGGCTTTCCATAGGCTTCATTAGCGCGTAGCCCAGCCAATCGGGGCTGTATATTTGCAGGCTGGCATCATTGCTAAATACCTGATTATAAGGCACTTTCAATTCGTTCCACTCTAGTCCGGCGGTCATTGTGAGCAAGTGCCGTAGGGTGATTTGGTCTTTGCCATTTGCCCAATCAAGGTAAGTATAGTCGGCAAAATATGTGCGAATGGGGGTATCCACACTCGGAATAAACTGCCGGTCAATGGCTATGCCTACCAGCAAAGACTGAATACTCTTAGTTACCGATTGAGCTTCGTGCAAATATTCGGCAGTGTAAGCCTGAAAATACTTTTCCCAAACCAATTTGCCTGCCCGCGCCACCAGCCAGCTATGCACATAAGGGTAGTCGCGGTTTATTGCTTGCAGTCCTTTTTGTAAGATATTCTCATCTAGCCCCACCGCGCTTGGGCTGGCTTCTTGCCAATCGTAAATCATTGATTATCAGGGTTTTATATTTTAACACTGGCTTTTAGTCGCAATTCTCACTATAAAATAATTAAACAAAAGTTTTATATTTCAACTTTCACATTCATAAAAATAATAAAGCACACAAGTGATTGATAATCAGCATTTTAACTACATTTTTTCATTAGATTGCCCTGAGCAAAACCCTAGAATTTTCGACTCCGCCTCTGGCGGGTTCAGGATAGTGTAGGGTTGCTTGGTTTCGTTGTTTCTTTTTTATCCAGAAAAAAGAAAGTTGTAGCAAAAACTTATTCATAAATAACTGATTATCAATTAGTTGCAGAAAATCTATCTGTAAAATTCTAAAAAATTACCTCCTGTACAAAATTAAGTGATAAAATAATTCTGCTTTGTACTTTCCATTTTTGAAACACATAGGCACATAGAAAACATAGAAAAATACAATTAAATTACAAAATTATTTATTTTACATTATTCACTATCTATTCTTCGAGGGAATTGCTGAACTATCCAAACCATCGTACTAACCAATTACCTTCATATTGACGGGGTCCCATTGAATAAATTTGTTTTTAAAGAAACTATCGTTGCAAAGCAATGCCGGAGCCGCCGCCCTTAAACCAAAAATGGGGTCTTCATATACCGTTCCTCCCTCGCGGATAGCGCGAAAAAAATTGCCAAAATGGTCGTAGTGCGCCCCTTTATAGCCTTCTTCCACACGATAGATGGTTTCTCGCGGGGGCAGAATCCGCTTGCGTCCGGCTTGCCCTTGATTTTCATTGGTTTTGGCTTTCATAAATGGGTCATTGTCGTTGATTTGGGCATTGCGTTTGACCACTACATCGTCCCAAGTAATATCCATTGAGCCTTCACTGCCTACTATTTTGAGGTAAGTAGTGCCGCTAGTTCCATCAACAAAATTGCAACGAAGAGATAGGTTAAAACCCGGATGTTGCTGAGAATCAGGATATTGAAAAGTACCCAGCAATACATCGGGCACTTCGCGCCCATCTTTCCAATAGCGCAAGCCGCCCATTGCCGCAATTTGGTTGGGACCCAAAGAGTTGGTGATAAAATGCAAACTTGAAAACAAATGTACAAACAAATCGCCCGACATTCCGGTACCATAATCCAAATAATTGCGCCATCGAAAAAACCGCATTGCCTCAAACGGACGATTTTGGGTATTGGCAATATATTTTTTCCAATCTACGGTTTTTTCGGAGGCATCATTGGGTATGAGGTATTGCCACGCGCCTTCGGGCGAGTGCCGCGCCCAAAAACCTTCGGCATAGTTGATAGTACCGATTGCGCCTTGCGCCAGCAATTCTTTGGCTTTTTCGTTGCCCAAAGACGAAAGCCCTTGACTGCCAACCATATATACTTTGCCCGATTTTTTCCAAGCATTGATTAAATCCCAGCCTTCATCAACCGAATGTACCATTGGTTTTTCGCAATAAGCGTGCTTACCGGCAAGCAGGGCATCTATGGATATTTGTTTGTGCCAATGGTCAGGAGTGGCAATGATAAGAGCCTGCACATCTTTGCGATTCAGGATTTCTTTGTAATCGGTGGTGGTAAAGAGACTAGAGCCGTATTTTTTTTTCATTGCCTCGAGCCTGCCCTGATACAAGTCGCAAGCCGCTACCAAATTGATATTGGGGTGGCTAAGAGCCGTTTCCAAATCGGCATTGCCCATACCGCCCGCCCCAATCAAAGCCAAATTGATAGGCGTAGAAGCCGTATAAGCCCGCGTACCCCGACTAAGGTACTGAATGGTTTGGGTTTTTTCGGCAAAAGTATTGAGGGGGGCAGCCATTGCCAGTAGGCTACCCAAACCTAGTTTTTCGATAAACTGACGGCGATTTTTTTTCATTGTAATTATTTTTCAAATCAGATGATTAATCAGTATTTTATTGCAATTTTTATCGGTTTTATTTTAAAATAAATGCGATTAATTACTTTTTTGTGCATTTTTTTGCGTGAATTTAAGCTAGATATTAAACTAAATCAAGAAAATTATAAAAATTACCTGAGCCTAACTAATTTGATAAGATAAGATATAAATAATTGATAATCAATGATTTAAGTTGTTGTTATGGTTATTTGACCATTTTTGGGAAATTATAGTTTGATTCTAAACCTAAACTCATTTACGCGCGCAGGCTAACAGCCCGCGTTACATTTTTCCTGAAAAGTGGTGAAGATTCGCTGTTATTAAATTATGATTAATTCATTAACCGTGTCTGCCTCTAGCGGATTATCAAATACTTACACTACAGCGTAATTTTACCACCAAGTTCACCAAGGTAAGCACCAAGCAACCCAAAGGTCTTAGTGAACTTTGTGGGTATTTTCTTAGGGTTCTTGGTGATTAAATGGTTTGTTTTTGTGCCACTTTTGCAAATAAAAATTCTATAAATACCTGATAAACAGATAGTTATAGAGCTTTTAAAAATAACAACTTAATCTTAAAAATCATAACAATCTGCGTTCCAATCAACTAAAAATTAATCTATTTTAAACTACTCTCTTAGGAACAAGAATAAAATAAAGTAAACAATTGAATTTATGAATTAATTGATAATCAATGGATTACATTAGCACATCAGCACATCTTATAATTAACTCA
>JALONJ010000041.1 GCA_025455045.1 Microscillaceae bacterium | reverse complement strand
TAAAAATTTTATTAAATTATAAAACCCTGATAATCAGTTAGTTATAAAATAATCGTTTACCTACATTTTTAACCCATTGATAATCAATGAGTTAGATGTGCCAAAGTGGGAATTGCTGAGCACATTAGCACATTAGCACATTAGCACATCTTATAATTAACTCATTACTTATTTGATTTTTTACAATTTTTCCTAAAAATTTGTGCAGAATCTCTTTAGCATAGGAACAAGAAAAAATAATGCGTACAATATTTCTTGATAACATATTGATTTTCAGGTAATTACAAAATTATTCATTTTACATTATTCACTATTCATTCCATAACTAACTCATTATCAATTTATTAATAAAAAAATCACCCCAAAATCTACCCACCGCTTTTTTTGGCTTGGTAGCCCATTTTGAGTAGCACCTCTACTATTTTGTCCCGAAAGTCGCCTTGAATCAATATCTCGCCGTCTTTGACCGAGCCGCCTACCCCACACTTGGTCTTGAGTTCTTTGCCTAGTTTTTCCAAATCTTCGTTTTTGCCCACGAAGCCACTTATGAGCGTAACCTGTTTGCCGCCCCGCGATTTTTTGTCGAGCATTATCTTGAGATTTTGGGCGGCTGGGGTCAGGGTTTCTGCATCTTCTGGCGTATCGGCATCATACGCAAAATCGGGGTCGGTAGAATACACAATCCCATCTTGCTTATTAAGTTTATTTTTTTTCATATTGGGCAATTGTATCAAATATTTCAATGACTTATCAACGCTTGATTTATTCCACGTTACTATTTTTAATTATCTGATAATCAAATACTTACGTGATTTTTAACCCCTAACTAACCTTTTCTTGAGTAGGAGTCAATATTTTGTTCAACAGAGCTACATACATTTCATCGTGTAGCCAATAGCCCAAGTGGGCGTGAAAACCCCAGCGATTGTCGGGCTGGTTTTCAAAAATACATTCAATATTTTCCAAGCCTTCATAAAAATCCAAATGCCCACTTACGGGGTCGTTTTGATGGTGAAAATTGAGCCATACTATATCATCTAAAATTTTGGCATCTACCTCACTATTGAGCATCAAGGCATTGGGGTTTTGCGCCATCAAGTCTTGAATATCCTCTTTATAGGCTTCGGAAGCTTTGAATGAATAACTATGCGCTACGATTTGTCGGCGCACATAATCTTGCTCAGCAGACATTTCGCGGAAAAAGAAATAGATTTTATCCAAAGGCGAGCCAAAGGTAATCAAGCCTTTGAGTTTTTGGGTGGCTAACTCGCGCAATTTGGCATTTTGTGGTAGGTTTATCAGCAAACTGATACGGCTTATGGCATTGTAAGCAATCACACTGCCTAGCGAGTGTCCGGCAATGATAACCTGCTCATAATCATCATCTTCCAAGAGGCTAATGATATGCTCAACCGCGCCATTGAGAATTTTTTGGCGGATATTGTAATGCTCGCTTTTGTCGTCGATGGTCGTATAAACGGTTACATCACCAATGTAATCCATAATAAAAGTATTGCCCGACATCAGCAATCGCTCCAAAATCGGTTCAACTAAAAAACCAAAAATCCCAAATCCGGGCATATTGCGCTTGAGGTATTCAAATACCCGCTTCCACCAAATTTGCAACCAAAGCCAGCGATTGAGCAACGCCGAAAGTTTGAACAAATATTGCTCCGAATCGCGGTACATAATTTTGGTTTCCATCTGGTTGCCGACTCGCTCCACATATTGCCCGCTTGGCATTTCGGGGTGTTGGCGCATCATATTTTTTTCGGTTTGAATTTTTTGTTGGATAAACCGAAATGATTTGCGCGACCCGGCAACGGTGCGTTTGAGCCAATTTTGGATTTCGTTGAGTGAGGCTTTTTTTTCGGTCAAATTTGCCCAGTAATATTCAAATACATCTATACAGCCCTTTTTTTGGGGCTGTATTTCGGCAAAGCGTAATAAATTGCGCACTCCATCGGTCGATTTTACATTGGGTTTGATATGATGATGCACAAAAAAATTCTTTTTCAATTTTTCATCTTGATTCAAAGTCTTAATCAAACCGCGACTAAAATCATCAATCGTTTCCAAGGGTTTTTGCTGACCTATGCCGTGAATAGTCAAGACCGCCGTTTTGTGGGCAAATACTGATTCAGGTTGCTCAATGATTGCTTTGGGAGAGGTGTTACTTGCCATTAGTCCAAAAAATTAGTTATCAAAAGGCAAGTTACACATTTATTGTTTAAAAAGGCAAGATTTTTAACCCTTCTTAAATCCATAAGGGCAATGCCGACAACCGCTTTTGCAGCAGTAGCCGCGCTCGCGGTGGTAGTGTTCGGTAAAGACCATCAAGCCATTTTCCCAATAATAATGTATATTTTCAATTAAGGGTTTTTGTTGCGTTTGATTTTTCATAAATACTTGATTATCAATTGATTAAATTATCTGAATATAAAACCACTGGGAATTCGACCGGCATTGAAACTCCGCAACTTAGTACCGTTGGCTTGATAAATATGCACTTCGCCATTGCCCACATAGCCATTGTGGTCGCTAACAAATATTTGATTATTTTTATCAATTCCTAAGCCATACGCTTGGGCTTCGGTAATGAGTGGGGCCGCGGGCGCAGTGGTGGCGGTAATCGACATTTCAAATACTTTGCCGCCCGAACCCAGCCAATACAATTTATCGCCGGCGGTATTGATTTCTAAACGGGCATTAGAAAAAATTCCCTGACCATCTATGGCAAGCGTAGCTTCGACAGTATTGTTAGCCGGATTGAGGCGAACCAAATTGTTACTGCGACAAATAACCCACAGCTTATTATTTTTATCCACCAGCATTTTATCGGGCAAGTTGGCAACCGTAATATCCGTAACTATCTGATTATCAGTGGTATTCAAAACCGAAATGGTATTACCACCCACATTGGCAATGTAAATATTTTGCCCAACTGCTAATAAATGCTGCGGTTGGACTGCCCGATTGATTTTGCCACTTACCGTATTATTGTTCAAATCAATCAAAGTCAAGTAAGGGTCGGTATAGCTAAAGTTGGGCTGTAAAGTTCCCCAATTGGACACATAGCCTTTATTGCCAACGGCGGCAAAACTGTAGGGGTTGCTGAAGTTGGTTGTACTAAAAGTGTTGCCCAGTCTTTTGACTGAGGTGAGGTCATTGGCACGCGCAATTTCAACCTTATCGGGGGCATTGGTTACAAAAAATAATTGATTTTCAAACAAGGCAACATTTTGAATTGTGCCGGCAATCGGAAATCCATTCACATTTTCAAAAACTCCGTAATTGACTTGCTGAGTTTGGGTATTGTAGGTACTCAAAGAGCCATCGGCACTGTTGAAATTACCCTCATTCACAACCCACACATCGGCGGGTGGGGTGGGTTCGGCTTCTTCGGTTTTGCAAGCTGTAAAGCCTAGGGCAAAAGTGAATACTAAAAAGTACAAAAAATGATTCAGTCTTTTCATTTTGGTTTAAATTTAATTGAATTAATAGTCTTAAAATCGATAGCCTAAGCCCAATTGATAATTGATGCCGGGCATAGCTCTAAACAAATAATTTTGGTATTGATTGTTAGTTAAGTTATTGATTTTCAGGGTTATATGGATTTGGTGTTTTTGAATTTTGAATGATTTGCCTGCCGAAAAATTGAATAAGTCAAAAGCCGGAATCGAGGTCAAAAGCCCTTCCAAATTGTCCAAAGTTTCGTAGCGCAGGCTCGTGTAGTGCCAATTGAGGGCCAGCCACCAATGGCGATAAATCACTTGCCCATTGAAGGCAACCCGATGCAAAGGCGTGTAAGGCAGTTGCTTGTCTCTAAAATTGATTTGCTCGTCTTCTTGATTGGTTGAGCGCGTATAAGCGTAACTTATGCCGATTTTGGTCTGGATTTTTTCGCTTTGAAAGTGCAAATTTTGGTTTATTTCTAAGCCTTGCGCGTGGACTTTGCGTTGGTTTTGGGGTTGCCAAAAATTGACTTGTGGTTGCCACAAGATCCAATCGTTGATCCACATTTGGTAGTGCGTGAGTTCGGTTTCCCAGCGTATTTTGGCGGTTTGGTATTGATAAACTAAGCCTATTTCGGCACTCCAGCCCGATTCGGAGCGCAGGTTGGGATTGCCACCCGGATTCCAGAAACGGTCGTTGAGCGTAGGCACGCGATAGCTCCGCGCCAGCAAATTTTTGAGGCTGAGGCTTGCTTTTTCTTTTTTAAAAAATTGCCAATTGCTACCCAAAGAAGGGGCAAGTGGAGCGGCAAAACCCGTTACGAGAGCTTGGCGTATGTTGAGGCTTAACTGCCAGTTTTTGAGGGGTTTGTAACCCAAAAATACAAAAAAATCGGTGCGATTTTCTTGGCGATTTTGACCATAATCGGCTACTTGGGCAACAACTTGCTGGCTGTTGATACCGGCTTGCAGGCTCAGGGTTTCGGTCAGTTTTTTTTCGTAGCGTACTTGCCCTATCCAGCGATGGGTAAGCGATTGGCTGTAGTGGTTATACACCAGATTGTCGAGCAAATAAGCGATTTTGACATTGAAAAAACCGATGGCAGAGTTATCATAATAATCAGCCATCAGTCGCAAAGACTCATCGCGTTGGCTGGTAAAGTTTTGAAAATCTTGGTTGCCCGACATCGTGGGCTGAATGGCTAAATCGCGGTGGCTGTACCACGCTTTGAGCGAAAAATGGCGATTTTGGGCAAAACGATAATTCAACTCTTGCAAACCACCGTACAATTTGTAGGCGGCGTTGTTTTGTCTTTCGGTGGGTTTGCCGGAGATGGTGAGGTTTTGAAACGGAAAATTATTGGCTAATTCGGTGTAATACAATCGGGTTTTGGATTCAAACTTTCGCTTAGAAAAGCTTAGACCGGCATTGCTGGAAAACAAGCCAAAACTACCGATAAATTGCTGATAATCAAGCGATAAGCCTTTGTTCCAATTGGGTTGGGAGCTTAGGTGGATAGTGCCGCCGAGGGCATCGGAGCCGTATAAGGCACTTGCCGCGCCGTACTGAATGTCGATGTTTTCGTTGGCAAAAGCCGGTAACAAAGAAAAATCAGTTTGTCCATAGGTTAAGGCATTGATATTCAAGCCATTCCACAAGACGGCGGTGTGGCTTGCTCCTGTGCCGCGAAATGCCGCCGAAGCCAACATTCCGTTGCCGTATTGTTTGAAATAAATGCCGGTTTGCCCGAGCAATAAATCCCCAATGTTTTGGTGGGCGGCGGTGCGCAGGCTTAGACTGTCGATGGCTTCAATTTTAGCTCCGGCAAGGTACTTGGGGTCGGGCATTCCGTAGATTTCTACTTCGTGGAGTTTGATTTGGACGGTATCGGTCTGGGCGGATAAGTAGTTGATTATCAGCAGATTAAATAAAATAACCCAAATACTACTCGCGCACCCGATAGATGCCGTATGGCGGAGACCCCGCGCGGGGGCGGGCGCAAGCCGAGGAGCGTAAGCGAAACGGCTTGCGCCCGCCCCCGCGCGAGGCTTCGGCTCTGCCGATAGCGGGGATTTTGCGCCCAAAACAATATGTAAAATGCTCTTGAGCAAGCGACTGGGGACACGCCCCAAACAACTAAAATGGATTAAAAGAAAAGACATTGCCAATGGAGTTAAATTAAACGAGTTAATCTAATCCAAAGCTATTTTGAGAAAATGAGTTTTAATCAAATGAGTTGGTCAGCCAAGCTTCTCAAACCCAATTTATCCAATCAATGATAAATTGATAAGAGCCTTTTGACCAAAAGCCATTGATTAAAATCTAAGAAGTGGACAATGATGTTGATAAATGTGACACTTATCGAGTCTTTGTAACGCTCCTCAGCCTTTCACCCGAAAGCTTTGAATTGGAACAGTTGCCATACGGCAGACTGAAATTTGGCAGGTCTCCTGGCTTGCTTACTTTTATCGCCTTCCCAACAAAATTTGGAGATTTTTTGATTTTTGATTAGGAGATTTTGCAATCAACCAATTTTAAATGAATCAATCAACCAATTTTATCAGTGGCAAAGGAGTTGATAAAAGCTTTTGACAGCTTACAGTTGCGGGGACAGCTTCGGTCTTGCACCGATATTCCCTTTTAAAATTGTTGCAAAGAGTTTGCAACAACTACCAAACTTTGTACAAAGGAAAATGATTTGAAGGAAAACTCCAAATTTTTGGAGAAGTGAAAGAATTAAAAACCCATAAGTTATTGATAATCAATAATTTACGGGTTTTAAGTTTAAGGCAATAAGCGACCATTTGTTGCCTAAAAAATACCATTGTTGATAAAATCAAAGATTTTTTGTCCGGTTTTGAGGTTGTTTACCTCTACGTTGTTGGCTTTGGAACGGGCGATTTTGACGGCTTCGAGCAAATCCTCGATTCTTTTGAGCAAGGTGGCTTTTTGGGCGGGCGTAATTTTGCCCGAGGTGTAGGTGGTTTCGTATTTACCGACCTGAAAATCAAGGTACAACAACTCGGTTTGGGCTGGATGCTCTTTGGTAGCCTCGTATTTGACCACTACTTTGGGGCGTTTGATGCTTCGAAACTTTACCTCTTCTTCGGTTTTATAAAAGCCTTTTTGGGCATCGAAAGTCCATTTTCTGGTCGAATCTAGAGTGGGAATTACTTGGTAAAGCTCTTTGATTTTGCTCAATTGGGCTTCCAAAGCTAGGAGCGAAGTAGCCGAAAATGTGCCAAAATTGGTATTGTCCACCACCAATTCGGCTTTGGCAATGCCTGCGGAGTTGGTTTCTTCTTTGGACAAATGGGCATCTAACCCGGTAACAATTGCCTCGATGGTAGCTTGGAGTTTTTCTTTGACAGTGCTGACCATTTCTTTGCTTTCGTCGGGGATTTGCTCCGAGTCTTCTTCCATAGCCACATAGCGTTTGAGCATACCATCAAAAGCGGCATCTTGCTTGGTAAAAATTTTGATGGCTTCGCCGATGGCTTGGTTGGCTTTGTGTTTGCGGTCTTGCTCCACAGCCAGCAATTCGTGTAATTTGTTTGCCATAAAAAAATAAAATTAAATTTGTGAATGTATCAATAGGGACTAGGTAATGAATAATGTATAGTGAATAATGAATAATGTATAGTGAATAATGAATAATGTATAGTGAATAATGAATAGTGAATAATGAATAGTGAATATTTTTTTAATTACTTGAAAATCCGCCAGAGGTGAGACACGTCAAGAGATTATCAAAAAATGTTGTACGCATTATTTTTTTCTTGTTAGTAGGTAAATTCTAGCTTCGGCAAAGTTTAAAACTGTGCCGAAGCTCTAAAAAAATAAGGTTTCGAAGTTAGACAAATTTATCTGAAGTCCAAAACATTGGGGCTTTGGCTTTTGAGTACTTAGGTTGCCGGAAAATATTACGAGCAAGTATTTTTTTTGTTTTGGGGCAAGGCATTAGATTTGTTGCATATTTATTGCGATTCAAGCATAGTTTTTACAATAAATTTGGATATTTGCGTTAAGAAGGTAATAGAGTGTTGAACCTTAAATTATTTAAAAAAATATGCGAAAAATAATTGTTTTTACCATTTTAGCCGGATTTTTATTGTCTTGCTCCGGGTATCGCCCCAGCAATCAGACTTGGTTGCCCAATACGCACAAACGTACTGATTTTAACAAGCCTCCCAAACGCCCTCGCTAATTGAATTTTGTCGCAATTAATTATTTGTAAAATACTCATTATCAATGAGTTAAAATAGAAATAAAATGAAACTAAAAAACTGGGTTTGGCGTGTATTGGTGGTTTTGGCATTGTTGGGTACTTTGGAAGCCTGTAGCAAAACCTCTAGCGGAAGCCGCAAAAAGCCCCACGGCAAACTCAAAAAGGGCGGGCGGATTCCTTGCCCTATCAAAGATTGCTAGTCATAACTATCTGATAATCAATGTTTTAAAGTTTTACCCAAAACCCAAATGGTTTTGGACTTTTGATAAATCAAGATTGACTGCTACGGCTGTATTTTAAATTTTCGTTTTAAGACCTCACCCTTGCCCCTCTTCTGTGAGAGAGAATCTAAGGAATAAATTTGAAATGCCCCCCATTCATTGACCGTACTCTCAAGAGGAAATTCTGGCTTTATTCTAAGCCTCAACTCATTTACGCGGGCAGGCTAGACAGCCTGCATTACAATTTTCCTGAAAAGTGGTGAAGAACCTTTTTTGTTATATAATTTCCAAAAAACCAGTTCAGAAGACAATGCGTTGTAGATAGTCAATACTTTATTGAGTCTTTATTTTTGAATATTTTTTGGGCATTGGCAGTAGTTTGGGCTTGTACTTCGGTCAGACTAATGCCTTGCATATCGGCGATTTTTTGGGCGATGATGGGTAGGTAGCTCGATTCATTGCGTTTGCCTCGGTAGGGAACGGGCGATAAATAAGGGCTGTCAGTTTCCAAAACCAAAAAATCGAGTGGTATTTCCGGCAGTACTTTGTCCAAACCACCGTTTTTGTAGCTCACCACCCCACCAATGCCCAAATAAAACCCCATTTCAATTACCTGACGCGCCTCGGCAAGCGAGCCGGTAAAGCAATGAAAGATGCCGGTTAAATCCTTGTCAATCAAGGGTTTAAGCAGCTCAACGGTTTCGGCAAATGACTCGCGGCAATGAATTACGATGGGCAATTGATGTTTTTTGGCAAGTTGAACTTGAATTTTGAAAGCCTCTTGTTGTTGCGCAAAAAAAGTTTTGTCCCAATACAAATCCGTACCCATTTCGCCCACTGCTGCAAAAGGGCGTTGGTTGAGCCAATCTTCTACGATATAGAGTTCTTTTTCAAAATCTGCCTTGACCGAGCAAGGGTGCAAACCCATCATCGCGTAGCAGTTTTGTGGGTATTTTGCCTCCAACTCCAGCATATCATCAATAGATTCGCTGTCGATATTGGGCAAGTATAGTTGAGTAACTTGAGCTTCCAAAGCTCTTTGCAACATCTCGGCGCGGTCGTGGGCAAATTGTTCTAAATATAAATGGGTGTGGGTGTCGGTGTGATACATTTTTTGAATAAAAATAAGTAATAGAAATAAGCTCAAGGATTAAAACTTACGAATTTTTAATTGTCTGATTATCAATGCGTTAATGGTTAGATTTGTCATTTTTTTATGTACATTTCGAGAGTTTGTCAAAACAAAGTGCAAATATAGGGTTACTTGTAATAAAAATTGGCATAAAGGGTATTCGAATCAAAAGCACTTAAAAAAATACCCTTATGTCAATGAATATAAACAAGCCCCGATTTATCTTTTATGCTTTGCTGATTTACTTTCTCAGTGCCTGCCACGGTGGCGGAGAGTTTAAAAAAGAATCTAGCACAGATTTAAAACAAACCCAAGCGGCTACCGAAGAAACTTCGCCCGAAGCATCAGCCAAAGCAGAAGAAAAGAGCGTAGCCGATACAACTTACGGAGTGGCGCGCCACAATTTGGATTCGCAAAAAAACCGCCAATTTGTGCGAACCGGCGAAATGCGTTTTCAAGTAAAAAATGTGCAAAAAACTACCCAAAACATTGAGGATTTGACCATTCGTTATCAAGGTTTTATCATTCAATCTAATTTGCGCAGCCAGCTAAAAAATACTATTACTACGCAATTAAATGTAGATTCATTGCTCGAGACCAAATATTTTGTCGTAGAAAATGAACTGATTTTGCGGATTCCGGCAACCAAAACCGATAGCTTGTTGCGCGATTTGAACTCATTGATTGGCTTTTTGGATTATCGACTGTTGCAAGCCAGCGATGTGAGCTTGCAAGTATTGGCAAAAGATTTACGCGCCCAACGCTATGCGCAATACGAAAAACGCTATACCTATGCTATTGACAACAAAAGCCAAAAACTTGGCGAAACAACCGCCGCCGAAGACAATTTGCTCAATCGCCAAAATGAAGCTGATGACCATAAAATTCAAAACCTAAGCTTGGCTGACCAAGTTAGCTATGCTACCCTCAAAATATTTATCTACCAACGTGAGTCCTTGCAGAGTGAAGTAATCGCCAATTATCAAAAAATTGAAGATTATCGTCCTAGTTTGGGCTGGCGGCTTGGCGAGGCTTTCAAAAACAGTTGGTTGGTCGTGGAGGAGATAATCGTATTTTTGGCGCACCTGTGGTTTGTATTGCTGATACTTGGGGTAGGTTTGTTGGTATATCAGCGATGGTTTAAAAACACTCCTAATCACCGGAGTTAATACAAGTTTATCAATCCATTTGAAAAATTGGCATAGAACCTTATTCCCAAAAATTAAAAAAGGCTTTTTAAGAAAATTTCTTAAAAAGCCTTTTATTTAACCTAAATTAGAAAACTAATTTATTGATTATCAGCATTTTACCAATATTAGTCAGCCAAGTGAATCTCTACGCGGCGGTTGTTGGTACGACCAGCCGGAGTAGTGTTTTTGTCAATTGGTTTGGTTTGACCAAAACCCACAGCATTAATTCTATCGGCACTAATACCCTTGTTGGTAAAATATCTTTTTACGGCATCGGCGCGCGATTGTGAAAGTCTGAGGTTGTTGGCAGGTACGCCTACATTGTCGGTATGTCCTTCTACCGAAAATTTAGAACCCGGATACTCATTCATAAATGCCAATACTTTGTCCAACTCAGCCAAAGAGGCTTTGGTAATGACATCTTTGCCGGTCTCAAATTGGATTTTTTTGGCAATCATTTTCAATTGTTCTTCCACTTTGGTTTTTTCTTCGGCGGTTACTTTTTTCTCGGGGCAACCTTGCATTGAGGCAATACCGGCTACGGTAGGGCATTTGTCGTCTTTGTCGGCAATACCATCACCATCAGTATCAGGGCAACCACCAAAAGCACTGATACCTTTTTCGTTGGGGCAGGCATCATCTTTGTCGGCAATGCCATCACCATCGGAGTCAGGGCAACCATTCAAAGCAGGCAAACCTTTTACAGTGGGGCAAGTATCGTTTTTATCGGCAACGCCATCACCATCGGAGTCGGGGCAACCACTCAAAGTAGCCAAGCCTTTGTCTGCCGGACAAGCATCATCTTTGTCGGCAACGCCATCACCATCGGAGTCGGGGCAGCCTTTCATATCGGTAGAACCGGCGGCATTGGGGCAAGCATCGTCTTTGTCGGCAATGCCATCTAAATCGCTATCGGGGCAACCTTTGAGGCTTTCTAAACCTTTTTCGTTAGGGCAAGCATCATCGCGGTCTGAGATACCGTCATCGTCCGAGTCTTTGGCACCCCAGCGAAACTTCAAGCCGAGTGTATGATGCACATAATTGTCGGCGCGAGGTACCCAGTTGAATACAGTTTGCACGGCAACTCCTACATTTTCTTGTAGCCAAAGATTGATACCGGCACCGGCTCCCATTTGGCTTCTGCCTGTGCCGTCAATAAAATGTACGCCTCCACCGGCAATCAAATAAGGGTCAAACCAAGAATTTTCGTTTTTGATGATGTAACCGTTGGCAAAACGATACTGCGCCGCTAAATTAAGGGCTAGTGATGAGGCAGAGTTAAAACCTGATTTTTCCAAAGTTCCCAAATGCACCGAAGGTGCGATATTGAACGACGAATTGACGGCTCTGATGGCTTCAATTTGTACGCCGGTATTCCAGTTTTGAGTTTTGAACCAATTATCGCTTTGGCGCGAAGGGGCAAAATCCATTGCCGAATAATTGAACGAAAGCCCCCAAGGGTTGATAGAGTTTTGGGCGTAACTTTGGGAAAACAATAAGACAATGACACTTAAAGTAAAAGCGATTTTTTTCATAGAATTGTTATTTAAGTTATTTAAAAGTAAACCTATCAAGATATTAATAAACCTTATTAAATTGTGAAGTATTTGATTATCAAGTACTTGGCTATTAATTTTTGATAAATTTAAAGCATAAATAAGATTTTGGTTCTAAAAGTAATTAATTTTAGTTTTTTTATAATTTATATTAGAAAATATTTTTTCAAATATTCTTTACCGTTTACGAAACCTGATGTTTTTGTTTGTGGGATTTCGTCCAAATGTAATTTATACTCGTCAAAAGTGGCGAATCAAGCCCTAAACTGTATAGACAGCCAAACTTAATCACTTTTTGTAAAAAACAAAAAAAGGCGTGAAGATTGAGTATTGGGTAATTATTAGGCTTATGATTTTATGAAGTAGCTACGAAATGGGTGCATTTCAGATTTACGTTTTAAGACCTTACCTATGCCCTCTCCTCTGAAGGAGGGAATCTAAGAAATAAATTTGAAATGCACGTCTATGAAATTTATTTAAAAGTACAACCAAAAGTTCGCCATCTTAGAAGCTGTCTTAAAATCATTTTAAAGCATTTTTTTGAATTTAAAATTTTCAAAAAAATATATTTTCACAAAAAACAAAATAAGTATAACTAATTGATAATCAATTAGTTATAAAAATAAAAATAATTTAGATTCCTGTAAAAATTCAAAATACCAAATTTTAAAAATTGCCGTTAATACTATTTCAAGACAGCTTTTTAAGCATTAATTGAACAGCGCGAAGACTTTATGAAATCAACCTTATGAATAGGTATAAAATAAAGTAAAATTTTTAAGAACATTATTAATTGAAAATCAGGCAATTAGATAATTCCTAAAGTTTTGTGCTAATTAAATTCTCACATTTTCCAAAAAAACAAAACCACTCTTTGCGTTACACAAAGAGTGGTTTTTTGTAAATATCTGATTACCAGCCACTTATAAATCTAAACCTCCTTCGGACGGCGGCTTGGCTAGCCCCTATTCCTTAATCAAATTAAGAGCTGAACCAGCTTTGAACCAACCAATTTGCTGCGTATTGTAAGTATGATTTACTTTGATTTCGTCTTTTGAGCCATCAGCGTGATTCAAAACTACGGTCAAAGGCACACCTTCGGCAAAAGTAGTCAAACCGACAATGTCAATAGAATCGTCTTCTTGTACTTTGTCATAATCCGCCGGATTGGCAAACGTAAGTGCCAACATTCCTTGTTTTTTCAAGTTGGTTTCGTGAATCCGCGCAAATGATTTAACCAAAATAGCCCGCACGCCCAAGAAGCGCGGTTCCATCGCGGCGTGTTCGCGCGATGAGCCTTCGCCGTAGTTTTCATCACCGACTACGATTGAACCAATGCCTTGAGCTTTGTAGGCTCTTTGTACTTTGGGAACTTCATTGTAGCTGCCATCTAATTGATTTTTGACCGAATTGGTCTTGTTATCATTAAAATAATTGACCGCCCCAATGAGCATATTGTTCGAGATATTATCCAAATGCCCGCGATATTTCAACCAAGGTCCCGCCATTGAAATATGGTCAGTCGTACATTTGCCTTTGGCTTTGATTAACAGCTTAAGTCCTTGTAAATCAGTGCCTTCCCAAGCCTTGAATGGCTCTAGCAATTGCAAACGGTCGGATTTGGCATCAACAATTACTTGCACTTTGCTGCCATCTTCGGCGGGGGCTTGAAAACCTCGGTCTTCTACGGCATAGCCTTTGGGCGGAGCCATCAAACCTTGAGGCTCGTCAATGCTTACTTCTTGTCCGTCTTCGTTTAAGAGCTTATCAGTCAAGGGGTTAAAGGTCAAATCGCCAGAAATGGCAAACATCGTTACAATTTCGGGCGAAGCCACAAAAGCGTGGGTATTGGTGTAGCCGTCATTGCGTTTGGCAAAGTTGCGATTAAATGAAGTGATGATAGAATTGGCACGATTAGGGTCGTCGATATGTCTTGCCCATTGTCCAATACAAGGTCCGCAGGCATTTGCCAATACTACGCCGCCCATTTTATCAAAAATCGACAAAATTCCATCGCGCTCGGCAGTAAATCTGACGGTTTCGGAACCCGGCGTAATGGTAAACTCGGCTTTGGCTTTCAATTTTTTGTCCACCGCTTGTTGAGCTATCGAGGAAGCCCGCGTCAAATCTTCATAAGAGGAGTTGGTACAAGAGCCTATCAAACCGACTTCCAATTTTGCCGGATAATTGTTTTCTTTGACCGCTTGGGCAAATTTGGACAAGGGCCAAGCCAAATCCGGCGTGAATGGTCCATTGATATAGGGCTCAAGTTCCGAAAGGTTAATTTCAATCAATTGGTCATAATATTTGCTCGGATTGGCATAAATATCGTCATCGGCGCGCAAATGGGCTTTGTATTGGTCAGCCAAAGCCGCTACATCGGCGCGGTCGGTTGATTCCAAATAGGCTTTCATTTGCTCATCAAACCCAAAAACCGAGGTGGTTGCGCCAATTTCCGCGCCCATATTGCAAATTGTGCCTTTACCGGTCGCTGACAAAGCATCTGCGCCTTCGCCAAAGTACTCAACGATTGCCCCCGTGCCGCCTTTTACGGTCAAAATTCCGGCTACTTTGAGGATTACGTCTTTTGCTGAAGTCCAGCCGCTTAGTTTGCCGGTCAAGTGGACTCCAATCAATTTAGGAAATTTCAATTCCCAAGCCATTCCTGCCATTACGTCCACGGCATCAGCCCCGCCAACGCCAATGGCAATCATTCCCAAACCACCCGCATTGGGCGTGTGCGAATCTGTACCAATCATCATTCCGCCCGGAAAAGCATAGTTTTCAAGTACTACTTGGTGAATGATACCCGCGCCGGGTTTCCAAAATCCGATATCATATTTGTTAGAAACTGAGGCTAAGAAATCATAGACTTCTTTGTTGGCGGTGTTGGCAGTTTCTAAGTCTTGTTTTGCGCCAATTTTTGCTTGAATCAAGTGGTCGCAATGCACGGTACTGGGTACGGCAACTTTGGCGCGCCCCGCCGACATAAATTGCAACAAAGCCATTTGCGCGGTAGCATCTTGCATCGCTACGCGGTCGGGGGCAAAATCTACATAATCTTTGCCCCGTGTAAAGGCTTGGGTCGGTTTGCCCTCAAAAAGGTGGCTGTATAAGATTTTTTCGGCTAGAGTCAAAGGTCTGCCAACTAATTTACGCGCCGCTTCAATACGCTCACCCATTCGAGCATACACGGCTTTAATCATATCAATATCAAATGCCATAATTTCAAATAATTTATTGATTCTAAGGTTAAAATATCATTGGACAAAGATATAAAACAATCATAACTAAGCAAGAAATAATTTGGGGGTTTTTGGGTTTTGTTTGGGGATTTATGATTATTTCAAACGATTGTTGAATTTTTTTTTTCTTAATCGCTATTTTGTTGTCGTGATTGCCCGAATAGCCAAAATATGCGCTAAGTTATTGACTTTCAGCACATTACTTAAATCAAAATCATTCACAAGTTTTTTTGATTGTTGAGCGATGATTTTGGCGGGGTCGGTGATTTTGCCTTGATTAGATTTTTTCGAGTTTTTCTTTTGAAAATTTGTAAAACTTGTCCGACTTTTGAAACTCTCAAATATGAAACATTCTTTATGAAAGCAATTTATCAGACTTACTTGCCGGTTTTGCAAAGCTACGGAGTCCAAAACTTGGAGACTTTGATAAGTCAATGGCAAGAGCCGCATCGCTATTATCACAATGAAGACCATTTGAGCTTTTTGCTCGAGGGCATTGAAAAGTTGGCGGGGCAGGGTGAACTCAGCCCACAAGACAAGGCAAGTTTGATAATGACGGCTTTTTTTCACGATGTCATTTATGACCCCACCCGCCAAGATAATGAAGAAAAATCAGCCGATTTTTTTGTGCAAAATACTGATAATCAAATAGATACCGAGCAAATTAGGCAAATGATTTTGGATACCAAAAAACACGAAGCCCAATCCAAACTTTCCGAAATATTCATTGACTTGGATATGTGGATTGTAACGCACGCCGATTTTTTGGAATTGTTGGATTATGAATACAAAATTTTTAAAGAGTATCAATTTTTTGACTATGCGGTCTATAAACCGGTGAGAATCAGCCTTTTGCAACAATTTGCCCAAAAATTTCCCCAAAACGCGGTCAATCTCCACCATTTAGTTGATTATTTGCAAAAGCATCGTCCCAAAATCGGGATTTATCCCGGGTCTTTCAATCCTTTGCACAATGGGCATTTGAATATTTTGGAAAAAGCCGAAAAAATTTTTGATAAAGTGATAGTCGCGCGAGGCATCAATCCTGATAAAATGGATATCAATACCGAAAAACTGGCTTTAGAGGTATTAAAATATCGACAATTTGAGAATTTTAGCGGTTTTTTGACGCAATATATCAATACTAAAGAAACTTACTGCGATGTAACTTTGGTCAGAGGCTTGCGCAATGGCGATGATTTGGATTATGAAGTAAACCAATTGCGGTTTATGGAAGAAATGAAACCTGATTTGAAGATTATTTTTATTACTTGCGACAAAGAATTTGAGCATATCAGCTCCTCGGCTATCAAAAATCTTGACCGAATAGACCCTAACTTTAGCGCAAAATATCGCCCGCAGTAGTTGGCATTGGTGTATGGTGCTTCTAGTTCCTAATTGTGGTTTTAAATACTTGATAATCAAGGGATTAGTTAAAAAAGATAAAATTCGTAAGTACTTGAAAATCAATGAGTTATAAAATATTTGCAAGTTTTTGAAATTGTTTATCAGGATACTTAATGATTAAGAAAGTAGGTCTTTTAAGGAAATATGAAAAGAGTTTTTTTGTTTTTCTTGGTCAGGATTAGCAAAAAATTTGACCGCTACTTTTTCATTATCACTTATAATACTTACCAAGCTCAAAGTAGAATCACGTTTTTGATTAATCATATTGCTTTGATAATTCAAAAAAATCTTACCCAAGCCTGATTCGTCATTGATATCAGTCATAATGTTGTTATACATCACGATTCCCTTAAATTCAATATAAATATTTTTGGCTCGACCATACCGCTCGTAATCAAAAAAATGCAAAAGCATATACATACGATTGATGGCACAACGAAATTTATCTTCACAATCTTTGACTTTTTTATTGTCTAAAGTGCTTTTTAGTTCAATTAAAATCACATTCAACTTAAAACTATTGTCAAATTCCTGTAAAATTAAAAGGGCTACTTCGGGAGTTTTGTGTTTGGTAGATATGCCCTCGATATCTTTTTCTAAATTGATTTTCAGAACTTCTCGGATAGATTCGTTTTCATCTAGCCCATTAATAACAACATAATGTAATTCATCAGGGCGTTTTTTGGTATCGCCATCGATTTTGATTTCGGTATCTAAATCAACTTCATCTACCAAACCCAAACCGGCACTCAGCAAGGCTTTTGGGAAAAGTTTTTTTAGCAATGAATTATCGCTATTGGGCTGGTTGTTTATCAAGTATATCTTCTTCATCTTGCGCTTGATAATGGAGATAATCGGTCAATATTTTTCCTATATTCGAGACTTCTTGTTGCACTCGATAAAAATCTCTAAAATTGATGCCCCAGTCGGTTGATTCATCGGCTAAATCGGTGATTTTACCATCTTTGAAAAAATAAATACCAATTTCTTCGGGCAAAATATCAATTTCTGAATCAATGTTTAAACGATTTTCTGCCACAATTTTTTCAAAATCATTGGGTTGTTGTTTGCGTAAAAGGCTCAAATACAAATAGTTATTGATGTTTTCGGCAATCAAAGGACTATGGGTAGTTATCAAAACTCGATTATGATTTCGGGTAGCAAATTTGAGCAATAAATTAGTCAATTTGATTTGATTGCTGGGGTGGAGGTTTTCTTCGGGTTCGTCGATGAAAAGGAAGTTATAGTTTGTAGAAGCCCAATATTTGAGAAAAAGATTTAAAAGTGTTAATTGATTTACCGAAGACGAAGCTAAAAACATTGGAATTTCGGACTTATCTTTAAGTCTAAAGTAAAACTCTTTAACCCCAATGTTTTCGGGAGTTTTGGCTATAATACCCCCGCCAATGATTTCTGATAACTCAAATAACAAATCTATATATTCAAGATTATCTTCTATATTTTGGGTACTCAAACTATATAATTGAGTAAAAATAATATCTGTAATTTTATTATATGGCGTTGCATATTTTCGTTGAATTATTCTAAAAGCTTCTTGTTCTCCATATTCTTGAGCCAATAATCGCATTTCATTACTAATTTTACTTCCTCGTTCGCGCTCTAATTCTATGATATATTTATAAAATTGCGGAAAAAAAGTTCTACTAGCAGGTAAAAAGTTTGGCTCAAATGCAGTTACTTGAAAAAATAAGTCTTGTAATAATTGAGCAAATGATTTAACCTTATGTTTTTTTCCAAATTCATCATTAGGTAATTCTCCTGAAAAATTTACTATATAAGAATCGTCTTCTTTAAAAATATTGAAATAAGATTGGTTAATATGTTGGAGAGAATGATTGTAATTCAATTTTCTAGAAAGTATTTTAATATCTATTTTAGGGTTATATAGAATTTTAATTTTTAAATTAGAAAAATATCCTGCACTTAATTCGGCGTTAAAACATATAGGAACAACTTCCTTTACTACAAAATCAGCATATAAATCCAAAAACTTTTGAATTATATCTGGGCTTTTTTCCAAGTCAAAAGAGTTGGTTTCAAAAAAATCATCGTCCATTAAAGCGTCAAAATCTTTGTTTAAAGGAAATAAGTTGATATTAAAAATCCCCCACAACAACTGCGACATATAAGTTTTGCCGGTATTGTTATAGCCTACAAAGGCATAAAATTTTTTATTCAAATCGATTTCGCCCTTTTTTATCGGTCCGAAGTTTTCGACAATCAATTTCATAGTTTTATTTTTGATTTGCTAATTAGTTAAAATTAATCATTTTTTCCAAAAAAACAATAAACTTTGCAAATTTGAAACTATCTTAATTTTTTGCCTCAATACTTAAATTTTTCCAAAAAAAACGATGCGTAACTTTATTTTTTTGACTTTATTTTTTGTCAGTTTAGGCGGGGTAGATATTGAAGCCCAAAACCCTGATTTTGAGCAGTTTATCCAAAAATTTCCCAAACAAACTCTGCCTTACAAATGTGTCTATCAACCCAATTTGAAATTCAACAAATCCCTCAAAATCACCCCTTCGGAAGCCACAACTTGGCTTACTTCTTTCAAAACCCCCGAAGGAGTTACAATCAATTTGTATGAAAGTTTGATAGAACCTTTTGGACCTGCCAAAAGCCCCGAGGGCAAAACCCTAGTCTCAAAAATGAAAGCCCAAAAGCTCGCTATCTTAAAACAAACCGATGAGTATATTGCGCTGGTGATTAGGATTTACTTTATTGACCAAATCGCCGATTATTTGGAAGGTGAGCGTTATTTATTGCATACTTTCAAATTAGATGGCACACCCGTTTCGGCTTTATGGATTGCGCAACGAATCCAGTTTGACTTGCATTACAATCAAATCAGCAGTCAGATTGATGAAAATGGCAATATCACCAGTTTGGTAGAAGTATTTGCGCCATCTGCAAACACCCAAACCGAAGAAAAATACCAAATTCTGGACTCTGGCGAAATTGTAGTTCTAAAAAATTCAAAAAATTAGCCTGAATTATATTTGATTTTGGCTCTTGCCTTAAACTAAACTGACAAGCATTTTTTTAACACTTCCCAATCCATAACGATTTGATAATCAAATACTTACTAACCTAATTAATACTATCAGCCCACTATTACAATAGCTCGTTAGGTTTCTGGTTTCTAATTCCGAATTAAGAACTAACCACTTGAAAATCAAGTAGTTATAAAAGAATTTAAAACTTTGCAAAACCTTGATAATCAGCCGGTTACAAAATCTCAATGGAGTATTGCTATTAGAAGCTGTCTTAAAATCATTTTAAAGCATTTTTTTGAATTTAAAATTTTCAAAAAAATATATTTTCGCAAAAAACATATAAGGATAACTACTTGATTATCAAGTGGTTATAAAAATAATTTAGATTCTTATAAAAATTCAAAATACCAAATTTTGCAAATTGCCGTTAATACTACTTTAAGACAGCTTCTTAGGTAAGAGCCTTATAAATTTAATTATTCACGCAAAAATCCGTTATTCAATCTTTTTGTGGCGGATAGACTTCTTTCAAAAACTCGACTACGGCGTGCGTAAAGGCGTGGTTAGAATCACCCGCTACCATATGCCCGGCTCCCGACACCTCAACGGCTCGCACATTGGGTACCGCCTCCAAAAACTCGTCCATTACTTGGTCAGTAACGACATCGCTCATTCCGCCACGTACAATCATTGTAGGTACGGGTAGGTTTTTGGCGGCACTCATCAGGCGTACCGCCCCTTTGATGCGGTCGTCTGGTGAAGCGGTTTTCCACAATTCAAGCATTTTGGGGTCCCAATGCCAGTACCAACGCCCATCCGATTTGAGGCGCAAGTTTTTTTTCAATCGCTCGTGATCTTGAGGGCGTGGGCGATGGGGTAAGTAGGCGGCAACGGCATCGGCGGCTTCATCGAGGCTAGCAAAGCCGTGCAGATTGGAACTCATAAACGTAAAAATGCGCTCTACGCCTTTTTGATTGGCTTTGGGGGCTATATCCACCAAAATAATTGCCGAACATAAGACCTCTGAGGCTTCGCCCTGAGCTACCAATGAAGTAATGCCCCCCATAGAAGCCCCTACCAAAGCAGGTTTTTGGGTCAGGTTTTTCAAAATGGCTTTGAGGTCTTCGACCAGTGCATCGGTGCGGTAGTTGCCATCGCCTGCCCAAGAACTGTCGCCGTGTCCGCGTGCATCATACGTAATGGCATACCAACCGGCTTCGGCGATCCACTGGGCGGTATCGCCCCAAGAGTGCCGGGTTTGCCCGCCTCCGTGCAGTAAAATCACCGGCGGAGCCGAAACATCGCCCCAAGCCTCGGCAGCAATGGTGATAGCCTCATTTACTTTAAAAAATAAAGGCTGTGATTGTGGATAAGTTTTTTTTTCGGACATTTTGAATGGGCTATTAATAAGGAATTGAAAATTGTATAAGTAGCTGATTTTCAATTAATTATGTTTTTATTGATTTTTAAACAATCTATTGCCAAATGTTTAAAATCAAGTACTTACAAAATGATGTGCCAGCACTTTTTAAGTGATAATACAGCCACAAGTTTGTTGAAATATAAGAAAAATACAATTTATAAAAAACTTGTAGCTTCGGCTTTAGCCGAAGGATTCATTCACCCTTGATGTTCAATTAATTACAGAACAATCCTAAGCGAAAGAGAATGAACAAAACTCCATACAGGATGACGAATGGAGGTTTGTTGGAGAGGTTCAACACCCTCACGCTAAAAAGTCAGAAGAACCAAAATCTGCATTGTTTTACCAAAACTATCAAATTAGTTAGCCTTAACAATTTTCGGATAAAGATGCCCCTTATTGTCGCAAAACGCGAATTTCCACCCGGCGGTTTTGGGCGCGACATTCATCAGTTACTTCGCGGCACACCGGACGAGTACCACCAAAAGATTTGAGTTTGATACGTCCTTCTTTGATACCACCGGTCTCGACCAAATAACGTTTTACGTTTTTGACCCGGTTTTCGGCGAGTTTGATTTGGTCGCTTTTTTTGCCAAATACCTCCGTATGTCCTTCCAATTGTACTTCCATAGTGGGGTTATCCTTCAAGAGTTTGGCAAACCGGTTTAGCTCAGGAAAAGACTCGGGCAAAAGCGCGAAGTCGGTTCTTTTGAAAAATATGTTGTTCAGCCTTACAGTAGCATCTTTTTCGATGGGTACTAAGTAGAGGTCTTTGTTGATCTCGATATAATCAGTATAAGTGGTCAAATCAATGTTTTCGTCCACCGATAAAAAACCTTTGGCCTCGGCTAACAGACCGTATTTTTTCTTCAAAGGCAATACAACCTTGTATTCACCCGATTGCGGATTGGAGGAGGCATTACCGGCATTGGAGCCTTCGGGCAATATTTCGTACAAAATACTGGCACTGATAGGCTGTTTAGTTTTGGCATTATACACCTTGCCTTTGATAAGGGCTACAGGGTCGGGCTTGTTGGCTTCGGCAAGTTTTACTCTAAAAATATCGCTATCGCCCATCGAGTTGTGATAAGAAGTATAGTACGCATAATCGGCTTTGGCAGAAATGCTAAAATATGCGTCCCATTCGGGAGTATTGATTTCGGGTCCGAGGTTTTGTGGTTCGCTCCAGTTGGTCCAAGTTTCATCGAGGCGGCGAGTTACAAATATATCGTTGGCACCATAGCCACTCAATCCACTGGTAGAGTAGTACAAGGATTTGCCATCGGAAGCCAAAAACGGCGAAGTTTCGCTGGCGGCAGTATTTACCACGGGTCCAAGATTTTGGGGGGCTGTCCAACTGCCATCAGGTTTGAGGCGCGAAAAATAAATATCTTTGCCGCCCAGCGCATCATTGCGTTGGACAGTCATCAGCAATATTTTGCCATCTTGCGACAAACAAAACTCCGAGTAGGTATTGCGATTGTAATAATCATCGATGACTACCTTTTGGGGTTGCGCCCACGAGTCGTCGGTTTGGGTATTGCCTTTGCGTTTAGTGATGGAGAGACCTTTCTCGAGCGTGCCATCGGTGTTATACACATTATTCAAAAGCATTGTATTGCCGTCCGGCGTGATAGAAAAAGACGAGTTGTGCTGGGGAGTATTGATAGGCGGTCCAATATTTTTTGCTGTGCCAAAGTTGCCATCA
This sequence comes from Microscillaceae bacterium, assembly GCA_025455045.1. Classification (GTDB taxonomy): domain Bacteria; phylum Bacteroidota; class Bacteroidia; order Cytophagales; family Microscillaceae; genus JALONJ01. The sequence continues at coordinate 4,973 of JALONJ010000041.1, read as the reverse complement.
TCTTGCAAATCGGCAACCCATACGTCTTGCTTATCGGGATTGCCCACATTTTGGGGGTGGCGTGAGCGCGTAAAATAAATGCTTTTGCCATCGGGTGATACCATTGGGGCTATTTCTTGATAGGTTGAGTTAATATTTGCCCCCAAGTTTTCGGGTTTGGATTTTAAATCCAGTTTTTTGGCAAGGTTGATTTTGGCTTCAATGGGTTGGGTAGAGTTGGAAATGCCAATGGCATCAATTTGATTAAACCCGGGGATTTTGGCGGTGTTCATCATAATCTTGACGGCGGCAACTTCAAAATCGGTTTTTTGAAAAATCGGAAATATGCGTCCGGCTATGCTCAAAGGCGCAACATTGAGATTGCGATAGACTAAGTACTCTTTATCGGCAACATCATACACATACACGTGCGTAATAGACCCGGGGTTGTAGTTTTCGCCTACGGCGATTTGTTCTACTTTCATTGGAGTGGCAAAACCTACTTTTATCCATTCGCCATCGGGGTTGGCATCGCGGGCAGGCGACCACGCCACCGAACTTTCGCCTACTGCCGGAAGTTTGTTGGGTTTATCCAGTACTTGGCTTGCTTTAAATTCACTACTTTGGGGCTTGTCGATATTGGAAAATTCGGAAGAAAATCCAATGATTTTGTTTGCCCACTGCACAATAGGTGGCTGAGATTGGGATAAGGCTGGAGTGAAATACAGACAAACAAGTACAAATATACCAAAATACCTTTTTATCATAATTAGTTTGCTTTAGATGCTTTGTCAAATAACTTTGATTATTTCAATTTTATTGTGGTGATTATTTAAAAGCAAAAAATATACACTTTATTCAAATCACTTAATTTTTTGCCATAAAAGTACAAATAAGGAACGAATAGTTGATATGTGATAATAAATAACTTTGTAATACGTTGGTAATCAACGGTTTATAAAAAATGAATACTTCAATCCTCATTTGGTAAATACATCATACTTTTTCAAAATTATTCAAACCATTAGGGTTTGAAAAAATTTTAGAGGTTGAACTCAAAAACCAATTTCACGAAAGAATTGTATTTATTTTATAACTCACTGATTATCAGTGATTTATAAAACCCACAATTTTCGAGTTAATTGCCTAATTTTCAATTGCTTAACTCCCAACTAGAAACTGTCCGAACTACTGATGTTATTGATACTTCAAAAAGCTACTTTCATCGATTTTTGTCTTCATATTTCAATTTAATCCTTCATATTTACTAAAATTTCTTGACCAAAATTAATAAAAACTGATAAGTGCTTGATTTTCAGATATTTATGAAAATTTCTTGACGATACTTAACATTAAAAAGCCTTAATTGGTTTAGTTAAGCAAAAAATTTAACTAAATTGGGCATTGATTTGTAGTAAGTTAGCCAATAAATTGGATAAGAAATAAACCCAACATAATTGGCACTTTACGAACTAAGAACGCTACAAATTCTTCATTTCAATTGCAATAATTTCTAATCCCTAATTATTAATTCCTAATTTTTAATTGATAATTGTGGTTTTACTCCGAGTAATATTTTTAATTCTTTTAGGGGAAATTGTGGGGACAGGATTTGTTTTTTCGCAAAATCAAACCAAAAAGTCGGATAGCCTGCTCATTGCTCTGCAAAACAACCCGCGCGAAGATACTTTGCGCGTCAAGATTTTGAATCAATTGTGCTGGCAAAACCGCAACAATGATTTTGTGAAAGCCATTGACTATGGCAAGCAAGCCATCGCCCTAGCCCAAAAAATAAAAGACTACCGTGGTTGGGCAGAAAGCCTCAACTTTATGGGTATCGTATATCGAAACTTAGGCGACTATGGCGAAAGCAATCAGTTGTTTTTTGAAGCATTGCGCATTGCCGAAAAACATCGGATTGACCTCCAAACGGCTTATGCCAACAACAATATAGGTGATGCCCTCAAATTGCAAAAAAAATATACCGAAGGCTTGCCCTATGCCCAACAAGCTCTTTTGCTCTTTGAAGCCTTGCAAGATGAGCGGGGCATTGCCTACGCCTATGTGCGCTTGGGCGAAATTTATCAAAGCCTCAAAGACTATGACCAAGCTCTGACGGCTTTTCAACAATCCAAAAAAATTAGAGAACGCCTCCAAGAAAAGTCCAACCTCATTACCTCCAATACTCGAATTGGAGTAGTGCACAAACTTCGACAGGAGCTAGACCAAGCCTTAGCCTATTTTCAAGAGGCTTTGGCGATAAGCCTCGAGTTGAAAGACGCAAGAGCAGTAGCCGGATGTTATGATTTTATGGCGGGGGTGTATATTTTGAAAAAAGACTTTGCCACCGCCCAAAAATACGCTTTACAATCTTTGGAAATTGCCCAAAAAATCAAAGCTAGGGTTGATGAGCGCAATGCTTACCGAACCCTCGCCGAATTGTATGAGCAAGAAGGCAAGTATAACTTGGCGTTGCGGTTTCAGAAAAAGTTTTTGACGCTCAATGATAGCATTGAAAGCGTCGAAAACTCGACCCAATTGGCAAAAATGCAAGCCATCTACGAAACCAAAAAGAAACAACAAGAAAATACACTCCTCAAAAAAGAAAATGAATTACGCGCCCGCGATGCCGACCGCAAAAATTTGATTTTGTTATTCATCAGCCTTTTATTTGTTCTGACTTTGGGGGCTATTTATTTGGTTTACCAAAGCCGTCAAAAACAAATCAAACTCAATACGGCAATTGAAAGCCAAAATCGAGAAATCTCGCGCAAAAAACTCAAACTTGAGCGCAACATTCATATCCTTATGGCTATCTCCAAAGAAGGCTCGATGAGCGAGGGCGATTGGCAAAAAGTAGGACAAAAAGTAACCGAATCTATCGAGCTGGCTCTCGATGCCGATGTTGCCCAATTGTGGTATTACAACTATCAAGAAGAAGCCTTTTATTGTATTGGTAATCAAGGACAAACCTTTGACAATCAATTGATTACAAAAATATCAGCTCAAGATTGTCCGATTTTTTTGGACTTGCTACACAATGAAGATTCGCTAACTATTGAAAATATGTATGCGCATACCGAGCTTGACGAAGTAAGTCGCACTTATTTTTTAGATAGGCATTTGGAATCGGCGATTCTTTACCCAAGCATTTTGAGCGAAAAACAAAAAGGCATTTTGCTCTGCGCCGATACGCACCCGCGCGTGTGGGAGCTAGAGGACTTGAGTTTTATGAAATCAATGGAAGATGAAATCAACTTGGCTTATCAAGCTTTTAGACGCAAACAAGCCCAAGAAAAAATTGAAAAACAAAGTGCCGAAATTCATAAAAAAAATCAATCGCTCAAAACCACCCTCAAACTCATCAAAGATGAGCAAAAGCGCACCGATGAATTGCTTCTCAATATTTTGCCTATGGAAACCGCCGAAGAACTCAAATCGACCGGTACTTCTACCCCCAAATATTATGCTTTGGCAACTGTATTGTTTACTGATTTTAAGGGGTTTACCCAAATCACCGAAAATCTCGAACCCCAGCAAGTAATTGAGGAATTGAATACCTGTTTTTTGGCTTTTGATGAAATTTGTGAACGCCACAACCTAGAGAAAATAAAAACTATTGGCGACTCGTACATGTGCGCGGGTGGCTTGCCGGTAGCCAACCAAACCAATCCTTTGGATTGTGTGCAAGCCGGTTTGGAAATGCAAGCGTGGATGGAACAATGGAAACAAGCAAAAACTGCCCAAAACCAACCCGTTTGGGAAATTCGGATTGGGATTCATTCGGGACCGGTAGTTGCCGGAGTAGTTGGCAAAAACAAATTTGCTTATGATATATGGGGCGATACCGTAAACCTAGCCTCTCGAATGGAGTCAGCCGGTGAAGTGGGCAAGGTAAATATTTCGGAAGCTACTTACGAATTGGTCAAACAGCAATTTGATTGTGTATATCGGGGCAAAATCGAAGCCAAAAACAAAGGCGAAGTAGATATGTATTTTGTAAAAGGCATACTGGATTAAAACAAGGCTTTTTCACACTTTTGCCTCATATTGCAAATAATCCTCCCTGATTGGGCAAAAAATATCAATAATTTTACACTTACTCAAGGCTCTGCCCGAATGAATGACGTGCGCCGGAATAAGAGCCGCTTTGCCCGCTTCCAAAACTTGCGTTTTGCCGTTTACTGTCAGTTCAAATTGCCCTTCAATCACATTGCTGATTTGTTGGTGAAAGTGCGAATGTTCGGGTAAAATTGCCCCTTCGCTAATCTCCCAATACGAAATCGTCATTTGCTCGGTATGCGCAAACCTGCCGACAAATCCGCTAAAAACTTCGGTTTTGGGAAGCTCCTCCCAATTGATAGGATCTTCACCACTTTTCAGGAATTGCCTTTGGGAATTCCATTGAATTCTGAAAAGCTCTCGCTTTTCAGTGATTCTGAACGAAGTGAAGAATCTAAAGTGCTGATTATCAAGAGTTTCATATTCTTCGGAGCTTCGCTCGGTAATTTCATCAAGCTATCGCTTGGTTCATTAATGCTCAGAATCACTGAAATTGATAAATTTCAGAAAAAAGATTTTCACTCCTGAAAAGTGGTGAAGAACCAAAAAATAACCAACTTATTATTTATATCAATACTTCAGATATGTTTTATAAGTACTTGACCGTGTCTGCCTCTGGCGGATTATCCAGCATTCATAATGTTGTAACCCAGCCTAAAGGCTGGGTTACATACTTATTTGTCAAAAGTCAGAGGTTATCAAGCATTTATAAAATTTATAATTTTCAGTTAATTGCCTGATTTTCAACTGTTTAACTAATGATTTTGCGCTTCTAGCGCATTGTTATTTTAACGTGAATATTTTAAAGCATATTAAAAAAGTACAAAAAATTGAATTTTTAAAAAAACAATCCAAAATCCCCCAAGTCGTCATCCTGCGTGGAACTTTGTTAAATTTTTACCTCTTAGATTTTTTCTGTAATTAGTTGATAA
>JALONJ010000417.1 GCA_025455045.1 Microscillaceae bacterium | reverse complement strand
ATTTTATTTGCAAAAGCCAAGGCAAGCATAAACTATTTAAACACCAAGAACACCAAGAAAATACCCACCAAGCCCACCAAGACCTTGGTGCTTCTTTGTGATTACCTTTGTGAGCTTTGTGGTAAATTGGACAGCATTAGTTGTAAGTAATTGATAATCAGGTATTTATCGCAAAGACTGAAAGTGAAATTTATTTTATATTTTTTTACCCAATTCTCATTTACTATACAATCAAGGATAGCCCTTTTGCAAAGCAAATAGCTTGTAAATAACTGATTATCAGTAAATTAAATACAATTTAATGACAACAAATTACGTTGGTTAAACCTACTTTGGGTGTATATTATTGTTGAGCAAAATTAAGCAATCTGCGCCAAAGAAAAGCTAAAGGTAGTACCTTTTCCTTCTTCGCTTTGGACGGCAATCTTGCCGCCGTGCTTCTCAATAAATTCTTTGCAAAGCAACAGCCCCAAACCCACACCTTTTTCGTTTTGCGTGCCGCGCGTCGAAAAATGTTTGTGTACCAAAAACAAATTAGCCAAGTTTTCGGGAGGAATCCCGATACCGGTATCAGAAATTTTTATAACTAATTGATTATCAGATACTTGTGAATCTATATTGATTTTGCCTTTGGGCGGAGTAAATTTAAGTGCATTGATTAATAAATTGCGAAATACAAAACTCAACATATTTTGGTCGGCAAATACCTGCAAGTTTTCGGCAATTTCTATTTTTAAATCAATTTGTTTTTCCTCAATACTCACCGTCAATAAATTGGCAGTATTGTACACAATTTGATATAAATTGATGGTTTGGGGTTCAAATTGCAGGTGATTCATCTGCGACCTTGCCCATTGCAAAAGATTGTCGAGCAATTCGGTAAGCCCGCCTACCGATTTTTGGGTTCTTCGGGCTAGATTTTGCAATTCATCGGGGCTAAAATTATCGGAAAAATTGACCAAAATATTCAAAAATGAATTTAAAGTAGCCATTGGGCTACGCAAATCGTGCGAAATAATGGAAAAAAACTTGTCTTTGATATGGTTCAATTCCAAAAGATTTTTTTCTGATTCTTGCAGTTTTTGGACGGTAATTTCCAGTTCTTCGGTTTTTTCTTGCAAGTCGGCGGTGCGTTCTTTTACTTCATTCTCGAGCTGAAGTCGCTGATTTTCAATGAGTTGCTTTTTTTCAATTTCTTTTTCTCTTTCCAAATTGGCTTTTTCCAAATCTTTTTGAATTATCGCTTTTTGGGCTTGATTGAGGCGGTCTGCCAAACCCAAAGAAAACAAAGTAGTTTGCAAAATCACGCCGATTTGTACCGAGTAGCGTGTGATAAATGTATCGGTCAAAAAACCGACTTCGCGCAAAATAAACATAATAGACCCAAAACTAAAAAACATATTGGCTATCAAAAAATACAATGCCGGTTGGTAGCCTTGCCGATAAGACAAAATGCCCATCAAAATCATCATACTCAAGACCAAAACCCCCATAACACCTATCCAAGCTACGGTAAATTCGCTGGTGTCGTAGTCAAACAAATAATTGAACAACCCACTAAAAATCGGTACTAAGTATAAGATAATCAGGTAGTTAAGTACTTTATTCCAACTAGGCAAAATCTCGGATAAATGCAGATAAGTTTGGGTAAATAATACCCAAAAAATTCGCGTAAGCGGTACAATTACCGCAAAGCTGTGCGCATTCCAATAAGGCAAATTCTGCCAAAGCAACTCCAAAGCAAAACCATAATAAAACAAAAAATATAAGCCGATACCTGCCAGAGAAAGTACATAATACAAAAAACTGACATCTTTGACCGAAAAATAAATGACCAGGTTGTAGAGTGCCATTACCAAAATAATTCCCAAAAAAATACCTTGATAAAACAAGCGGGGCTGGTTTTCTTGGTTAAACCATACATCATTATGCCAATAAAATTTTTGTTGAGTAGGCAGATAAAAAGCCATTTTTTGGCTCACGCGGAGGTAAAATAATTGGGTTGTATGGGGCAAAACTTCCAGCTTGACCAAAGGGTAGGCTCTGGGTACATTGCGGGCAGACAAAGGCAGAAAATAACCACCTTTCTGGATAATCCATTGATTATCAGGGCTTTGTGAATAGACATCAATAAACGACCAGTTGCCCAAATCCAAATATGCCGAAAGTTTTTCGGCATCAGTATTTTGCACAATCAATTGGAAAAAATAATTTTGTTGGGTTTCAAATGTACCGGTAAATTTGGCAAATGGAATAAATTTTTGTTGGATAGTATCTAACTGGTTGATAGCCAGAATGTTGCTAGGGTAAATTTGCACATAATTTGTGATTTCCAAAGAGTTGACTTGCCTCGAAACGCGCAATGTATCTTGTCCAAACAAATGAAAACTTGTGAGGCAAAATATTAAAATGATTACCCAGTTTCGCGGGCTTTTATAAGGCAATATATTCCGATTTATTCCCAAAATTTTAAGCCTGAAGTAGCCATTCAAAATCCAAATTTTATTTATTTTGCCCAAATTAATTTTAATTTTGTATTTAAAAAATAATATTTATCATCATTGTTTGAAATAAATTGAATAATCCTGCGCGTATTTCTATTGTTGAAGATGATTTTGTCATTGCTCAAGAACTCAAGGTATCGGTACAGAGCTTAGGCTACGAAGTTTTGCACCTCTTGGACAATGGGGAAGATTTATTGACCAATTTAGCTATTCAAAAGCCGGATTTGGTCTTATTGGATATTCAATTAGCCGGAAAAATTGACGGCATCAGCCTTGCCGAACAGCTCAAAACCAAGTATCAACTACCTTTTGTTTTTTTGACTGCCCAAACCGACCGCCTCACGCTTGATCGCGCCAAACTCACCGAGCCACAAGCCTACTTGGTCAAACCATTCCGACTTCCTGAGTTGCAAGCCACTCTTGAGATTACTTTGCATAAATTAAGTCAAAAATCGCAAAGCCTTGATAATGAATTGGTTAGCCAAGAATCACAAACTTATTTGCTCAACAACCAACTCTTTGTCAAAAGCAAAAATCGCCTCGAGAAAGTAAACGTGGCAGATATACTTTGGCTAGAGGCACGAGATATTTATTCAATCATCAAAACCCTCAAAACCCAATATGTAGTGAGCCAGTCGCTCAAAACCTTAGAGAATCAATTGCCCAGCGACAATTTTATGCGAATCCATCGCTCTTATTTGGTGGCTTTGGATAAGATTGAAGCCATTGAAGACAATAGTTTGGTCATTGCTAACGAGTATATCCCCATCGGCAAAACGCATAAAGACAATTTGTTGAAACATTTGCGTATTTTGTAATCATTGGCGGTAGGAGAGGGGGAGTATCTATTTACCCAAGTACATTTTTTTGTCATTTGGTGACTCCATTTGCATAATTTTCGCCAAAGTTTTCCAACTTTGCCCAGTAATATATTTTCAACGCAAAAACACTCATTGCAAATTGGCAAGGCGAAACCCTCCTTTGTTTTTATTTTTGATACTTTGGTTGTTATTAATGGCTGCCCTGATGGGCGCATTATACCCTCGAGAATCTCGCGGGTTGCTTCGCAAAGTTTATCGTTGGTGGGTCAAAACCCCCAATACCCGCCAACGCAATCAAGGTTTGAGCAGTTTTGGGGTCAAAATTCCTAGTGGTTATACCATTCACGGTTTAGATGTATCGCGCTATCAAGAGTCGATTGATTGGCAAGCCGTGAGAGCGATGTCGGCGGGGGGCATTGATTTAAAATTTGTATTTATCAAAGCTACCGAAGGGGCAACTTATCAAGACGCTTTTTTTGCCGACAATTGGTCGGAGAGCAAAGAAGCCGGACTTTTGCGCGGGGCCTATCATTACTATCGCCCCAATGTAAATTCTCAAACCCAAGCCGAAAATTTTATTCGTGCCGTTGCATTGGAGTCGGGCGATATGCCGCCGATTTTGGATATTGAAGAACTGGGCAATCAATCGCTCGAAAATCTACAAAAAGGGCTGAAAAACTGGCTACAATTGATTGAAAAACATTATCAAATACGCCCGATTATTTATACCAATCGAAATTTTTACAAAAAATATCTCCAGACCGAATTTAAAGCCTACAAATTTTGGCTGGCTTTGTATCAATCGCAAGACCTGCAAGTCGAATCCGACCGATGGCTGTTTTGGCAACATACCGACCGAGCTTTGGTCAATGGCGTAGTGGGCTATGCCGATTTGAATGTATTTAATGGCACTTGGAACGATTTGCAAGCCATTTTGAAGCCCGCCGATGGGCAAAAAGAAAACTAAATTTGCCGGCTTACCGTAGCCCCACGCCGCAATTTGAATGATTTTTATTTTTGCTAAAAAAAGCCGAAGTTTGGAGCAATTTCTTAAATTTGTATAGCCGATTGCCCTAGCAACTTGTTGGTATAAATTTTGAATTTATTTTATAACTACTTGATTATCAATGAGTTGTATAAAAATTAAAATAAACGAATCCACTGATTAATTAATTTTTTCAAAATGCACTTAAGTCTTACCGAAGAGGATTATTTAAAAGCCATTTTTCATTTGTCTGACCCCGAAACCGAAGGCGGGATTAGTACGAATGATATAGCCAAAAAAATCGACATCAGTGCCGCTTCGGTCAGTGATATGATTAAAAAACTTTCGCAAAAAGGCTTAATCAATTATGTAAAATACCAAGGGGTTACGCTCACCGAAAGCGGGCGCAAACAAGCCATTTATTTGGTCAGAAAACATCGGTTGTGGGAGACTTTTTTGGTGCAGAAATTAAAATTTAATTGGGACGAAGTTCACGAAATAGCCGAACAACTCGAGCATATTGATTCGCAGGTACTTATCACTCGACTCGACGAATACCTCAACTACCCCGAGTTTGACCCGCACGGCGACCCCATTCCCAACGAAAAGGGCGAAATTGTAAAACGCAAGCGCATTAGCCTCAAAAATGCGCCACTCAACGAAAAGATGCAAGTCATTGCAGTAGAGGAAACCAGCCCTTTGTTTTTGAAACATTTGGACAAAATCAAAATTAACATTGGTACTGAATTGCTGGTTTTGGAAAAAAGCGACTACGACGAATCCATTGAGATAGAATTGGCAGGCAATCGAGTTTTGATGATTTCCAAAGATGTAGCCGAAAATTTGTATGTAAGTAAGCTAAATTGATGTAAACGAATGAATAGTGAATAATGTAAAATGAATAATTTTATAATTACCTGAAAACCTACCAGAGGCGAGGCACGTCAATAGGCTACCAAAAAATATTGTACGCATTATTTTTTTCTTGTTCCAAATATTTGGGTGAAATATTAAAAAAAAGCGGTTCTTCGGCACTTTTTCCTAAAAAATGCTGAATACCCCAGCAATTCCCACTGTATAAATTTTAAACGAGTGTTTGATTTTTTAGAATATTTACAAACAGGTTTTCTGTAACTAATTGATAATGAGGTGATTATAAATACACTTTTTTTACAACTTTCTTTTTTCTTGA
>JALONJ010000416.1 GCA_025455045.1 Microscillaceae bacterium | reverse complement strand
TTTGTTGATTTTCAATTAATTACAGAAATATTTTAAGACATAGCAATTTAACAAAGTTCCACGCAGGATGACGACTTGGGGGGATTTTAGATTTTTTTTAAAGATTTATTTTTTGTACTTTTTCAATATTTCTCAAAATATTCACGTTAAAATAGCCAAACTATACAAAGTAATACGATGATAGGGTATAGAATCGTGTTTAGTCTATGCCCTCAGAGGTAGTCGCTACTCGAGTTTTTTTCATTGCGGCGCGGCGCAGATAATGCTCGACAAAATAATCAATTGGGCGCAACGAAAGAGCCAACAACAGCTTGATAATCAGATTCATCCATACTTCGTTTTGAAAATAATCATCGATAATGGGCTCCAAAAAAACTTCGGAAAGCACAAACAATAAGATAGCAACCATCAATACCACCGTTGCCGCCCGCCGTCCAACACGGGCTTTGACAAGTTCCTCGATGGTTTCTTGGAGCAGTTCATTGGTTTTTTGCAATAGTTCGTTTTTGCGCTGAATCTCCTCGGCACTGATAGTAAGGCTGTGGTTGGCTTCGTTGAGTTCTTCGTTGGTTTCGTTGAGTTTGTCGTTGGCTTGGTTGAGTTTGTTTTGGAGGCGGTCGCTGATGTTGGTGATTACTTTGGCATCGTTGAGCAGTTTTTCGTAGTCTTTGCTCAATTGTTCATACTCCTTGAGTAGTTGATTAGGCGAAGTGGGGCTTTGCTTCAATACCGACTTGGCGTGGTTGAGGGCTAAAACTTCTTTTTCAAATACGTCTTTGGAGGTGTGCATTTTGGCGTTTTACAAATTCAGGGTAAAAATAAAATTTCATAACCATTTGATAATCAATTAGTTATGAAATTTTTTATTGAAAAAGACTTTGTTCGCGGAGGCGATATTATTTCATTACCAACTCAATGTCGAGATTTATCAACGATTTGAAGTCGTTGCCCGATTCTTCCATATCTTCGTCTCCCTCATCAAAATACCATTTTACGTGGGCTTTGTGTCCTTCTTCGGCAAGACGCTCTAGCTTACGCAACATATCCAAAATACATTTGGAAGAACTGGTATTGAAATATTCAAGATTAAATGATATAAGTGTCTGATTATGAGGCTTTTGCACATAATCATCAATCCAATCAAATAAGGGTTTATAAAAAGCCAGCGAATTTTCGGGAATTGAACGACCCGATAACTCTAGAAAGCCTTTGACGGCATCAAACACGACTGCCGGAGTTCTGCCGGTTCCTTCAATGATAATATTTTCCATAATCACAATGTTACCCTTCAATATTTAATAAGTGATTTTTTAGATTTTGTGGCTTTTTTCAACACTTGATTAACTATTTGATAATCAGAATATTAGCAAGCAAATAATTGTATCAGGTTTTATTTTGGTTTTTTGAATCACAAAAATACGATTTTAAGCCGAAACTTTTACCTGTAGGCTATAAAAACAATGGGTATCGCTGATGTACTCGAAGCTATAGTCGATTTTTTCGCCTGATTTGCGTGCCATATCTATCAAACCCAAACCAGCCCCGCCGGTTTCCGAAACCTGCTGTTTGCTGAGTACATCTTTGTACATTTCTTTGAGTTCGTCCAAACTGAGCGAGTTTACTTTATTGATTTTGGTTTTGAGTTTTTCGACTTTATCGCGGAGCATATAGTTGCCGGTAATGATAAAATAAGCATTGTCGGTGCGTTTTATCATCAGGGTGGCGGCGTGGAGTTCTTCGTCATTTGCGCCTTGAGTTTGCTGATAGTTATAAATATTTTGCAAACACTCGAGCAAGATGCTAAATACTTTGCGTTTGATTTTCACGTCTTCACTTTTGCGGTCAAGGCGGTCATCAACCAATTGGAGGAGCGAAGTGAGAAGATTGTTTGAAATTTCGCCTTTAAAATACAAGATTACGCTCTCGTCTTGCATTTTCTTAAAATAATCATATACATTCAGCATTATGCGAACGAATTTAATATTAAAAATTGCCCAAAATCAACTTTGCAAAGTTAGGAAAACTTTGTAACTATTTGAATAATAATTTTGATTGCTTTAAATAAACGAAAAAAAATCTTTTTTCAAAAATTATGGTACTTTTTTACTCAAAACCCCAAGTTTGGATTTCGGATTTTGGATTTTTGGATTTGAGATTTCGAATTTTTACATAGCTAAACATTCCACCATCTCACCATTTCACCACCTTCTTTTACTGCACATCTATCAATGAGTTACGATTGCCCCAAGCATCGGTTTCGGTTTGGGAGTTGGCGGGGTCAATTAGCCACTTGCCATCAACCACCAGTTTGTAAGTGTATGTACCCTTGGGCAAAATGATTTTGCAAATCCAATCCTCACCATCGCGCCAAAACCGATTGAGGTGGGGTTGCCAATTGTTGAAATCACCGGCTAAATAAACTTTTTTGGCATTTTCATAACCTCGCAATTTAAAAGTTACCGATTTGCCTAGGTATAAAATTGAATTGATATTCCCCGCGCCGTCATCTTCTGCGATTGGATTTTCGGGGTCGGTAATCCAATGCCCATCAACAATAAACTTGTAGGCGTATTTGCCTTCGGGCAAATCAAGGCGACAAACCCACTCATTGTCTTCTTTGCCAAACAAAAGTTGTTTTTCCTGCCAATTGTTAAATGTTCCGGCTAAAAAAATCTGAAATGCTTTGGGAAATCCCTTGAGTCGAAAAGTAGTATTGCCATTCAAACTGGGCTTGATGGTCGAGAACACCAAATTGTTATGACTATCCGAGTCATTTGCCCGATTGGGGGCGTTTTTGGGTGGCTCAACCCAGTATTTTTCATTGATTACAAATTTGTATTCCCAAGTTGGTTTGCCCGAAAAATCTTTGAGCTTTTTGCGGAGTTCATAGATATACTTGTTCACTTTGTGCATCGACCAGCCTTGCTTGCGCCAATCATTAAACTCACCGGCAATGGCTACTTTGTGAATCTCGAACTCGGTAAAATCAAGGGGTTGAGAACCAATATTTTTTTGATAATCTCGTACATCAAACACAAAAACTACTTCATCGCCCTCAATGCGATAACCCAAAGGCGTATTTTTGGCAGATTGAGCAAGCGCAAATTCGGCTATTATGCTCAAACTACTGATTATCAGCCCCATATAAATCAATCTTAACATCGAGTCTTCAGATTTAGGAGTTTTTGAATTTGCAAATTTTTGAATTTGATTAATTATTTAAAAGTTTTACTGGTTTTCAACGGGTGCATTTCAAATTTACGCGTTTCTATTGCCTCACCCTAGCCCTCTCCGAAGGAGAGGGTTATAGGTAGTAAATTTGAAATGCACCCTTTTCAACCTTTAATTAACTCATTGATAATCAATGTTTTAACCATATTTTTGAATTCTTCGCCACTTTTCCTGAAAAGTGTTTTTTGTCATTCCGAGCGAAGCGAGGAATCTTAGGCGTTCCTGACTGAATTTAAGATTCCTCGCTTTGGTCGGAATGACAAAATTTCTGAGAAGTGGTGAAGAACCTATTTTTGTTGCTTAATATTTTTATAATCCGTTGATTATCAGTAAGTTAATAAAAGTAGATAAATTAATCCAACATTTGCACACGATTTTTATGAATGACGGCTACCGCTTTCCCTTTAAAAACGTGATTCACAAAAGGTGTATTATGTGATTGAGAATAAATAGATTTTTGGCTAAAAACCCATTCTTGGTTGCTATCAAAAATGGTCAAATTGGCGGGCGCGCCTACCGCTATTTGTGGCAAAGCCAAACCCAAGATTTCGCGCGGGCGGGTGCTGATTTTTTCAATTAATTGGCTGATACTCAGTTTTTTATTATAAGTATTCAAAACTGCAAAAGCTGTTTCTAAACCAATGATACCAAACTCGGCAAGGTCAAATTCAAGGTTTTTGCTCTCTACATCTTGGGGATTGTGGTCTGAGACTACTACGTCTATGGTGCCGTCTGCCAGTCCTTCGTGCAATGCTTCAATATCGCTCGGGAGGCGAAAAGGCGGTTTTATTTTAAAATTGGTATCCAAATCCAACAATACCGAATCATCAAAAGCCAACTGATGTGCGGCAATATCGCAAGTAACTTGCCAACCTTTTTGCTTGGCTTCTCGAATCATTTGCACCGATTTGGCACTTGATAGTAGCGAAAAATGGATTTTTCCGCCGGCATATTCCAAAAAACTCAAATCGCGCTGAATCATCATTTCTTCAGCCAAGTGCGGAATCCCCTTCAAGCCCAGCAAAGTACTGTGAATCCCCTCATTCATTTGCCCAAAACGGGTGAGTAGCGTATCTTCGGGGCGTTGAATCAGTAATCCGGCAAATTTTTGTAAATAAAGCAAGGTTTTGACCAATATATCCGAATGCCAAATCGGTTTTTCGCCATCTGAAAAGGCTACTGCCCCGGCGGTATGGAGGTCAATCATTTCGGTTAGGTCTTTGCCCAAGGTATCAAGCGAAACTGCCGCAATTGGGTGTAAATCAACCAATTGCGATTCGGCAAAGCGTTTGATATAAGCAATTTCGTTTTTGGATTGTATGACCGGGTGCGTATTGGGCAAAATAGCGACCTCAGTAAACCCGCCTTGCATAGCGGCTTTTGCGCCGGTGTGGAGGGTTTCTTTGTGTTCGAGTCCCGGGTCTTTCATTTCGGCACGCATATCAAACCAGCCTATTGAGACTTGCAATTTGTTGCCATCAATCAAAATAAAATTTGACGAATCATCGGGCTTGGGTATTTGATTTGCCGAAGCTATTTGGGTGATAATGCCATCTCGAATGAGCAAATCAACCGCCTGCTGATGCCAAGATGAGCGACTATCAATGAGTTGAATGTTGAAAATTAAGCAGTCCATTTGAAACCCAAAGGAACAATTTTTTTTGTAAAGTTCAAACTTTTGCGCAAAATTAGGTTTTTCGAGAATGAATATAAGGAATTAGGAATTAATAATTAGAAATTGCATAACAAATTGATTTTCAATAAGTTGTATTTTCAACGGTTTGGACAGTTTCTGGTTTCTAGTTCCTAGTTATTTGCTAAGTGCTTGATTATCAGCTAGTTATAAAAAATATTTGAAATAACATAACTGACTGATAATCAAGTACTTATAAAAAACACCCGAAGTGTTGATTTTAAAAGTATTACTCTATTCTGTTCTCATTACCAATGCAGTGGTACGATAGTATTTTTTATAAACTTTTGGACAACCTATTGCTAAACGCTGATCATCAAGCACTTACCAAAACGAGATGGTCTTCACCCATTTTTAGAAAATTCTAGCTTTATTCTAAGCCTAAAATCATTTACGTGGGCAGGTTAAACAGCCTGAGTTACAGTTTTCCTAAAAAGTGGTAAAGAAGCCAGCAATTTCCACTGTAGAAATTTTAAAATAATGTTTGATTTTTTAGAATATTTGCAAACAGGTTTTCTGTAACTAATTGATAATGAGGTGATTATAAATACACTTTTTTTACAACTTTCTTTTTTCTT
>JALONJ010000415.1 GCA_025455045.1 Microscillaceae bacterium | reverse complement strand
AGTTCCACGCAGGATGACGACTTGGGGGATTTTGGATTATTTTTTTAAAAATTTAATTTTTTGTACTTTTTTAATATATTTCAAAATATTCACGTTAAAATAGCAGAGCATTGACGGGTTGGCGTAAATTATATTTTTACATCATCTTCAGCAAATTCTAATACCTCACTGCAATCTCGACAAAAAAGTACCAACTTTTCATTGGTGTATTCTGAGGATTTCAATCTTATTTTTCCTTCAAAGCCTTCAAAAACATCATATTTATTGGGTTCTGATATAAATTCATTACCGCCACATTTTTTACATCTGTATTCCATAATAAATTTTGGTTTATAATTAGTTATTAGAAGTTCTGTTATTTTTCCTCGTTTTTCGCCATCACAGTTGATAGCTCGGCTTGCCGAAACCCTGAAAATATTATACCCAGCAAAAGCCTTTTCAAAAAAATCATCTTTGGGATTTTGATTTTTGGGGTCTGAATTGGAGAGCATCAATTTTGCCCCTTTTTCTTGGTCTAATTGTTGGAAAAAATGCGCTAATTGCAATTGTTCCTTATCACTAAATTCTGTACCGGTATAAGTCGTAAAACTTGCAGTTTGACTTATTGGTCTATAGGGCGGGTCAAAATACACAAAAGTATTTTCATTTACTCTGTCAAAACAATTGGCATAGTTAGCGTGCTGTATCTCAGCATTTTGCAAAACCTTTGAGACTGCCAAAATATTAGGCTGGTCAAAAATCATCGCCGTTTTATATTTTCCATAAGGGACATTGAACTCGCCTTTCGAGTTGAGGCGAAAAAGCCCATTGAAACAAGTTTTATTCAAAAAAAATAAACTGAGAAGCTCTCGAGATCCAATTATCGGCAAATTTCTTATAATTTATTTCAAAACGTTGCAAGTTGAAGTTTTGGCGAACCGTCAAGAATAAATCATTGCGTTTTTCTTGTTCAGTTTGGTCATAATCTTTTTGATATTGTTCCAAAAAGTCAAGCAAGTCATAGGGTCTTTGTTGAATTACTTGGTAAGTCAGAACCAAATCTTTGTTCAAGTCTGACAGGTACGCATTTTCAATTTTATAACGTTGCGAAAGCTGAAAAAATAAAGCCCCACCCCCTAAAAAAGGCTCAACATAGTTTTTGATGATGCCTTTTCTAAGTTCTTTTGGGTAATAATTTTCAAACTGTTCTAAGAGTTGATTTTTGCCGCCTACCCATTTGATAAAGGGCTTTGCCTTTTTCATTTCTTAAAAAATTGGAGATTATAATTTATTTTTTCACAAAATTAGCATTTATACGCCAATTCAAGGTTGTTTGGGCGCATTTCAAATTTACGCATTTCTTTTGCCTCACCCTGCCCTCTCCGAAGGAGAGGATTATAGGTAGTAAATTTGAAATGCACCCGGTTATTTTTATCAAATATAATAGAATTTGCTCATAAATTTCACAACAACCCATCGGTTTCGGTCAAATCAAAAGTTTGGGCGGTCTTGATTTTATCTAAGTGATTGGGATTGATTAAGCCGATTTGGGCGGCGTGGTGTGCCGCCGCCAAAGTATCAGCCACCAATTGCATAGGCACTCCCAAGCCTTGCGCCGCTTGGCAAATCTTGGTTACTTCGGCATCGCGCCCAGCCTCGGCTACATCGCGGATATAGACCGCAGTGATGCGCCCCGGGTAGGTTTTGATGGCTTCAAGATATATTTCGGGGTCGTGTTGCCCGTTGTCGCCAATCAATACAAATTGCATTGTGGGGTACATTTGCATTATTTTGGCAATTTGGGTCAGTTTGTGATCGTGGTGGTCGGTAAGTGCTTCTTTGTCAGCGTCTAAGCCGTAGTCGCGCAAGAAAAAAGTACCCTGCGGAATTTGTTGAAAATCGCAAAAATCCGTCAATAAATCATACAAATTCCAAGGGCTACTCGATACATAAAAAATCGGATTGCGCGCGTTTTCGGTTTTACCGGCTTGCAAAGCCTGATAAAAAGCGGCTACTCCGGCAAAAGGCAGGCGCGTTTTGGCATTGTGCAAAAAAGTCAAACGTGCCATTTTGAGCAAATTGGTAGCTCCGGTCTGCAAAATGGTATCATCAACATCTGAAATCACCCCAAACTCGGTGGTGGAAGTAGGTAATTGCAACAGCCCTTCTACGCGCAAAGGTTCAATTTCGCGTTGGGGTATAGCGCGTAGCTCTACGTGAATAGATTGCCAAAGTATCTCATTATCAAACACTTGTATATTGGGTAGCTCGGTATTGAGTAAAAAATAACCTTCCTTGTCGGTCAGCAAGTCGATATACCAATCGCCAATGCTGACCCTGATTTGGGCTTGCGCTATCTCATTGCTATTGAGGCGTTTGTAAGAGTTGAGCAAGTTTTCCCAAAGGCTGTCGTTGTCTTCGGCAGTACTGATGCGGCGGTCTTCGAGTACGCGCCCGCGCATATAAATATGTTTGCCGTTGCTAAATCCCCGATAGGGTATAAGGAGCAAATCTCTTTGCCAGCCCAAACGGTTTTTGAAATCATTTTTCAGTTTATCAAATTTTTCTTCGGCATTGCTGCTGATTTTTTTGAGGATATTTTTCCAATTTGATAGCATACAAAATATGTTTGGAATGAATAGTGAACAGTGAATAATGTAAAATTAATAATTTTGTAATTGCCTGAAAATCAATATGTTACCAAAAAACACTGTTTACATTATTTTTTTCTTGTTCCTTAACTAATTGATGGTCAGTTGTTTATAAATTTATTCATTATAAATATAGCCATACAGCTTGGTAATTTTCTTTTTGCTCATTTTCTCAACCTTGATATTCATTTGAATGTCTTTGCGTGGGCGGTCGTTGTTGTCGGTAGCTTGTTGGGTAATTTTATCTACTACGTCCATTCCTTGAATGACCTCCCCAAATACGGTATAGTTTTGGTCCAAAAACGGTGTACCACCTATATTTTTGTACGTCTCATTTTGGTCGGGTGTATAACTTATTTTTTGATTAGCCCCCATTTCAAATATCTCCTTGTCCGTAAATTTGCGCCCTTGTACGATATAAAACTGACAACCACTTGAGGCTTTTTGTGGGTTGTTGTCGCGGGCGGCGGCGATTGCGCCACGCTTGTGGATGTAGTTGGGGTTAAATTCTGCGTCAATTTTGTAGGCAACCGACCCACTACCCAACATTTGCCCGGGGGCGGCTTTGCGCGAGTTGGGGTCGCCCCCTTGAATCATAAAATCTTTGATGACCCGATGAAACAATAAATCGTCATAAAATTTTTCCCGCACCAACTTCAAAAAATTAGCGCGGTGTTTGGGCGTGCCTTCATATAAAAGTAGTTTGATTTCACCAAATTGGGTGCTAATGGTAATCAGTGAATCGGATTTAGATTTTTTGGGGGTTTTGGTTTTGGTTTGGGCAAATGCCACGCTTGCTCCCAGCCATACCAGCAGGGCTAAAATGATTAAAAACGGTCGTTTCATAAAAATTCGGTTTTTTGCGCAAAATTAATACAATAAGTAATGAATAGTGAATAATGTAGAATGAATAATGGTTCTTCACCACTTTTCCTGAAAAGTGGTGAAGAACCAAATTATCTAGTTAAACGCTTGATTTTCAATTATTTAATTCCTAATTAGTTCTACTTTGGCACTTTAATTTTTTGCACCACATAGGCACATAGAAAACATAGGAAAATACAATTTCAGCCAGATAATCGAGGGGAAATAAATTTGAAATGCACCCGAATAATTGAATCATAACCTAACATTCGTTTTGAGGCTTGGGCAAAATTAACTAACTTACTCCCTATTTTTCAGCCCTTGATGATAAACCATTTACATACAAAATATTGATATGTCAAGCAAATTTATTTTGATATATATTTTATACAATTTATTGATAATCAATCAATTACAAGCACAGTTGGTTTTTGATTTTGATTATAAAAATTATGTGCAATCGGCTGATTTTCAATTCAAAATTGACTCTAGCACTTATCAAAAGTCTGTAAAAATTGATTGGATTTCCTTTGTTTCACCGGCGGGTGTGCGGGTAAAGGGTTTTTGCGTGCAACTTAGCGCAAGCAACCCGACTTCGGCGGTGCTGCTGTTTCAGCACGAAGGACGACAGAGTAAAGAACAGTTTTTATCAGAGGCTATGCTTTGGGCGCAGTCGGGTGGGGTGGCTTGGGCGATTGATGCCCCCAATTTGTGTGAAGCCCCCCACGACTTCAATCGCAGTGAGGTGGCTTATGTATATCGGGAGGGCATCAAACACTGGCTTTTGTTGATTGAATGGCTAAAAAATCAAGGTAAAGCGCAAAAAATTGGTTTTGTAGGGCATAGTTTTGGCGCAAATTTGGGAGCAATATTAGCCGCCCAAACGACTGATATTCAGGCTTTTGTCCTCGTAGCCTGCCCCAATGACTTGCCCGAGTTTTATCAACAAATGAATGAAGCCGGTATCCAAAAAATCAAAGAACAAACTGCCAAAGAACGATTGGATATTTGGCTAAGTTTGTTGATTCCGCTCGAAGCCCAACATTATTTGCCTCGGGCGCGCATGCCGATTTTTTTTCAATTTGCCGAAGATGACGAATACATTAGCCCCCAATCTGCCTTGCAATTGTTCAAAATTGCCCCGCAACCCAAAGAAATGAAATATTACTGGGGCGGACACGCCCTCAACCGCGAAGCCGAACAAGACCGATGGAATTGGTTGATGGATAAATTGATGAAGTAAGTCGGAAATTGTATTTATTTTTTATAACTAATTGATTATCAGATATTTATAAAAACCATTCAAATCATTGTGCTTTATTTCCAAACCTGCTAGGTTTTAATTCGCTTAGAATCTAAATTTAAGTTGTTGTTGTTAAAAGTGATATAAACTCCTGATAATCAAAGATTTACAGAAAATTTATTTGCAAAAGCTAAGGCAAGTATAAACTATTTAAACACAAACAACACCAAGAAAATACCCACAAAGCCCACCAAGACCTTGGTGCTTCTTTGTGATTACCTTTGTGAAGTTTGTGGTAAATTGGATAGCATTAGTTGTAAGTGATTGATAATCAGGTATTTATCTCAAAGACGGAAAGTAAAATTTATTTTATGTTTTTTTCACCCCAACCCCCATTTGCTATAAAATCAAGAATAGCCCTTTTGCAAAGCAAATAGCTCATAAATGGCTGATTATCAGTAAATTAATTGCAATTTAACGACAACAAATTAAGGACAATATTTCGGATATTTATTATAAGTAATTGATAATCAACGAGTTATAATATTTTAAGTGTTTTGTGTAATACCGCTATTCATTTTTTAAATCACTAAGAAACTAAGTAATGAGTTAATTATAAGATGTGCTAATGTAATACATTGATTATCAGTTAATTAATAAATTCAATTGTTTACTTTATTTTAACGTGAATATTTTAGTAACTATTTGATAATGAGCTAATTATGATGTAAAAATACGCTTTTTTTGACAAATCATCAATTATTTTAAAAATAAAAT
>JALONJ010000040.1 GCA_025455045.1 Microscillaceae bacterium | reverse complement strand
GTTTATTTTAAATATAATTTATAATTTACCGAAAAAATGTATTTTTTACATTATAATTATTTGATTATCAATTAGTTATAAAAATATTCACGTTATTTTTAAGTCAATTTTTATTCTCAGTCGGTCAAGCATACAGTTTATCAAATCAGTAAGTTTGGTGAGCCTAGTAGTATTGAAAAAAAAGAGGTCATAAATTGCTGTATGACAAAATAGATGCACTTCTTTTTCAGTCAAAATCTCTAGAACCTCTTTTTCAGTTAAAAATCTTATGATTTGCTCACTCTTTATCTCCAAATACGCCTTGACTTCCGCAAACTTTTCTACTACGGCATCCCATTTAGTCTGCTCCCCGAGTTCCTCATCTTTGCCATCATACACATATTCATTGGAATAAATGATGAGCTTTTGCACAAAAAAACCCACCGAAGTTACCACACTCCGCGAAATGGCTTGGTAAACATAATAACGAATTAAATCCGTTTCATTGTTGAGATTGAGTGCCCCCGCCAAAATTGGATTGACATTGAGCGTCTTTAAATCAAGGTTTTCAATCATCAACAATTGCTTATTGATAAAGTCGGTAGTTAGGATTTTGACAAAATTTTGTTGGATACTCAACTTAGGGTCTAAGTAGCCATTGGTTTGAAAAGCCTTGATTTTTTCATAATCCTTATCCGTGAGTTTGATATGTGGGTTATCAATCACAAAGATTAGCTTTTCGAAATCCTCACGTTTGGCACGCAAAAAAGAATCAATACTGCCAAAATGACTCGAGAAAATCTCAATTTTACTTTTAAAAACCGCCGAGATGCCTTCGTTGTGCATACTGAAGCCTTTTTTGATTAATTCTTTGATAGTAGCCGCCATATTTGAATAATACCGTTTAACTACAAAAATACGACTTTCTTTTGATGTCCCCAATCTGCTACCTTATTTATCCTAAACACTTGATAACCAAGCTATTAATAAATACAAAACCCTCATTAGCCAATGATTTTAAAAATCAGCAATGAGGGTCTAACATTTCAAGCAATTATATTATTTACAACCAACTGATTATCAGTCATTTATATCTTAAAATGTAGTCGTATGCGACTCTACGTGGGCGTGTTTGGTTTCATCAACCAATATATCGTGGGCGTGTTTGATTTCGGCTTCGGGTCCGTGGACAATTATCAAATAATGCCCATCTTTCAAGTTTTCTTGGTACTTGACAAAGTCGTCCACATCCATTTTACCGCTTACGCGCCCTTCGGTGCCATTGCGTGCGCCAATGATTGTGCCGATGAGGCTACCACCCGTAGCTCCAATGGCTGTACCTTCTACCCCGCCAATCAAAGCTCCGGCAAAACCGCCCAAGTACAGCAATCCTATACCCGGAATGGTTATCAGGCTCAATCCGGCGAGAATCCCCAGCACCCCGCCCACTACTGCACCTACTTCGGTGCCTTTGGTTACGGCATCTTCCCAAGTGTGCGTGCCATTGATTTCTTTGATGGCTTCGCCTTGCCCTACCAATGCCACGTGTTTCATTGGAAATTTGTGGCGTTTTAGGGTTTTGAGCGCTTCTATAGCATCGTGGTGTGATTCATATACACCGATGATTGCACTTTCGTTCGTTTCCATACAAGTTTCAGTTTTGGTGATTAATTAGTATAAATATAGTAATTTTTGAGAAGCTATTTGCAAAAAAGAGATTAAAAAATCATTAGATTTTTTTGTTGTTATGCAGGCTAAATTAAAATAAAAAGATGTAAATTATTGATTAGGAATAGATACAAAATAAGGTAAACTTTTTGAAAACATAATCAATTGAAAATCAGGCAATTAAATAATTCCTAATTCCCAATTATTAATTCCTAATTTCTCAATAAGTAGTCAAATATTGGCTTTCCAAAAAGGCTACTTTGGGTTCGTCAATCAAAATTTGGTGGGCTTTTTCGACTTCTTCTTTGGGTCCGTGAACTACCAACAAAAATTTGCCGTCTTGAATCAATTTTTTGTATTTTTTCAAGTCTTCAGGGTCTTCTTTGCCGGTGGCTTCGCCGTCAGCTCCCATCCGTGCGCCAAAGAGCATACCCAATACATTGCCGCCCAATGCGCCAAACGCGCCACCTTCTATGCCGCCCAGCAAAGCTCCGGCTAAGGCACTACCAGTGTAAATAATGCCAATTTCGGGAACCAAAACCAAGGTCAAGCCGGTCAAAGCTCCCAAAATACCGCCCACGATACCGCCTATTTCAGTACCTTTTATCATTACTTCTTCCCAAGTATGTACGCCGTCTATTTCTTTGACCGCGCCGCCACTACCGACCAGAGCCAAATGCTCGATGGGGAAGTGATGTTTTTTCAAAACTTGAATGGCGTGAATGGCATCAATGTGCGTTTCAAATACGCCTACAATGGCTTTTTTATCTTGTTTGTTCATAATATTCGCCAGTTTAAAATTGAAATTTTATTGAAATAGTATAAAAGAGAGAATAAACAAACGCATTAAATTAAAAATATCAATAATTTATAATATATTGATAATCAATTAGTTATGGAATTTATATTTTTCATAAATGCTTATTCTCTGCTTCAAAATCAAGTTTTGGAAAGTGGGAAAACATTAAAAAATCCGACCTCAATTGGGCTTATCGGGTTTGTTTTTATCAATTGTTCCGCCTTTGCTACCCGCAATTGACTCGCGCATTTCGGTATCGGCTTGAATATTTTTCATTTTATAGAAATCCAAAATTCCCAAATTTCCATTGCGAAATGCCTCGGCAATAGCTTGCGGAATTTGGGCTTCGGCTTCTATCACTTTGGCGCGGGCTTCTTCGGCTTTGGCACGCATTTCTTGCTCGAGTGCTACTGCCATTGCGCGGCGTTCTTCGGCACGGGCATCGGCTACTTTGAGGTCGGATTCGGCTTTCTCGGCTTGCAATTTTGCTCCGATATTTTGCCCAATATCCACATCGGCAATATCAATGGATAAGATTTCGTAAGCCGTACCGGCATCTAAGCCTTTGGAAAGCACCAATTTGGAAATTTTGTCGGGGTTTTCCAATACCTCTTTGTGCGATTGCGAAGAGCCGATAGAGGTTACAATACCCTCACCCACGCGGGCGATGATGGTTTCTTCACCGGCACCCCCTACTACTTGCGAAATATTGACCCTTACTGTAACGCGGGCTTTGGCGATTACTTGAATACCATCGTGAGCCACCGCCGCCACCGGTGGGGTGTTGATTACTTTGGGGTTTACGGAGGTTTGAATAGCCTCAAATACATTGCGACCAGCCAAATCAATCGCCGTGGCTTGCTTAAAATTGAGGCTGATATTTGCCTTATCCGCCGAAATCAAGGCTTTGATAACCAAGGGCACATTGCCGCCCGCCAAGTAGTGGGTTTCCAAATCGGAAGTCGTGATTTGCAAACCGGCTTTGGTAGCCGTAATCATCGACTCGACTATCAAACGGGGGGGGACTCGGCGAATCCGCATAAAAACCAACTCAAACAGACCCACTCTCACGCCCGAAAATTGGGCAGTAATCCACAAATTGAGTGGTACAAAGTACAAAAAGACAAAGAATGCAATAATAATCCCGATGACGAACATCAGGCTAAATATCTCGCCGCTTTCGGACTGCGCGAGGATAAATAACAAATTGGACATTTTAGGCATAAATTATTATTAAATTAGGGGTTTAATTCATTGAGTTAAGTCAGCTTGATACACCAAGATACATTTAAGTTGGAAGATAATATATGATAAATGTCAGCTATGGTTTCATTTACAAAACCTAAACAAAATCGTTCCCAAAGCCTTGATTTTCAATCTATTATCTACAAAAATCATTCAAATTATTGCTAAAAAACCAGCAAATAATCGGAGAGGTATTTTTTTAGATAAACTATTGATAATCACAGTTTTAGGTTAGTACATTGACACATTTTAAAATCACGACATTGTTAAATGGCATTTTGTATGAATTCAATACTTCGTGGATATTTCATAACTTATTGATTGTCAGGCATTTATAAAATTTACAAGATTTCAGTTAATTGCTTGATTTTCAATTACTTAGCTTCCAACTAGAAACTAGGAACTAGGAACTCCACGAACTATTGATGAATTAGTATTCGGATAAATAAAAAACTTTCAAAAAATCTCCACAAATATTACCACCCTCCTTCAGTCCTTCAATCCTTCAGTCCTTTAGTTTCTCAATCAACCAAATATTGTCTTCGGCAAAGCCCTGAGCTTGCCACTCCACCAAGATTCTTTGCGACTCAATAGTATTGACTTCTTTGCCGATATAATTGGGTTGGATAGGCAAATCGCGGGTGTATTTGCGGTCAATTAAGGTCAGTAATTCTACTTTTTTGGGTCTGCCAAAGGCAGTCATAGCGTCCATTGCCGAGCGTACGGTGCGTCCGGTAAATAATACATCGTCAATGAGGATTACTTTTTTATCCTCAATGATAAAGTCGATTTTGGTGGTATTTGCCTGCAAAGGCGTATCGCGGCGGCGGAAGTCATCGCGGTAAAAAGTAACATCTAAATAGCCCAAAAGCACTTTTTTTTGGGTGATTTCTTCAATTTTTTTGGCGATTTTTTCTGCCAAAAAAATGCCACGCGGTTGCAAACCCAAAATGACCGATTGCCCAAAATCCTGATGATTTTCAATCAACTCTTGCACCAAACGATTGAGCGTGATTTCGAGTAGTTGTTTGCCAAGTATAAGTTTTTTTTCCATTGGTCAATACTAGCAAAATTCTCCAAAACTCTCAAGCAAATTGCCCAATAATTTTGCTAATAAGCAAAAAACTTAGGAATTACACCTTTGGCAGATGACAAAAAATGGGTATTTCAATAATAAATCATAATCAATTGATTATCAGTTAGTTATGATTTATATACTCGGAGCAAGGTTTGAGATAGGGATTCTGAGCGAAGCGAAGAATCTGAAACTCTTGATAATCAACGCTTTAGATTCTTCGCTTCGCTCAGAATCACTGAAATTGATAAATTTCAGAAAAAAAGTCTCATTCCTGAAAAGTGGTGAAGAACCAAAAATAAGAATTAACTGGTTGATTTTCAATGGATTATTAATTTCTTAAAGACTGCTAGAGCTGGCAATCATTGCCAAAAAATCGTCAAACAAATAACGCGAGTCGTGCGGACCGGGCGAAGATTCGGGGTGATATTGCACCGAAAAAGCCGGTTTGTCTTTTACCCGCAAGCCTTCTATGGAGTTGTCATTCAAATTGATATGAGTGGCTTCTACCACATTGCTACGCGCTACATCAAATTCGCTGACCCCAAATCCGTGATTTTGAGAGGTGATTTCGCAACGACCGGTGATTATGTTTTTGACCGGGTGGTTCAAGCCGCGATGCCCGTGGTGGAGTTTGTAGGTACTAATTCCGCAAGCCAAGCCCAAAATCTGATGCCCTAAGCAAATACCAAATAAAGGAATATTGTTTGCCAAAATATTTTGTACGGTAGCTACCGCATAATCCATCGGTGCGGGGTCGCCGGGGCCATTTGAGATAAAATAGCCGTGAGGGGCAAAAGTTTGCATTTCGGCAAATGAAGTTTTTGCCGGAAAAACCTGAATATAACAATCGCGGCTCGCCAAATTGTTCAAAATATTTTGTTTGATACCCAAATCCAAAGCAGCAACTCGATATTTGGCTTCAGGATTACCCACAAAATACGCCTGCGTAGTACTTACTTTGGACGATAGCTCCAAGCCATTCATATTGGGCGTTTCGGCGAGTTTTTGCTGCAAAAAGCTAATATCCTGATTATCAGAGGATATAATGCCGTTCATAGCTCCTTTGATACGAATGTGCCGCACCAAAGCCCGCGTATCTATATCGTGAATACCCACAATATTGGCTTGCTCGAGGTATTCTTGCAAAGAGGCTTGCGCGGTTTGGCGCGAGTACAAGGTAGAAAACGAATTGCAAACCAAGCCACTGATTTTTACGCTATTCGATTCATTATCTACGGCTATAGTGCCATAATTACCAATATGGGCATTGGTATTGACCACAATTTGCCCAAAATAAGAGGGGTCGGTATAAATTTCCTGATAGCCGGTCATACCGGTATTAAAGCATAATTCCCCGGTTGTAAGTCCGATTTTACCGAGGGATTTTCCGCAGAAGATAGTTCCGTCTTCGAGCAGAAGCGTAGCGTTTTGGTTCATAACGGCGCAAAAATAACTCAAAACCCATTAAAATCAATACTCTTTGGAATAAATTAAACCCTCGACTTGGGGTTGATTAGGTATTAAAATGAAAATACCTTTTAGATATAAATTATTGATTGTCAGGTATTTATAAAATTAATTTGAAAATATTGCCCCTTAGATTAAGGGTGAAAATGCTTGCCGGTCTTGTTAATTATGGATTAAAAAATACATTTTAAAACTTAATTTATTTATCTTTGGTTATTGAGAAAAAAGTTGTTGTACTACCGATACATTTAGAGATAGTCTCGACTCACTCAACCTATCATATACGACAATACATTATCAATCAACAATTCATTTATTTTTGAAAAAAAATTAGCTGCGGATTAATTATGGAAGTAACTGAAATCAAGGCATTGGTATCGCTTTTGGAAGACGAAGACCCTGAGATTATCTCACACATCGAGCAAAAAATTATGTCTTTGGGCGATGTAATCATTCCGTTTTTGGAAGTTGAGTGGGAAAGTCAGTTCAATTCCAATGTTCAAAAACGCATCGAGGATTTGATACATTTATTACAATTGAGTTCGCTCAAAACCAAACTCAAAGAGTGGAAAGAAACCGAGCCGGAAAACTTACTCAAGGGCGTTTTTTTGGTAGCTACCTATCAATATCCTGATTTGGATTATAAAAAAATCAAAAAAGATGTTGATAAAATTTACTACGAGGCTTGGCTCAGTCATCGGACCTATGCCAGCCCTTTTGACCAAGTGCGCAATTTGAATCATATCATTTTCAATAAGTTTGGCTTTACTTCCAATACCCAAAACTTTCACGCCCCGGGCAATTCTATGCTCAATGTGGTGATGGAAACTCGGCGGGGCAATCCGATTGCGCTTTGTACGATTTATATGTTGGTGGCGCAACGCCTCAAAATGCCAATTTATGGTGTAAACTTGCCCAATTTGTTTGTATTGACTTACAAATCGGACGAAACCCAATTTTATATCAATGCTTTCAACAAGGGATTGGTGTTCTCGAAAAGCGACATTGATAACTACATTGCCCAGCTACGCCTCAAACCCGACGACAAATTTTATCAACCCTGTTCCAACCCCGAAATTGTACAAAGGATTTTGCGCAATTTGATTGTGGCGTTTGAACGCCTCGGCGAACCCGAAAAAGTAGAAGAAGTAAAAAGTGTGTTGAGTGTCATTTCGGAAAGCTGGGACGGAATGAATGAATAATTGTAATCAATGGATAATCCGCCAGAGGCAGACACTATCAAATGATTATACAATTTCTAATTCCTAGAAACCACGCAAACGATGATTCCTAAGTAATGAGTTAATTTGAGTTAATTATAAGATGTGCTGATGTGCTAATGTAATCCATTGATTATCAATTAATTCATAAATTCAATTGTTTACTTTATTTTATTCTTGTTCCTAAAAGAGGATTTTGACTGATAATTTAAGTAATTGAATCGACTCAAAGGGTAGATATTTTTCGCAATTTATGAATCGTGTCTAGCTCTTTTTGCAAGCGTTCAAAATCGTAATACAAATTGCCGTTTTCGTCCACGTTGATTTGCGCCTCGAGTTCCAGAGCTTTTTTTTGCAAAATCGTTTCTCTTTGATACGTAGAAGTCGTTACAAACGCATACTCGAAACCGGCGGCACTCATAAACCGGTTCCACCAATAATCATATTGTTTGGTGGGTTTTATTTCTTGAATGATTTTTTTGAGGTCTTTTTCGGGACTGATGTGCGATTTTAGGCGGGCAAAAATGCCTTTGAGCAAGTAAGTCTCAACGTTTTTGAGCCTTACTTTTTCATTTTTCCAATCCAAGTACAAGTTGTAAAGGAAGCGAAATAGTTGGATAGGATTGCTGGGGTACTCATCATTTATGGTAAGTTCGGGTAGGGGGCGTTCCCACACTTTGAGGCTCGCCGAAATTTCGGAATCTAGGTCGGCATCATCTGCCAATTCGGCAAATTGGTAAATAATTACCCCTTCATCGGTAACGGAGGCTTCGCCGTGATAATCAGCCAGCAACCGCACAATTTGGGTTTCGGCTTGGTAAATGCTCCAACCCGTGATTTGCACCAATTCGGCAACCACAATTTTGCCTTCGTTGTGGCGAATGTAATTTAAAATGACTTTTTCCAAAAAAAGCCGGTCTTTGATTTCGGGAGTGTCGCGCAAAATTTTTTCCAAAAAACCATAAATGCGATGATTGGGGGCATACTCAATCTTGGCTTTGACCCAATCGTGCAAAATAATGCGCAAACTTTCGGTTTTTTTGCTCAAGTCAAATACATATACCAGCTCATCTCGGGCATTGGTACGCAAGCGACACGGGTACTCACCCAACAACGCGCGCACCAAGTACTCGACCCACTCAATTGGTAAGCCGGTCAAGACTACCAAATCGGCAATGGTTGTGCCTTGTGGTTGTTTATGAATCGCTTGGCGAATGCGTCTTTTAAAATCTTTTTCATTAAATTCTTTTTTAAGTATCTTTTCCATGGTTATCAATGGTTTATGCTATCCGTTTTAGCCGGAAAAGATATAAATAATTGATGAAAAATCCAAGTTTCTAGCAATTTAGCCTAATGAATAAGTTTGCAATTGGTTTTTTATAAACATTTGATAATCAATGAATTATGATATTTTGTGTTTTTAAATACTTGGGTAAAATACGGATATGTGCAAAACAATCCATTTAGCTAACTCCATAAAAACTTGCCCAATTCATCAATAAAACGAAATATCACTGCCGGATAAATCAAAATAGCAAAGGCTATCCCTACCAATGAGCCAAATAAGTGCGCATTGTGATTGATGTGGTCGGCGGAGTTTTGCGCCATATAAGCCGAATAAAATAGGTATAAAATCGCAAATATAAATCCGGGAATATCAATGGGAATAAACATCAAATTGAGGGGCAAGCCCGGAAAAAATAAAATCACTGCCATTACCACTGCCGAAACCCCGCCCGATGCTCCCAGTGAGTTATAAAGGTGATTGTCTTTGTATTTAAAATACGAAGGCAAATCGGAAGCTACAATCGCCACCACATAAAAGCCCAAAAACACCAAACCGGCAACGGTCGGATTGGCAAATAGCGGCGTGAGAATGGCATATTCCATTACCCGCCCAAAGCTATAAAGGGTAATCATATTGAAAGCCAAATGCACATACCCGCTATGCACAAATCCCGAAGTAAGCCAACGATAATATTCGCGGCGATGATTGACCAAATAAGCATTATGCAACCACTTGCGTTTGAAAGCATCATTTTCTTCGGCATAGTAACTGGTAACACACGTAAACAATACAATGAGGGTCGTAACATTAAAACCTTCCATAATTTTGGGGAGTTTTCAGTTTTTAGTTTCTAGTTTCGGGTTTCTAGCTCCGAGTTTCGGGTTTTCTAGTTAAACACTTGAAAATCAAGTAATTAGAAAAAATTTAGAAAAATTTATAAATACCTGATAATCAATGAGTTACAAAATATTCACCAAATATTGTGATAAATTATAAATATCTAATAATCAATATACTTAAATGTTGTGATTTTTCAGGAAAACCATTAAATTTTGAGTATATTTTAAATACAAAAATAATGAATTTTCTTGAAAAAACTATTCAAACCGCCACTGCTATACAAGTTTGGCAAATGTATTAATCCAACGATTGGGAACTTCGCCTTCGCTCGCCATCTGATAATCTTTATAACTGCAAGGAATAATGATTTTTTCGGCTTTGCCGCTTTCGGCACTCGGGTAGGGTACTTCCATCCACCACTTCTGGCTTACTTTGTGTTTATAAAAAAACATATTGCCCGAATTATCCAATGCCGATACCACATATTTATTAAATGAACTGCTCTCGAAATCGGGATGCTTGAGCCGGTTGTAGTAGCCCTCGACAAAATACCAAATCATTGTGGCAATGATAGAAGCGGTTTGGGCGCGTGTGTCCAACTGCGGATTGTATTCATAAATACCCACAGAAGACAGTTTTTCGTTCATACCCGCAAACCAGCAAAGCTGGCAGGCTTCTTCGGCAGTCAAGCCAAAAGGCTGGGCATTGGCATTGCCTACGGCATCGTGCATTTTGATAGCCGTAATATCAAAACTAAGCATATTTGCCGCCCGTATCACCGGCTCTATTTCTTGTAAATCGGGGCGAATTTGCCCCACACTATAAGCCTCAAAATACAATTGTTCGAGTACTTCCAAAGTTTTGGGCGAATTGAGATATACTTGGTAAGCCAATTGACTAAAGCTAAACAAATAATTGGGCTTGCGCGAAAGAATATTTTGAATGTGATGCTCTGAAGGGGCAGATTCAAGCGCGTCTTCCATATCAATTTTGGCATCTATGTTTACAACCGAAATCAACTCTTTAAAACTTTCGTAGGCATTGTACTGGGCAATATCAAGGTCGTGCGAAGCCCCGATAATAATAGGTACTACTTTGTGTTGCAACAAAGTTTCGCATACATAGCTCAGGCGGTCATAAGTATCTTGCAAAGTTTCGCCTAGGCGCAAATTGCCCAAATCAACGATGCTATAAGCTCCCATTCCTTTTTTGAGTCGGTACAACTGCTGGCGAATGGTGTCTGCCCCTTGCGCGATGCCTTGATTGCGCGCGCTGCCTCTTTCTTCGGGTACGCCTACTATAGCCAAGTGCTTGCGCTTCCAACTGGGGAGTTTTTCGCGGTGCAAAATAATGTTTTCTGCCCAACTGTTGTGGTCGTGAATATCAGTGTACAAACTTTCCTCTATTTCATCAAAAAGTAAGGCAAAATCTTGCATAAACGAATTTATTTTGATTCCTAAGCCAAAATAAAGCATTTTTTTGGCGTGGGCAATCGGGCGGGGCAAAATCATTCAATTTTTCATCTGCCCAACGAAAGTTTTAAGCGTAAAATTTGACCATAAAAGGCTGATTATCAATGAGATATTCAGTAATATGAAAGCAGATTTGAAGAAAATAATTTTAAAATTAAATTAGTCTAATCAGATTTTAATCCAACTATGCAAATCGGATTAGCGGGTTGTGGGATACAGCCCAGCCCTGCAATACCTCGAGGGGTGGGGATATAGTCCGAAATCTAGCGATGACCACCCCCAAAAATTATTGCCAAATATAATTTTATCTTCCCAATTCACCTCGTAACTTTGTTAAAGAATGGATACCAAACAAATTTGTAAAAAGGGTTCTTCACCACTTTTCAGGAATTGCCGAAGGCAATTCCTGAAAAGTGGTGAAGAACCATAAAAAGAATATAATTAATTGATAATCAGGTATTTATGTGATTTTTAATTAGTAAATCAACTCCACACATCGATGAATCTGCCCAACCCCGATGCTCGCCAAAACGCGCAAAAAATTCAATATATTTTTAAGCCCGATAATTTACAAAAATCCGAGCCTAACAAATACCCTCTTGAGCAACTCAAATCTGAACAAATGTTGCTCAATATTGGACCGCAACACCCCTCGACCCACGGCGTATTGCGTTTGGAGGTGATTACCGATGGCGAAATCGTGGTAGATGTAGTCCCACACTTGGGCTATTTGCATCGTTGTTTTGAAAAACACGCCGAAGCACTGCCATTTAACCAAATTATTCCTTATGTGGACAGAATGGATTATGTAGCCGCGATGAACAATGAATGGGCTTATGTAATGGGCGTAGAACGTATGCTGGGTATTGCCGACCAAATTCCCCCTCGGGTAGAGTATATTCGGGTTTTGGTAGCCGAATTGAATCGTTTGGCATCGCATTTTGTCGCTTTAGGCACTTATGGAGTGGATATTGGGGCATTTACTCCGTTTTTGTGGATGATGCGCGACCGCGAACATATTTTGCGGCTGTTGGAATGGACTTGCGGAGCGCGAATGCTTTATAATTATATTTGGGTAGGCGGCTTGTTTTATGATTTACCGTTAGGTTTTGAGGAGCGTTGTTGGGAATTTACCCAATATTTAAAACCCAAATTGCTTGAAAGCCAACAATTATTGATTGAAAACAAAATTTTTGTGGAGCGAACTGCCCGAGTGGGTGTTTTGCCAATGGATTTGGCAATTAATTATGCCGTAAGCGGGCCGATGTTGCGGGCTTCGGGCTTGGCATTTGACTTGCGGCGGGTTGATGGTTACTCGGTCTATCCTGAGCTAGAGTTTGATATACCCATTGGCAAGGGCGAAATGGGTGTTTTGGGCGACTGCTGGGACCGCACGTGGGTAAGATTGTTGGAATGTTTTGAATCGGTCAAAATCATTGAACAATGTGTCAAAAAATTGCAAAATGACCACAAACGAACCCGCGATTTTGACCCACAAGCCTTGATTCCCAAAAAAATTCGCCCCCAAACAATGGATTTTTATGTGCGGGCTGAAAACCCCAAAGGCGAATTGGGCTTTTTTTTCCGAACCGATGGCAGAAACGATGTGCCTGTTCGTTGCAAGGCAAGGTCTTGCTGTTTTGTCAATTTATCGGTCTTGCCCGAAATTTCGCGGGGGGTAATGATTGCCGATTTGGTGGCGATTGTCGGTTCTCTGGATTTGGTAATGGGTGAAGTAGATAGATAGGAGGTGGTGATGGGCAAGGAATTAGAAATTATGTAATTACCTGATTATCCGCCAGAGGCGAGACACAGTCAATTAATTATACTTTTATAAATGTTCATCTTATTTTGTAATTATTCCTAATATTGCTGTAGAAATTTTAAATTAAAAATTGTAAATCATTGATTATCAATACTTTACAACCTAATATCTATGTTCAAGGATTATAAATGTATGAGTAGTGTTGCGGGAGTTTTGTTTTTTATAAATAACTGATAATCAAGTAGTTACAAGTTAACCTAGATTCTCGAATTTTCAAAGGAGTCATTTAATTTAGATACCGTCTAAAGCCACTTGCGCATCAGCTAGACAAACGAGTGCATTTCAAATTTACCACCTTATATCCTCTCCTTTGGAGAGGGTTAGGGTGAGGCAATAGAAACACGTAAATTTGAAATGCACCCAGACAAACTGCCTTGTAATTTTCCTGAAAAAAGGCTTAGGAATTTTGGAAATTTTTAATCTTATAACTTATTGATTATCAATTACTTATGATTTTTTCTAACAGCCTGATAACTTAGGTTTATTCCCCACTTTCCAACCAATGCAAAGCCTCATCTTCATCGGAGAAATGTTGAATTACAAACTGATTGGGTAATTTCATATTCTCAAACTCCTCAAACAATTGCATTGTACCAATATTGGTGATTAATTCTTCGGGAACAATATGCGCATATTTTTGCACGCCAAGTCTTACCCAACCTTCATTGAGCAAGTGCGCCAGCCAGATTTGCTCATCAGGGTCAATAGGATACAAAAAGCCTTTACAATAATCGTATATTTTGTGGGGCGAACAAGTTTCCGAAGCCTTGAGCCAAGCGTGCATTTCTTGTTCAAATTGCACCTTGTTCATTTTTTCGGTATCTTCGGTCCAGTAAGTAAATAAGGTTTGGCTTTCGGCAACATATACGTGCTTAGAAAACCGCGAGCTAAAAAGCTCCTCGCCAGTTTGAATACTTTGAATGGCAGTAGATAACATAAAAATAATGATTTATAAAATGGATAATTTAAAGATGTCTAAGAGTTAGGAGAGTTGATGTTATAACATTTAATTGCAAAAAAAGTTCCTTTGCTTTAAAATCATTAATCGTTATTTTTTAGGTAAAAATACTAAAAAAAATATAAATAAATCACCTAATATCGCTCGATTTTTTATCTACATCAATGTTTCCCTAGTTTTTAAGTAATAAAATCAACTTTATTTGGTATATTTCCTATGATTCATTTTGACTCATCAAGCAATTTTATTCATAACTATCTGATAATCAATAAATTACACTTTTTAATTTTTAAAAGTATTTGTCTTTTATCAAAATATCAGAGGGGTTTTTAAAAATATAAATATCTGATAATCAAACATTTACGAATTATGAAATCAATATTTTCAAAGTTTTATTACTTTTTATGGTGTGGTCTGGTTTTTTTATGGGCTTGCAATACACAACCGAGCCAAGAACAAAAGAAGCCGGACGAAACTGCCTTTTTTATGCCGGCTGAGTACGAAGCTCAAGAAGCCGTGTGGCTGGGCTGGGAAGAATACGCTCCTTATCATCAACCTTTTTTGGATTTGGCAAAAGCACTTTATCCATATATCAAACTCAAAATTATTGTCGAGAATGATGCCTCTAAACTCAACTTGCAACAAAAACTAAGGCAAATGGGGTTAGATACCCAAAAAATCACCTTTTATACCCTCAAAGACAATCGCCTATGGATGCGCGACCACGGGGCTACGTATATTATCAACCGAAAAGGCGAAAAAAAGGTCGTTGATTTTGGCTGGACAATGTACGGCTATGAGGAGTACCTCCAAACCTACTACGAAGGCAATGCTGATAGTGTGCGAATTAATTATAAGCGTAGCTTAGGGGCTACCGGGCTGATTGACAGCCTAATGGGGGCGCGCGAAAATCACCTTTCTATCAAAACTCAAGTCAATATGGAAGGTGGCTCTATTGAGGTAAACGGGAAGGGAACGCTTATTCTTTGTGAAAAAGTAACGATGCAAAGAAACCCCAAACTTGATAAAAACACCCTTGAAAATGAATTTAAAAAAGCCCTTGGGGTCAGCAATATTATTTGGCTCAAAAAGGGGTTGGTTGAAGACCCATTTTATACCAATCAAATTTTTGGTAAGTATTTTGGAATGGGAACTTATGGGCATACCGACGAATTTGTCCGTTTTGTCAATGATACTACGCTCCTGCTGGCTTGGGTAGATGAGAAAGAAAAGCATCTGAACGCTTTTAATTACATCAATTACGAAAGAATGTCCGAAAATCTTGCCATTTTGCAAAATGCCCGCGACCAAAACGGCAAGCCTTTTACGATTATCAAAGTGCCTCTGCCGGATTTATTATATCTCAAAACCACCGTTACCGAGCAATCATTACCTTTTTCACCCCAAAAAATCGAGAAAACCGCTTGGAAAATGCCGCAACGGTGGCTACCCAAGCGAGATATTTTGGCGGTGGGTGATAGTTTGTATTGGGTAGCTGCCTCGAGTTATCTCAATTATTTAGTAACCAATGAGGCAGTGATATTGCCCAGCTACCTTGCCGAAGGCTCGTCTGCCCAAAAAGAAGCTCAAGTCAAAGCCATATTTAGCCGAGTATTTCCCAGTCGGAAGCTCATTTTTATAGATGCCATCAATCTCAACTACCACGGTGGCGGGATTCATTGTATTACCCAGCAAGAGCCTAAAAGTCGATTGGCACGTTAATTTGCATAACAATACTTTGGGTGGTATATGGTTATTTACTAAATGCCTGATAATCCGCCAGATGCGGACAAGTTCCGCCAGAGGCGGATATGGTCAATAAGTTGCTAAATATTCACGAAATATTGTTGATTGATAATCTTCTAAGGACAAGAAAAAAATAATGTAAACAATGTTTTTTGGCAATCTATTGATGTGTCTTGCCTTCGGCGAATTTTCAAGTAATTAAAAAACTATTCACTCTACATTATTCACGATTCATTATCTCAAAGCATTTTATAAACAAAAATCCATAAGTATTTGATTAGCAAATACTTATGGATTTTTTATGTTCAATTCAAATCATTACTTATACCTTATTAAGCCTTGTTTGATTTGCTGGGCTTGCTGGGTTTGGTATTGACCGGCACTTGGGCTTGTTGCTGACGGAATTGGAGCAATGAAATATCCAATACAATTGGCGAAGCAATAAATACCGAAGAATAAGTACCAAACAAAATACCAATCAACAAAGCATAAGAAAAACCGCTCAGTACTTGCCCGCCCAAAATATACAAAGCGAACACCACAATCAAGGTAGTACCTGAAGTCATAATGGTACGGCTTAGGGTATCATTGACCGCCGAGTTGAGTTTTTGGTCAAAGTCTTTTTGCTCGGTATCACCGGCAAACTCCCGAATGCGGTCAAATACAACCACGGTATCATTGATTGAATAACCAATCACCGTCAGCATTGCCGCAATAAACACTTGATCCACCTCATACGCAAAGCCAAACATTCGGGCAATTGCCATCCACGCAAATACCATCATCACATCGTGGAACAAGGCTACTACCGCGCCCAAACCATATTGCCAACGGCGGAAACGAATCACGATATACACAAATATTACTACCAACGACAATACAATGGTCAAAAGCGAGGTATTGTAAATATCATCGGCAATGGTAGCTCCTACTTTGGAAAAACTGACAATTTTGGGCGATTTGTCTTTGAAAGGGCTTAAACCGGTGATTAATTTGTTTTCTACTTGCTTGTCTGCTTCATTTGACTCATTTTCAATTAAATAACTGGTCGTAATTTTGAGTTTGGTTTCGCCGCCATAGGTCTTGATTTCGGTGCTACCCGTAAATTGTTTGCTCAATACAGTCCGGGCTTCGGCTACTGAAACCGGCGTACTGAACTCTACCACATAAGAACGGCCACCTTTGAAATCAACGCCTAAGTTGAGACCGCCTTGGGTAATCAGAATGATAAAACCAATCACAATTAAAGCCCCCGAAAACATATAGGCTTGACGACGCAAACTTATAAAACTGAAATGTGAGCCTACAAACGCATTTTTCAAAATAATGGCATCAAAACTAATAATTTTGTTTTGAGGATTGCGCGTAAAGTATTCAATAATCATTCGGGTAATAAATATCGCCGAAAATAATGAACAGATAATACCTACAATCAGCGTAGTTGCAAAACCCTTAACCGGTCCGGCACCTAAGTATAACAAAACTATAGATATTAACAAAGTAGTCGCATTGGCATCAATAATCGAGCTATAGGCTTTTTCATAACCCAAATTGATAGCATTAATCATTGATTTGCCATTGCGCAACTCCTCACGTATCCGCTCAAAAATCAATACGTTGGCATCAACCGACATACCAATCGTGAGTACAATACCTGCCATACCGGGGAGCGTAAGCACCGCCCCAAACTGCGCCAAAATACCAATGATAAAAAATATGTTGAACAACAAGGCAACATTGGCTACCAAACCACTGGATTTGTAATACAAAACCATAAATATAACTACCGCCAACATACCCCAAAGCATAGAGCTAAGTCCTTGATTGATAGACTCTTGCCCCAATGATGGACCAACGGTTGCTTCTTCTACAATGCGCGTAGGTGCAGGTAGTTTACCGGCTTTGAGTACACTAGCCAATACTTTGGCTTCATCAACGGTAAAATTACCCGAAATTTGCGAGTTACCAGTCGGAATTTCGCCATTTACTCGCGGGGCAGAATACACAAAGTTATCCAATACAATGGCGATGCGTTTGCCGATATTGGCACCGGTAAGTCTTTTCCAAATGCGCGCGCCGGTACCGTTCATTTGCATATTTACATCGGGCTTACCTTCGTCAAAATCTTGGCGAGCATCGACAATTACATCACCTTCTAAGGGAGCTTTGTTGCCTTTAGATTTTTTGATGGCATATAGCGTAATGACTCCGGTTTTTTCGTCGGCTTTTACATCCCACAAAAATTTGGCATTCGAGGGAAACATTGTTTTGATTTCGGAGCGTGCCAAAAGGC
Organism: Microscillaceae bacterium; assembly: GCA_025455045.1. Classification (GTDB taxonomy): domain Bacteria; phylum Bacteroidota; class Bacteroidia; order Cytophagales; family Microscillaceae; genus JALONJ01. The sequence goes on along the minus strand of JALONJ010000040.1, from coordinate 8,809 downwards.
TGTTTACGCGGGCAGTATCGCTAGTTTTTACCGTAAAACCCTCCATAGAAGGCAACAACAATTGATTGCCCAACAAATTTTGGGTAGAGTCTTTTTTAGTATCTTTTTTGGCGGTTTTGGCGGTGTCTTTTTTAGTGGAGTCGGTTTGGGCAATCAACTCATTGGCTTTTTTTACGGTGTCTTTTTTCACCGAATCGGTTTGGGCTTTGAGTTGGGTTTCTTTTTTCTCTTCTTGGTCGGTTTTGGCTACCAAGCCCGAGGTTTCTTTTTTATCTTTATCGGTTGTTTTGGTAGCAGTTTGCGTACTTTTTTTCAATAAATCTTCCTTTTGCACATAAGCATTGAATTGTTCCAAACCGGCTAACAAATCTTGGGTTTCATATACTTCCCAAAACTCCAATTTGGCTACTCCGGCTAGGAGTTTGCGCACTTGTTCGGGGTTTTCAACGCCCGGAAGCTCGACCAAAATCCGTCCGGTGCCGGGGATTTTCATAATATTAGGGTTGGCTACCCCAAATTTGTCAATCCGTGTTCGAATGATTTGAAAAGCGCGGTCAATGGCTTCGTTTACTTCCGATTTGATAAGATTAAGTACTTCATTATTGGACGAAGTAAGGCTAATTTGCCCACGCGTAGAGGTAGTCGTGAATACCCGCGCTAAACTGGCATTGGGCGCAATGCGGTTGTAAGCCGTAGCAAACAAATCTACAAAGTTGTCTTGGCTGGCACGTTGGTCGCTTTGGGCGGCTTTGAGTGCCTCATTGAATTGTGGGTCAGAGCTATTGCCCGACATAGCGCGCAAAATCTCAACCGGCGATACTTCTAGTGTTACGTGCATTCCTCCCTGAAGGTCAAGCCCCAAAGAAAGCTCTTTGGTTTTTACGTCTTTGTAAGTATATTCGATGCCCAAAAAGTTATAAACCGGCTTGTTCCATACTGAATCAATGTATTTTTGTTTCAAAATGGGGTCAGATTTGCCGTTTTTGGCGGCATAGCTACGAGCCTCTTGCTGAACTCGACGGCTTACGAAGGTAAATTGTAAAAAATACGCACATAGCAATGAAATCACTATGGTCAGCGTAAGTATGGCGGATTTATTCATTATTTGTTAAGATAATTAAATTAAATTTTTTGAAAAAGGTTTGGTGGTATCTAGCTCCAAATGTTGATTTGCTAGATAGATAAGTGCTTGATAATCAATTATTTATAGATTTTTTAAAAACTCATTTGCAACTCATCAAATACAATACTTGATGGACAGAGCCATAAATCCTTGATTAATAATTAGGGGGAAATTAGGGGGCGTTGATAGCAATATGATGCTCAAAAGTCTGGGCTAGATAAGAAATAAGCGGACGAGGTTGGTCAAAATGAAAATCAGGATTTTGGATGAAAGCAAAATCGACACTAAAGATTAAATAACAAGCAAAGTCCAATTGAAAATGAATCATTGGAACTACTACATCTGCCGAAAAGTCTTGCAAAACCAACTCCGAAGGCTCGGAATTTTGATTCGTTTTCTCAACGGGCTTTTTTTCTTTAGCTTGCGAAACTTGCTTCCCTTTGGCTTTGGGCAAATAAACTGAGGTGTGATTGACCGCCAAAAAAACCAGCATTGCGGTACATATCAAACTTAAGCCAAGTGCGTGCAATATTTTCTTTCCTTGTTTCATAAATCGGGCGCAAAACTACAAAAATCGATTGATTTAAAAAAATTATTTATCACAAAATTATCCGAGCTTCTGTTTTTGAGGTTTTTGTTTAAGGAATAAGAATAAAATAAAGTAAACAATTGAATTTATGAATTAATTGATAATCAATGGATTACATCAGCACATCAGCACATCTTATAATTAACTCATTACTCAAACAATACGCGCTCACCTTTTTATCATCTTGCCCAAACCAATGCCGTTATCTCAATAACTCATTGATAACTCCACCGCCTCACCATAAAAACAAGAAAATCTGTCATAACCAAATATTATTCTAAAAAATCAATTAAAAACCATTTTAATTAATCAAAAAAGTATTTTTATAAGGAAAATAATTAGGAAATTGAATTTTAATGTAAAATATTTTTTGTCAAAAGGGAATTTCGAAAATCGGAAAAAATGTCAGCATTTCTGTCAAAAATTGGCTTGGTACAAAAAATGATAAAAAAAGAGTGTACCTTTGCAAGCTAAAATTTTAAAATCAATTGTAAACCAAATTTTTAATAACTGTTGTATGGCATTAAACATCAAACCATTGGCAGACCGTGTTCTGGTAGAACCGGCTCAAGCTGAAGAAAAAACCGCCTTTGGTATCATCATCCCCGATACCGCCAAAGAAAAACCGCAAAAAGGTCAAATTGTCGCAGTAGGTGAAGGCAAAACAGCTGAAAATGGTACGGTGGTAAAACCGCAAGTTAAAGTGGGTGATACTGTACTCTATGGCAAATATGCTGGCACTGAAATTACCGTCGAGGGTAAAGAATACTTGATTATGCGCGAGTCCGATATTTTTGCAGTTATCTAACGATTGGCAATAAATTTTTTGTAACCAATTGATTATCAATTAGTTACTTAAAATTTTTAAAATCCATTTAATTATTCATCAAAATATTATTTCAAAAAATTCTTTAAACGAATTTCTAAAAAAATTAAAATTATGGCAAAGCAATTATTTTTCGATACCGAAGCCCGAGAAAAACTCAAAAAGGGTTTGGATACTTTGGCTGATGCTGTGAAAGTAACTTTGGGTCCCAAAGGACGCAATGTAATCCTTGACAAAAAATTTGGCGCACCGGCCATCACCAAAGACGGCGTAACCGTAGCCAAAGAAATTGAATTGAAAGACCCCATCGAGAATATGGGCGCGCAACTAGCCAAAGAAGTAGCTTCCAAAACCGCCGACAGTGCCGGTGATGGTACTACTACTGCCACCGTATTGGCGCAAGCGATCTTCAATGCCGGTTTGAAAAACGTAGCCGCCGGTGCCAACCCAATGGATTTGAAACGTGGTATCGACAAAGCTGTTCACGTGGTGGTAAATCACCTCAAAACCCAATCAAAATCTATCAGCTCTACTCAAGAAATTGCCCAAGTAGCTACAATCTCTGCCAACGGCGACGAAGAAATCGGGCAAATGATTGCCAACGCAATGGACAAAGTGGGCAAAGAAGGCGTAATCACCGTCGAAGAAGCCCGTGGAACTGAAACCGAAGTAAAAACTGTAGAAGGTATGCAGTTTGACCGTGGCTATTTGTCGCCTTACTTCGTAACCAATACCGAAAATATGGAAGCTGAGTTGGAAAATGCCTTCATCTTGATTTCGGAGAAAAAAGTATCTTCTATGAAAGAGCTTTTGCCAGTATTGGAAGCCGTAGCCCAAACCGGTCGTCCTTTGTTAATCATCGCCGAAGATGTGGACGGCGAGGCTTTGGCTACTTTGGTTGTAAACAAAATTCGCGGGGCATTGAAAGTGTGTGCCGTAAAAGCTCCGGGCTTTGGCGACCGCCGCAAAGCAATGTTGGAAGATATTGCTATCTTGACCGGTGGTACTGTAATCAGCGAAGAAAGAGGTTATAAATTGGAAAATGCGACCATCGACTATTTGGGTCGTAGCGAAAAAATCTTGGTTGATAAAGACAATACAACCATCGTAAATGGAGTTGGTAAAAAAGCCAATATCGAAGCCCGCATCAAAGAAATCAAAGCGCAAATTGAGAACACTACTTCGGATTATGACCGTGAAAAATTGCAAGAGCGTTTGGCGAAATTGTCAGGCGGAGTAGCTATTCTTTACATCGGTGCCGCTACCGAAGTAGAAATGAAAGAGAAAAAAGACCGCGTGGACGATGCTTTGCACGCTACGCGCGCCGCCGTACAAGAAGGCGTAGTAACCGGTGGTGGCGTGGCTTTGTTGCGCGCTATTGATGTATTGGGCAATGTAAAACCTGCCAACGAAGACGAAGCTACCGGGGTAAACATTATCCGCATTGCTTTGGAATCGCCTTTGCGTACTATTGTGGCTAATGCCGGTGGCGAAGGCTCAGTAGTAGTCAATAAAGTAAAAGAAGGCAAAGATAGCTTTGGTTACAATGCTCGCCTTGACAAATACGAAGATTTGTTTGCGGCTGGTGTAGTGGACCCTACCAAAGTAACTCGTTTGGCACTTGAAAACGCTGCTTCGGTAGCTTCGTTGCTATTGACTACTGAGGCTGTGGTAGCTGACCTCCCTGAAGAAAATGCCCCAGCAATGCCGCCAATGGGTGGTGGAATGGGTGGAATGATGTAAGAATCAGTGAATAATGAATAACACATAGCGAATAATTTTTAAGTCATTGATTATAAACTTTCATCGTTTGTTTTATTTCATATTCATTTCCCTATAAAATAAAAAAGCCTCCAAATTTCGGTTTGGGGGCTTTTTGTTTGTGGTTTATTTATGTTTTCAGGAATTATAAATAAAATTCTGTAATGATATAAACAATGGTTCGAACAGTTTCTGGCTTCTAAGCCACCTGCTCCGCCAGAGGCGGAGGTTCTTTTCCTATTCATTTGCTAAGTGCTTGATTATCAGGTAGTTATAAAAAATATTTGAAATAGAATAACTAACTGATAATCAAGCACTTATAAAAAATATCCGAAGTGTTGTATAAGGAAACTAAGGAATTTGGAATTATTTAATTGCCTGATTTTCAGTTAGTTATGCTTTTAAAAAGTTTACTTTATTTCATAACTATTCCTAATATTACTTCACGTACTATTTGACTGTGTCCGCCTCTGGCGGATTGTCCATATTTTAACAAAAAAAATAGATTAGACTTTGGGTAAGTCGCCAATTTTTTTGCTGAGGTCGGTTGCCTGGCAAGTGCCACAACCTTTGGCACATCCGGCTGATTTGGCGCGAAAATCTTGGCGAAAGCGATTGATTAAATAAATCACTGCCCCAATAAATATGATAACAACTAATAACTCTTGCATTGAGTAGTATATAAAATGATTTTGAATTTTAATAAAAAACAATCCATAGGGCTTTTAAAATTCAATCCATTGATAATAAAATATAACTAATTGATTATCAATCATTTAATTTTGTATAATAAACTTAAAAATGATGACTTTGGTTTGAATTAATTGTCGGAATACGACCGAAATGAACTCAAAAACAAACCCAATCCTCCAACCATCAAGACCAAAATGACTATCAATTGAAAAGCGTCCATTCGCTCCAAACGAAAACGCGTATTGACAATAATCCCAAACACCAACGCCGCCAATGACCCCAAAGTCAAAAACCAGCCTATCAGATTGCGATAATTGAAAAAAACCATTCCTATTCCAAATAACATCGGAATTAGGATATAACCGGTGGTAATGCCTACCCCGCCATAATTATAAAGATGATAGCCCAAGCCAAAATCTACGTGAACCGAGCGTAGAAATAAATAGCCGCCAATGACCAACATAATAAATCCTAAAAAAAATCGGGTTGTACCCCCATCGGTTCCGCCTGCTCCGTACATAGTTTTTATTTTTTGTAAAAAATGAATGAATTGTATTGTTGTCCCTGCCCCTCAACGGGTTGGGGTTTTATTTTTATACGCAAATAATTGACAAAAAATTGAATCTTAAAAATTATTTTTTAAAAGCGGGTTTTTCGCGCTCCAAAAGAAAATAATTATAGATTTTTTCGTCATTGGCGTTTTTTTCCAGCACACTCATATTGTTGCTCACAATGCGCCAGCCCCCGCGCTGGTACTCACGCAGGAGGCGCAAAACCGGATTAAAATTATAATCTTCTTTCAAGTTTAGCACCTTGGGGCTTAGGTTTTCTTGAGTATATTCTTCCCCATTGACACTGATGCGAGCTTTGAGATTAGTGCCCAATTCGTTACCGGTAATCACCAAAGTCATCAATTCTTTCTCGGCAGTTGGCAGTTGCGGTTGAAATCCCCACACAATCAACAAAATTGCTATTGGAGCCAAAATTTGTAAATACTTCATTTTCAATAAATTATGATTTCATATTATGATTTTTAGAACTTGATAACCAGCACTTTATGAATTGTTCGCCCGCCCTTGGCGGACCAATATACAAAATTTAAACCCTTGGTTATCAGCGATTTATAATTTTAGTAGGGCAGGGTTATTATTTTTCACCAAGTTAGCTCTTTTACACAAAAAATCTTATGATCCAACTTGAATGATACAAACAAATTTGGGGGTTAGAAGCTCACAAAAGTCAAAAAAATAATCATTTGTATCAAAATTCAGTGGGTAAAGCAAATTGAGGGCTTTCCCAATTTTTGCGTGGGTCGTAGCTCAGTTGCTCGCCTTTGAGGGTAAGCGGTGATTCCAAATTATTGTGATACAATGCCCCCGTTCCCAAACCTTGGGGGAGAGGATTAGCCCACTGCGCCGTAAATTGACTGATGGCATTCAGCCCGATATTGGCTTCCAAAGCTGAAGTCATCCACCAATTAATCAATAATTTTTCTGCCACAGTTATCCATTCTTCGCAACTTCTAAAACCTCCCAAGAGCGTAGGTTTCAAAATAATATAAGGCGGGCGAATGGTTTGCAAAAGTTTTCGTTTGTCATCGGTGCGCCATACTCCAATCAGTTCTTCGTCCAGCGCAATCGGCAAAGGCGAGGTTTGACAGAGTTGTGCCATTTCCTCGACTTGACCGGCGCGGATAGGTTGCTCAATAGAATGTAAATCCATATCGCTGAGGATTTTTAGTTTCTCGAGGGCTTCCGCAGGGGTAAAAGCCCCATTGGCATCTACCCGCAAGGTAATTTGTTGGGCAGAAAATCGGGCGCGAATTGCCTTCAAGATGGCTACTTCGCGGGCAAAATCAATCGCTCCAATTTTCATTTTGAGACAAGTAAAGCCTTCTATCAATTTGTCTTCAATTTGTTTTTGCATAAAGTCGGGCTTACCCATCCATATCAAGCCATTGATAGTAAGAGCCTGTTTACCTTGACTAAATTGATTGTCAAAAATAAGGCGTTTGCCGCCATTTTGTATATCGAGCCAAGCCGTTTCGAAGGCAAATCGAATTGCCGGAAATTCGGGGGAGATCATATCACTAACCCATTGATTATCAGTATTTTGTGAAATAATCACTTGCTTAATTTGGCGGATAAACTTTTGAAGATTTTGTTCAAAATCGGGGCGGTCGTCTATACTCAAACCGCTCAAGGGCGAAGCCTCACCCCAGCCCTCGAGTTGAGGGTTTTCGCGGGAGATGAGGCGGACAAAATAGGCGTATCTTTCGGTAAGTACGCCCCGCGAAGTACCTGCCGCAAATTTGAATTGTAACAAATGCTTGGTATAATCGGCGTTTAAGTGCATATTCGAGGGGTATTGAATGGGTGAATTTCAAATTTATTCCTTAGATTCCCTCGCTCAGAGGAGAGGTTTTAAAACGTAAATTTGAAATGCACCCGTATTGAGTTGCTTATAAGAACAAATGCGTTTTTTAGGTCAATGTTTGTTTTTTTTTGATATTATTATATAAATATTTGATTATCAATTACTTATATCCTATTTTGAATGTAAATTTAATAAAACAAAAAGCTCGATATATCAGTTTTTTAGAAGTATTTTATGCGTGTGCTATCTTTAATCCATAACTATTTGATTATCAATAGTTTAGCAATTAAAACTACTGCTATTGCTTAGATTGAAAGTCAATTGAATACCCCACAATGCAACAAAAATTTTTTTTGATTCGTCATACGGCTCCCGCGATTACGCGCGGGTATATGTACGGAAGAACTGACCTGCCCCTTGCCGATACCTTTGCGCAAGAAGCCAATGAAATCAAGGCTTTGGTAGCCAATCACCAATCTATTCCTTTGTATTCAAGCCCTTTGCAAAGATGTCGATTGTTGGCAGAGAGTTTACAAGGTTCTTCGCTCACCATCGATGCGCGTATTCAGGAAATGCACTTTGGCGATTGGGAGATGAAACGCTGGGATGAGCTTGCCCCCGAAGTTTTGGATTATTGGCTCAAAAACATTGCTACCGAACCTACGCCCAATGGCGAATCCAATGCCCAGCTCGTAGCTCGAAGTGTAGATTTTTGGGAAGAGTTTTTGACCTATGGACATGAAGAAGCCGGGATTGTTACTCACTTTGGGGTGATACAGAGCCTGTTGGCGCACTTGCTGCATATTCCGATTGAAAAAGTATTTCGCCTTGACCTCGATTATGGAGCAGTCATTCAAATCACTATTCGAGAACAAAAATATTACAAAATCAAGTTTTTGCGCTAAAGATTTTGCATAAAATAACGCAAATCTTTTTGTAATTACTTGATTATCAAATACTTATGTCTGTGAATTGAATAACTTTGAACTCTTATAAACTTTCAATTTGTATTATTTTTAGCTATCAAACGATACTTCAATTAATTCAATCTTTATCAAATTTCCCCAAAAATAGTCAGACCTACGGTACAGACTATTTTTGGGGAAATTTGAGCATTTCAAATAGTTTTATTAAATGGTATTTTTTTAATCAATAGTTCGGACAGTTTCTAAGCCCCCTGCCCCCGGAGGGGGTTGTTAAGTTCTGAATACAACCCCACCCCAAACCCCTTCCCTTTCCGGGAGGGGCTTCCTGAATCTTCCCCCTCTCAAGGGGAGAGGGGAAGGGGGTGAGGTCTAACGGCGAATAAAATTTGGCTCAAAAAGAGAACTTAACAACCCTGCTGCCCCCGGAGGGCAGTAATGTTAATTTCTAAAAAAAAGGAATATCTTTGCGAAATAAAATATTGTGATGGAATTATCAAACTTCTTTTCAAGCGTTC